>NZ_SMKH01000319.1 GCF_004348515.1 Actinomadura sp. KC345 | reverse complement strand
CTCCCGACCGCCGGCGACGCGGCGGTCGGGAGCGCCCTCGGGCGCGCCGTGCCGGTCGTAGCCGCCGTCATAGGCGCCGTCGTAGCCGTCGTTGTAGCCGTCGTTGTAGCCGTACTCGTCGGGGGGGCCCATCTCGTCCTGCGGCGGGACTCCCCGGCGGCCGCGCGGCTGCTGCGGCTCCTCGTCCATCCAGTCGTCGTCGTCGCGTCCCGCCCTGCTGGCCCTCAGGCCCAGGGCGACGAGGACGCCCACCAGGACCACGACCACAATGAGGCCGAAGACCACGATGTAAGAAGTCATGCCACCACCCAATGCCTTGGCCCGGTGAGAGTCCCCGGCGCGGACCGCGGGTCCGTCCCGATTGTCGCAGGCGGCCGGTGCTGCTCGGGTCGCCGCCGCCTCGGCCTAGCCCGATTCTGACCGACCGCTATGACCGTTGTCACACCCTTCGCGCACATTTACCCTCGCACGGCGCGTGCCGATCGGCCAATCCCGCCCATCGGTACGCCCCTGTCGGCTCCAGCTCCCCCCGGTGGGGTCCGCCCTGACCCTGTGCTCCTGAGAGCCTCACGGTCAACGCGCCTAGTTGCCGCCGAAGTTCCCGGTGATCCTTCCCCGGCCGATCGTGTGCTCCGCGATGGCGGGCAGCGAGTCCTTCAGTGCGGCGCCGTTCTCGAACGGTGCCGGGTGGTCCAGCGCGTAGATGGTGAACCGGTACCGGTGCCGTTCTCCCTTGGGCGGGCACGGCGGCGCGTAGCCCGCCTTCTTGCTTGTGGTCAACCCTTCGACGGTTCTTTCCAGCTGGGCACCCTCGACGAGTTCGTTCACGGTCCCGTCGATGCCCGCGATCACCCAGTGGACGCCTGCGCCGCCGGACCGGTCCGGGGCGTCCATGACGATCGCGAACGACCTGGTCCCGTTCAGGCCCGACCACCGGAGCGGCGGGGTCTTCCCCTGCCCGCCAGGGTACGTCGTGCAGCCGTACCGCGGGGGCAACTCCTGCTCATCGCGGAAGACCGGGCTGGTCACCGTGAACCACTCCGACAGCTCGGCGCTCTGGTTCTCCGGCTCGCCGATCAGCCCGCAGCCGCCGAGGACCCCGGTGAGCGCGAAGGCGCCCGCCGCGGCCAGGATCGGACGCCGGTCTCTGCTCATCATCGATTCGCTCCCGGGCGAGATCGTACGCCGCGCGCCGCCGGATCGCCGTCATTCCGGCCGCGCCGCCTCGCCCGTCGGCGCCCCCTTCCTCGTTCGCCCCAACGATAGGGCTTCGCGGGGAGTGGAACGCGCCTTTCGTCCCGGCCGGGCGGCGGCTCCCGGAAGCCGGTGCTGTGACCTTGACCATGCGTGTTCTGTCCCGTTCCACCCGATTATTCGGGAAGTAGTGTCCTGTTTCACAGCCGTATCCGCCCTCAGCTTTGCCGGATCGGGAAGATCTCACGTTCTTTCGTGGCTATTCGTTGGTGTCAGGCACGTCTATCGGTTAGCTTGTGAATGTCTTCACAAGCCGACCGTGAACATTGGAGGGCCGCAATGGCCAGGATCGCCCAGGAGACCCCTGGCGCTCCCCACATCCTCATCGTGGGTGGCGGCTATGTCGGCATGTACACCGCCCTGCGCCTGCAGAAGAAGCTCAGACGCGAGCTCAGGTGGGGCGAGGTCAAGGTCACCATCGTGGACCCCAACTCGTACATGACGTACCAGCCGTTCCTCCCCGAGGCCGCCGCCGGGAACATCTCGCCGCGGCACGTCGTCGTCCCGCTCCGCCGCGTCCTGTCCAGGTGCACCGTCCGCAAGGCCCGGGTCACCGAGCTGAACCACGACGAGGGCTGGGCGATCCTCCAGCCGCTGGCCGGGCCGCCTGAGCGGATCTCCTACGACTACCTGGTGATGGCCGCGGGCGCGGTGCCGCGGCTGCTGCCGATCCCGGGGCTCGCCGAGAACGGCATCAGTCTCAAGACCGTCGGCGAGGCCATCCACCTGCGCAACCACGTCCTGGAGCAGCTGGAGATCGCCGAGTCCACCGACGACGCCGAACTGCGCCGCAAGGCGCTCACGTTCGTGTTCGTCGGCGGCGGCTTCGCGGGCGTCGAGGCGGTCGCCGAGCTGGAGGACATGACCCGCGACGCCACCAAGTACATGCGCAAGGTCACTCCCCAGGACCTGCGGTTCATGCTCGTCGAGGCCGCCGACCGCATCCTGCCCGAGGTCGGCCCCGACATGGGCAAGTGGACCGCCGAGCAGCTCCGCGGGCGCGGCATCGACGTCAAGATGAACACGCTCCTGCGCTCCGCGGTGGACGGCCGGATCGAGCTGTCGGACGGCAGCGCCTTCCAGGCCGGGACGCTCGTCTGGAACGCCGGCGTCAAGGCGGCCCCCGTCGTCCGGAGCGGCGACCTGCCCGTGGACGAGAAGGGCCGCGTCAAGGGCACCGAGTACCTGACCGTCGAGGGGCTCGTGCGGGCGTTCACCGCCGGCGACAACGCCGCCATCCCGGACCTGACGCAGGACGGCATGTACTGCCCGCCGAACGCGCAGCACGCCGTCCGCCAGGCGAAGCTGCTCGGCGACAACATCGTCCGCTCGCTGCGCGGCAAGACGCTGAAGCCCTACGTCCACGCCAACATCGGCGCGGTCGCCGGGCTCGGCCTGCACAAGGGCGTCGCCCAGACCTACGGGTTCAAGCTCAAGGGCTGGCCGGCGTGGTTCATGCACCGCAGCTACCACGGCGCGAAGGTCCCGACCTTCAACCGCAAGCTGCGCGTCGTGGCGGACTGGACGCTCGCGCTGTTCCTCAAGCGCGAGACCGTCTCCCTCGCCACCGTCGAGCAGCCGCGCGCCGACTTCGAACTGGCCGCCCTGGACGACGCCCGCGCCAAGGTCAAGGAAGCCGAGCCCGCCGCCTGACCGCGGCCGCCCGGCTCCGCCGGACACGCGACGGCCCCGGCCGCTCCCTGATGGGGAGCGGCCGGGGCCGTTTCCGCGGGATCAGGCGCGCTTCTTGAAGGCGCGCAGGGAGAGCGGTGCGAAGACGAGGGAGAAGCCGACCCCCCACGCCAGCGCGACCAGGGCGTGGTCGAGGACGGGACCGCCGACCAGCAGGCCGCGCATCGCCTCCACCAACTGCGTCACCGGGCTGTTGTCCATGAAGAACGCGAGCGGCCCGGGGATGCCCTCGGTCGTGGGGATGAACGCCGTGCTCAGGAAGCTCAGCGGGAAGATCACCACGAACCCGAAGATCTGCACCTTCTCCGGCTCGTTCACCTTCATCGCGATGTACACCGAGATCCACGAGAACAGGACGGCGAACGCCAGCAGCAGGAGGAACGCGGTGAGCAGCGCCAGGACGTTCGTCTCGATCCGGAAGCCGATGGCGAAGCCGACGATGAGCAGGATCAGCATCGACCACGCCTGCTTGGCGGTGTCGGCGATGATCCGCCCGGCGAGCGGGGCGCTGCGCGCGATCGGCAGGCTCCGGAACCGGTCGAAGACGCCCTTGGTGATGTCGGTGTTGAGCCCGAAACCGGTGCTCATCCCGGCGAACAGCGCGTTCTGCGCGATGATGCCGGGGATGACGACCGGCAGGTACGCCTCCACGCTGCCCGCCATCGCGGGGCCGAACACGTAGGCGAACAGCAGCACGAACATGATGGGCTGGATGGACAGGTCCAGCAGCTCCATCGGGTTGTGCTTGATCTGGACCAGGTTGCGCCACGCCAGGGTGGCCGTGTTGCGCAGTGCCGTGCCGGGCGCGACGCGCTTGGAGAGGTCCTGCGGCGCGAACGTCGCGGTCATGCGGACGCCCCTTCCTTGTTCGCCGCCTGCGCGAGCTCGTCGGCCTCGGCTTCGATGTCGTCGGTGTGGTGCCCGGTCAAGGCGAAGAACACCTCGTCCAGGCTGGACTTGCGCAGTGACAGCTCGCCGACGTTGACGCCGGCCTCGTCGAGGCGGCGCACCACGGCGGGCATCAGCTGGGGGTCGGTGATCGGCGTGGTGACCAGCTCGTCGTGGACCTCGGGGACGCTCTCGGCCAGCTCCCCGACGATCTTCGCCACGGTGCCGGCGTCCGCCGGGTCGACCGGCCGCACCTCCAGTACCTGGCCGCCGACCTGCGCCTTGAGGACGTCGGACGTGCCGTGCGCGATGATCTGGCCGCGGTCGATGACGACGATGTCGTCGGCGAGCTGGTCGGCCTCCTCCAGGTACTGCGTGGTGAGCAGCACGGTGACGCCGTCGGCGGTCAGGCCGCGCACGATGTCCCACAGGCCGTTGCGGCTGCGCGGGTCGAGGCCGGTGGTCGGCTCGTCGAGGAACAGGATCTGCGGCCGTCCGACCAGGCTCGCCGCCAGGTCGAGGCGGCGGCGCATCCCGCCCGAGTACGTCTTGGCGGCGCGCTCGGCGGCCTCGGTGAGCTGGAACCTCTCGAGCAGCTCGGCGGCCCGCGCCTTGGACGCCCGCCTGGACAGCCCGAGCAGCCGGCCGATCAGGATGAGGTTCTCGGTGCCGGTGAGCATCTCGTCCACCCCGGCGTACTGGCCGGTCAGGCCGATCAGCTGCCGTACCTTGTGCGCCTCCTTGACCACGTCGAAACCCGCGACCTGGGCGTTGCCGCCGGTCGGCTCGATCAGCGTGGCCAAGATCCGCGTCATGGTGGTCTTGCCGGCGCCGTTCGGCCCCAGCACCCCCAGAACGGTTCCGGGTTGGGCGGTGATGGAGACGCCCGCCAGCGCCTGGGTGTCACCGAACCGCTTCTCCAGGCCGTCGGCCTGGATGGCGTACGTCATGTGAGCTCCTAGGGACTTGTTCGCCGGACGTCTTGGTTCCCCGTCGAGGGGAGCTGCCAAATTATGTGGAGTCCGGTGTGATTCGCATCCAGTTTTTTTTACGCCGCCCGACCGAGACTCTGCTGGTGGCGCGGGAGACCCCAACATCGCATCCGCCACTGACAAAACGCCGGTGGGCGCGAAATTGTGCCCGGGAACCGGCGGTTAGCCTCCGGTGGAACAACGGGAGGGGGCCTCCGGCGTTCTAAACTCGCGGTGTGACGTCGGTGCGGCGCAGTCACCGGAAGGACGGCGGGGGCCCGCACCCGCCGCGTCTGCGGCCGCCCGAACACCGGGTGTCGGCCCGCGCGATCGCGCACTGGGCGATCGAGTACCTGCTGGTGTGGGGCCTGGCGTTCGGCCTCTCCCTGGGAGTGGCGGCCTGGCTCGGCGACTCCGGCTGGGACGGCCTGCCCGGGTGGATGTCGGTCCGGATCGGGTGGCTGCCCTACCTCGTCGGCGCCGCGGGCCTGCTGGTGGTGACCGTGGCGCCGGTCTGGCGTTACCGGGTCCACCGCTGGGAGGTCAGCGCCGACGTGGTCTACACCCGGACGGGCTGGTTCAGCCGCGAGTGGCTGCTGGTGCCCGTCGGGCGCATCCAGACCGTCGACACCCAGCAGGGCTGGATCGAACGGATCCTGGGCCTGGCCACCATCGAGGTCAACACGGCGTCCCACGCCGGGTCGTCCGAGGTCTCCGGGCTCCCCGTGGACGTCGCGACCCGCCTGGCCGAGGATCTGGCGCACCGGGCACACGACCTCCGTGACGACGCGACGTGAGCCGACGAGACGGCGACCCGGGTTCCGAGCCCGCCGCGCACCCGTCCGCCGAGCCGCCCCCCGCCCGGCGGCTGCATCCGCTCACGTTCGTCGTCGGCGCCGTCCGGGAGCTCATCGCCCTGATCGCCGCAGGCGCGGCGGGACTCCTGGTCGGCGGCCTGTCCACGGCGTTCTACTTCGCCTTCGCCGGACTGGCGTTCGGGCTGCTCTTCCACGCCGGCGGCTGGATGACGTTCACCTACACGCTGCACGACGACCGCATCGAGCTCCGGCGGGCGCTCATCGGACGGTCGGTCAAGAGCATCCCGCGCGACCGGATCCGGGGGGTGGACATCAGCGCGTCCCTCCCGCACCGGCTTCTCGGGCTGGCGGTCGTCGACATCGACGCGGGCGCGGAGGGCGGCGAGGGCACGCTGAACGCCGTCTCCCGGCACGAGGCCGAACGGCTCCGCCGTGTCCTGCTGGCCAGGGGCACCCCCGTCCCGCCGCGCCGCGTCCTCGCCCGCATGCGGCGCCGCTGGTACGTGTACGCCCCGCTCAGCGGCGCCTACCTCCTCACGCCCTTCGCGCTGGCCGGCAGCCTCCTGGGCACGGTCTACAACCTCGGCGACGACCTCGGCCTGATCACACAGGAGCGGGTGGAGGGCTTCGGCCACGAGGTGGTCGGCCTGCCCACCGCCCTCGTCGTCGCGCTCGCCATCCTCCTGCTGATCGCGATGCCGGTCATGTCGGTGATCGCCTTCACGCTGTTCAACTGGGACTTCACCGTCCACCAGCGGGACGGCTCCCTGGTGGTCGAACGCGGCCTGATCACCCGGCGCAGCGTCTCCCTCGAACGCCGCCGGCTGCGAGGTGTCGAACTCGCCGACAACCCCTTCGAGCGGTTCGCCGGGGTCGCCCGCCTCGGCGCGCTCATCACCGGCCTCGGGGACGCCGCCCAGCGCGGCCGCCTGCTGCCGGCCGCCCCCCGCGCGGTCGCCGAGTCCCTGGCCGCACGCGTCGTCGGCAACGTCCCCAGGCCGCTGACCGCCCATCCGCCCGCCGCCCGGAGCCGCCGGCTGACCCGCGCGATGGCGCCCCCGGCCGGGTTCGCCGCCCTCGCCGTGCTGGCCGGACAGCCTTCGGCCGCCTCCGTGTTCGCCGTTCTCACCGTCCTGGCCGTCCCCCTCGGACTGGACCGCTACCGCCAGCTCGGCCACGTCACCGACGGCGAGCGCCTCAGCGTCCGCTCAGGCTCCCTGCGCCGCCGCCAGGCGGTCGTCGAGCACACCGCCATCGTCGGCTGGCGCATCCGCCGGACGCTCTTCCAGCGCAGGCTCGGCCTGGCCACCCTCATCGCCGCGGCCGGCGCGGGCGACGGCGGCTACTCGGCGATGGACATGGCCGAAGAGGACGCCGTGGCCCTGGCCGCCGGTATCACGCCCGCCTGGGTGACGCCGTTCCTGGAGACTCCCGGCGCGTGACGCCCTATTCGGGGCGGCGCGCACCGAACATGATCTCGTCCCACGACGGCACGGAGGCGCGCTTGCCCTTGGCCTTGCGGCGCCGTGCGGGCCGCTGCGCCGCCGGTTCCCCGGCCGCCGCGGCGGCGGCCGGCGGTGGCGCGGCGCCGGCCGGCTTCTCCTGCCCGGCCGCGGGCATCGTCGGGCGAGTGGCCGGCTTCTTCTTCGCGGGCGTCCGCGAAGACTGCCGCTGACCCGCCCGCTGCGCCGCGGGCCTCTTCTCCCGCGGGGACCGCTCCTCCTCGGCGGGCTCCGCCTCGGCAGGCTCGTCCTGTGCCTTGCCGGCCGGCGACTCCTCGCGGGCCGGCTCCTGGTCCTGCCCGGCCTCACGCAACCGAGCGGCCCGCCGCGCGGGGGTCTCCGCGAACTCGCGCCCGTCATCCGCTTCGACGGTCTCGCTCGTCCCCGCGCTCACCTCACGAGCATCGGCGTCCTGTTCCGTTTCGCGCTCGGGGACGCGAGAAGCCGCCGCCTCACGCTCCGGCGTTCCCCGCTCGGCCTCGGCGCCCTGTTCCGGCACGCGCTCGCCCGCTGCGCGCACTGCTTCGCGGTCTTCGCGGGAGGCCGCCGTCTCGCGGTCCTGGTGCGTCTCGCGTTCGGTGCCGGTGCCGCGCGACGCAGCGTCCTCGCGCGCATCGGCTTCGGTGGCCTGTTCCGGTGCGCGCTCGTCTGCGGGGCGGAGCGGTTCCCGGTCTCCGTGGGAAGCCGCCGCTTGACGCTCCTGCGGTTCCGCTGCGCGCACGGCCTCCCCGGCTTCTTGGGAGGCCGCCGTCGCGTGCTCCTGGGGCGTTCCTGGTTCGGTGGCAGGGTCGCGCGATGGAGCGCCTTCACGCCCCTCGGTGCCCTGGTCCGATGTGCGCTCGCCCTTGGCGCGCAGCGGTTCGCGGTCTCCGTGCGATGGGGCGTCCTCACGCGCACCGGCTTCGGTGCTCTGGTGCGGCGCGTGTTCATCGGCGGTGCGCAGCGGTTCGCGATCCTCGTGGGAGGCCGTCTCGCGGTCCCGGTGGATCTCCCGCTCGGTGGCTGGGTCGCGCTGCGGAGTGCCCTGAGGCCCCTCGGCCCCGGTGCGCTGCTCCGGTGCGCGCTCGCCCGCGAGGCGCAGCGACTCCCGGGCTCCGCGGGAGGCCGCCGTCTCGCGGTCGTCGTACGTGTCGTCGTCCTGAACGGCCTTGTGCGCGGTCTCGTCGCGGGAGGGGACGTCCTGTTCGCGGGGGGCGGTGCGCTGTTCTGGCGTGCGCTCGCTCGCCGGGCGGAGCGGCTGCCGGCTTTCGCGTCCGTCCGTCGATTCGCGGTCGTCGTAGGCGTCGCCGGGCCGGGGGCTCTCCGCGGCGCCGGGCCGGGGCCGGGCGGCCTCGCGCAGGGGAGCGGACTCGCCGGCTTCGCGGAAGGC
>NZ_SMKH01000318.1 GCF_004348515.1 Actinomadura sp. KC345 | reverse complement strand
AATCCAACCCGTACAACAACCGCGCATGCGCCGCCCCACACACCCGCGCCGCCACCCCACCGGCGATGACCTGCGGATCCCAAATCAGCAGATCCGGCCGCCATTCCCGCGCGAAACCGACGAGCTGATCGATGGTGTCCGGCGAGGAGACGAGCGGGAATCCCTCGGTCGTCAGCACGGTGAACAGGCCGTGGAGCGCGTCGTAGGTCGCGCGCTCGGGGCGGAGCTCGTCCATCGTGAGCAGGTCGCGGCCGTCCGGCGCGTCGGCGACCCCGCCTTCCCGCAACCTGCTCTCCAGGTCGAGGACCTCCCCGACCGGAACGGCGGTGAGACCCGTGCGGGTGATGTCCTCCACCAGGTCCGGCCGGCTGGCCACGCACACCTCATGTCCCGCCGACCGCAGCGCCCACGCCACCGGGACCTGCGCATACAGGTGCGCCTTGGTAGGGAATGTCACGAAAAGGACGCGCACGTTACTCACCCGCTCCCGTGGCCGCTGTGCTCGGCCGTCAGCGTTTCCAGCACAGGCACGATGTCCGCGGGCGCGGGCATGCCCAGCATCTCGGTGCGCAGCCGCCCCGCGTTCCGCGCGAACGACGGTTCATCCAGAACCCGTAGCAACGCGCGCCGTACCGTGTCGGCGCTCGGAGCGCCGTCGTCGTCCCCGACGTGGATCCCGGCACCGGTGCCGTGGAGCCGCCGGGCCCGGGGCACGGTGTCCCAGCGCCCGTTGGGCAGGACGACCTGCGGGACCCCGTGAACCAGTGCGGTCTGCGACTGCCCGATGCCGCCCTGGTGGATGATCGCCGAGCAGGTCGGCAGCAGCGCGTTCAGCGCGACGAAGTCCACCGCGCGGACGTTGTCGGGAACCGCCGGCACGCCGGCGAGCTGGTCGGCGTTCAGCGTCGCCACCACCTCGGCGTCCACATCGGCCACCGCCTCCAGCAGCCGGGCGACCGAGACCCTGTCCCGGCCCAGCACCTCACGGAACGACAGCCCGAGGGTCAGGCACACACGGCGCCGTTTCGGCGGCTCCCTGAGCCAGCCCGGAATCGCGGCCTGGCCGTTGTAGGGGACGTACCGGACCGGAACGCGGTGGCGGCCGGCGGCCGGACGCGTCGACGGCGGGACCGGATCGATCGTCCACATGCCGGCCACCGCGTCCTCGGCGAACGTGTGGCCGTACCGCGCCAGGACCCATCCGAGCCATTCGTCCAGTGGGTCCTCACGCAGCTCCCGGGGCCGGTCGTGGACGAACCCCAGGTAGCGCTCCCGCATATGCCCGACCAGATCGAGGCCGAAGAGCAGCCGCGCATGCGCCGCGCCGCACGCCCGCGCGGCCACCGGCCCGGCGAACACGACGGGGTCCCAGATCACCAGGTCCGGCCGCCAGCTCCGGGCCAGCCCCACCAGCTCGTCCACCAGCCGCTCGGGGGAGATGGTCATGAAGTTGAACGTCCAGGCGGTGAGCACGCCCTGCAGATAGTCGTAGCCCAATCTCTCGGGTCGCGACTCGGCCAGGTCGAGCACCCTCTCCCATTCCGAGTTCCACGGGTGATCCTCGTCAGGCACGGGTTCAGCGGAGGCGGGCTCGCCCTGCTGGACGGCCTCACCGATCGATACGGCGGTCAGGCCGGCACCGGTGACGTCGTCCACGATGTCCGGCTGGACGGCGAAGCGGACCTCGTGCCCCGCGGCCCGCAGCGCCCAGGCCAGGGGCACCTGAAGATACAGATGGGCCTTGACCGGGAGCGTGGTGAACAGGACTCGCACGGCATTCCTCCCTCGGCCCCAGGTGCCGCCTCAGACGATGTGGACCTCGGGGACGTACAGGATCCAGCGGCCGCCGGCCTCGTGGAACGCGCGCTCCTTCGCCATGATCTCCTCGGCGTGGTTCCAGGCGAACAGCACGGCGTAGTCCGGATACGGATCGGCGAGGGCTTCCCCCGGCCGGACCGGGATGTGCGAGCCCGGCATCAGCTTCCCGTGCTTGGCCGGGGTCGCGTCGCAGACGAACGAGATCAGCTCGGGTCCGATGCCGCAGTAGTTCGTCACCGTGGCGCTCTTGGCCGTCGCGCCGTACCCGACGACGCGCTTGCCCTCCGCGGCCAGTCCCCGCAGGAGGGTCACCAACTCGTGGCGAATGCGTTCGATGTCGGCCGCGAACGGGTCGAACGCCTCCCGTGTCCCGAGTCCCCGTGCGCGTTCCAGGTCCGCGAGTTCGGCCACCGCGGCCGTCGGCGTCCGCGTGCCCCTGCGGGTGATCGTGTAGCGGACCTCGCCACCGTGCACGGGCAGCCGCTCCACGTCGACCACCTCGAAGCCGTGGCGCGCGGCCACCGCCTGCACCGAGCGCACCGTGAAGAAGAAGAAATGCTCGTCGTAGATCTGGTCGAAGGTGGTGCGGTCGAGGATGTCCCCGAGGTAGGGGTCCTCGAACACGAAGGCGCCGTCGGGCGCCAGCAGCGCGTCCACTCCCCGGAAGATCGACCCGATGTAGGGGATGTGGCAGATCGTGTTGGCCGCGTAGATCAGATCCGCGGTCCCCTCCTCGGCGACGATGTCGGCCGCGGTGGGCTCCTCGAAGAAGTCGGTGCGGACCCGCACCCCGTTCGCGCGGGCGAGGTCGGCGACCCCGCCGGACGGCTCCACCCCCAGGTGCCGGACGCCGGCCTTGCCGAGCGTCCTGAGCATGACGCCGTCGTTGCAGCCGATCTCCACGATGAACGGATCGGGCCCGCGGCCGCTCAGGTGGGTGTCGAGGAAGCGGTTGGCGGTCTGCTCGAAGTGGCGGCGCATGTGCACCGACCCGGAGGAGTGGTACGGGTAGGCGTCATGGAACATGCGGTCCCGGGCGACCTCGTCCATGAGCTGGGTCATCGTGCAGGACTCGCAGATGCCCACGGCGAGCCGGAAGAAGAACTCGTGCTCCAGGTCGCCAGGCCCTAGGAACATGTCGGACAGCGGCTGGCGCCCGAAGTCGAAGAACTGGTGGACGGTACCACCGCAGACACGACACATCAGATCTTCCCCGGTCTCATGGCTCGGTCTCGTGGACGGCACGCCGATGACCCGATGACCGTCATCGCCGGCTCCGACCGATGCTCACGGCGTCCGCTGGAGAAACCGTGGAGGACCACTGGACCGGACGCCCGCGGAGCCGCCTTCCAGCGGATCTCGAACCGGGCGGGCCATCATCGGTATCCGCCGGGGCCGCACGACGGCCGGAGAGCTGAGGGAAAGCGGGGAACGCGATGGCTGTGCACGGCGTCGACCCGTCACTGACGGGAGAGCTTCGCGAACCGGTGACCGCCGAGGGGCGCACGCTGCTGGGTCTGCTCGCCGAGCACCTCCCGCAGATACGGGCGGAGGCCGACGGGCACGACCGCGCCGGCACGTTCCCGGCCGCCGTCTTCGCGGGCCTGCGCAAGGACGGCGTGCTCGGCGCCACCGTCCCGCGGGAGCTGGGCGGGCTCGGCGTCACCAGCCTGCGGGACGTGTGCCTGGCGCTGCTGACGACGGCCGAGGCCGACGCCTCCACCGCGCTCGCGCTGCACATGCAGCTGAGCCGCGGGCTCACGCTGACCTACGAATGGCGGCACGGCGGTCCCGCGGCGCGGAACCTGGCCGAGCGGATCCTGCGGCCGATGGGCTCCGGAGAGGCCGTCGTCTGCACCACGGTCAAGGACCACCCCGGCGGTGGCCGGTTCGTCAGCACGCTCACCCCGGCCGAGGACGGCTGGCGGCTGTCCGGCCGCAAGATCCTGGCGAGCATGGCGCCGATCGCGACGCACTTCGTCATATCGGCGCGGACCGCCCCGGGTTCCGGCCCGGCGCAGGACGCCGCCGCCGTCGTCTACCGGGACACGCCCGGCCTCACGGTCCTGGACAACTGGGACGGACTCGGCATGCGCGCCTCCGGAAGCGTCGACATCGTGCTGGAGGACTGTCCCGTCGGCGCCGGGGACGTCTTCCTGCGGGGGGCGGCCGACCAGCGCGACGACGCCGCGCTGGCGGGCCAGACGGTCAGCTCGATCACGATGCTGGGCATCTACACCGGGATCGCGCAGGCCGCCCACGACCTGGCCGTCGACGCGCTGCGGCGGCGGAAGGCGCCCAAGGCCGCGAGCCGCACCCTCGTGGCCGAGATCGACGCGCGGTTGTACGGGCTGCGCACGGCCGTCGCGTCGGCGCTCGCCGCGGCGGACTTCCTCTCCTACGAGTACGCCGGTGATCCCGGTGAGCGCGGGCGCCGCATGATGGGCACCTTCCAGCGCGCGAAGCTCCTGGTGAACCGGCTCGCGCCGGCCATCGTCGCCGACTGCCTCACGCTGGTGGGCGGCGCCTCCTATGCCGCCTCCCACCCCCTGTCCCGGCTGCACCGGGACGTCGGGGCCGGTGCGTTCATGCACCCGTTCACCTACCCGGACGCCGTGGACTTCCTGAGCGCGGCGGCGCTCGGGGACGACGGCGGACCCGGAGGTCCGTGATCAACGGGGAGCCGGGGAAGGGAGGAGCCCGTCCTCGCTCAGCCGACGCGCGGGAACCGGGCGCCGTCCAGCCTCCGGCCAGGCGTCAGCTCCCCCGCCTCGGGCAGTTCGTCCAAGCCCCGGTTCCCCGTTTTGCGGTAGATCGCGCCATCGTCCATGTAGACCGTGGACGCCGACACCCTGGGGACGCCGGTCGCGTTCACTCCGGCCGAGTGGACGGTGCGGATGTGATGGAACGTGCAGTCACCCGCCCGGACCGGCACCGCCACCCTGGGCAGCCACCGGACCTCCGGGCGGCCGAAGGGCTCCCACGCGTCCTGAGGGCGTTGCGAGGGCGGCAGCAGGTGCGATCCCGGAACGAAGGTCATGCACCCGCGCTCCATCGGCACGTCCACCAGCGCTACCCAGGCGGTCAGGCCCGAGGGCGCGGCGGTGAACGGCAGCGCGAACTCGTCGAAGTGCGCGTCGGTGGGCAGGGACCGTCCCGCCTCCTTGAGCAGCAATTCCTGCTTGAACAGCCGCAGCGGCACGCCCGCCAGCCGCTCGGCGATCCCGGTGATGACGGGATGGACGGCCAGGCGGCGCATCGCCTCGCTCTTCAACTGGGAGTCGGCGACGAACTCCAGGACGGTGCGGTCCCCGGCTCCCCAGCCGGTCCGCTGCTCACGCTCCAGCAGCTCCATCGCGTCTTCGTGGAACTCCGCGATCTCCGGTTCGCCGAGCACCTGCCGGACGTGGACGAAGCCGTCCTCCCGGTACCGCCGTACGGCCTCCTCCGCCAGGTCCCGTGCCGTGACGAGCGCGCCTGAATGCACTGGTTCCTCCTTCGTTCCCCGGCCCGGCGCCCGCCGGGTCCGCCCGGGTGTCAGGTCGTGGACCAACCTCCGTCCACCGGCAGCACGACGCCGGTGGCATGGCCGGCCTCCGGACGGGCGAGCCGCTCGATCCACCAGGCGATCTCCTCGGAGCGGCCGGCGCGGCCGGCCGGGGTGCGGGCGCCCACGTCCGCGAGAAAGGCCCGGTAGGTCTCCTCTGACATGCCCATGCTCAGGCCGATCCCCGTATCGATCGTGCCGGGCGCGACGCCGACCACCCGGATGCCGCGCGGGGCGAGCTCGACCGCCCAGGTGCGGGTGAGGAAGTCCAGGGCGGACTTCGTCACGCCGTACAGGGAGCTTCCCGGCATGCATCGCAGCCCGAGCACGCCCGCCGTGCCGACGTTCACCACCACGCCGCCGGTCGCCTCAAGCGCGTCCAGTGCCCGGCGGGTGAGGAAGACCGGGGCGAGCAGGTTGGTCCGCGACTCGCCGATGGCGGAGTCGCGCTCCAGGTCGGCCAAGGATCCGATGGCGGCCACGGCCGCGTTGTTGACCAGCACGTCGAGACGCCCGAACGAGCGCAGCGCGGTACCGACGATCAGGTCGGGCGCGCCGGGCTCGGTGATGTCCGCCGCGAGGACGGCCATGCCCTCGTGCCCTCTGGCGGTCTCCTCCAGGCGGGACTCCGTACGGCCGACGGCGAGCACGCGAGCGCCCGCGTCCGCGAACGCGCGGGCCGTGGCCCGGCCGATTCCCGACCCCGCCCCGGTGATGACGACGGCGCGCGGGGCGGTGCCGTCCTGGATCGCCGTCATGACGCGACCGTAGGGGGCGGCGCTTGAGACGCCCTCGACTCCTCCTGGGGACGGACCGCTCACCGCGCGTCCCACATCCCCTGGAGGGAGTCGCGCAACGAGGTGCGCGGAAACCAGCCGAGAAGCCGCCGCGCCAGCCGGATGTCCGACTGGATCCAGGCGCCGCCCAGGCTCGGCACGGGCCCCGCGCCCTCCTTGACCGCGTCCGGCGGCAGGCCGACGACGGCGAGGAACTGCGCGACCAGGTCGCGGATGTCCACCGCGACACCGCTGCCGATGTTGATGGGACGCGCGGTCACCGGCGCCCGCGCCGCCAGCAGCGCCGCCTCCGCCACGTCCCGCACGTCGACGAAGTCCCGCTTGGCGTCGGCGATGCTCAGTTCCGGCCGCCCCCCGGCCGCGGCGGCCCGCGCCGCGCTGAGCAGCTTGCCGGGGAAGCTCGGCGGCGAGGGGTGGGGTCCGCAGACGTTGGACACCCGCAGGACGACGCCGTCGACCGTGCCCTTGCGGGCCGCGTCCAGGACGGCGGTCGATCCGGCGAGCTTGGTGCGCGCGTACAGGCTCACCGGGCTCGGTACGGTGCTCTCGCCGACCGGCTCCCCGTACCCCACCGGGCCGTACTCGTGGATCGTGCCGATGTGGACCACGCGCGGCCGCCACGGCAGGGCCCCGACCGCCGCCAGGAGTCGATGGACCGCCTCCACGTTGGCGTCGGTCAGCTCCGTCTCGGTGCGGTCCCAGCCGTCCGTCGTGTTGGCCCCGTCCATCGCGTTGATCACGACTTCGGTGCGTTCGGAGCGCAGGACCTCGACGAGCCGGTCGGGGTCGGCCGCGGTCAGGTCCAGCGGCAGGAACTCGTGATCGCAGAGGTGGGGGACGGGATTGCGGGCGATGGCGAGGACGCCGTGCCCGTGGCGGCTCAGCGCCGCGCAGATGTGCCGGCCGATCCAGCCGGTTCCGCCCAGCACGGCGACCCGGCCGCCACCGGGATGGGCCTTGTCCGACATGTACGCTCCGACGGCAGGAGTCGAGGTTTTCAGGCCGGTGCCCGCGCGGGGTCGCGCGGACCGGCCAGAGGTCGAGCGTGCCAGCGTCCGCTCGCGGCACGCTTGACGGCTTCGCCTCCGCTCCGCGCCCGGCCGACCGGCCGTCGAGCCGGCCGCGAGGGATCCGAAACGGCGGCGCCCTACGTTGGATGAATGGAGATCATCGGCAGCGGGTTCATGGCGCGGCATCTGCGCCCGCTGCACGACGCCCACCCGCAGTACACCGTGCTGGCCGCCGGCGTGCCGCGGCAGCAGCTTCCCGATTCCGAGCACGAGCGCGAGGCGCGCCTGGTGCGGGACGCCGTCGAGCACTGCCGGCGTCAGGACCGGCGGCTGGTCTTCTTCTCGACCGCCAGCATGTACGGCTCCCCCGGCTGCCGCGGGCGGGAGGACGCCCCGGTCGTCCCCTCCAACCGCTACGGCCGGCACAAGCTGGACCTCGAGTCGGCCATCCGGGGCTCCGGTGTGCGCCACCTCATCCTGCGCCTCGGATACGTGCTGGGCCCCCATGGCCCGGACTTCCGGCTGATCCCGTCGATGATCAGGCAGATCCGCGCGGGACGGGTCCGGATCTACCGCGGCGCCCGCCGGGACATCCTCCATGTGAGCGACTTCGTCGCCATCCTCGACAGGCTCCTCAGCGCCAAGATCAGCGAGGAGGTGGTGAACGTGGCCTCCGGCGACTGCGCGGACGTCGCCGGGATGGTCGCGCACATCGAGCGCTGCCTCGGCGTGACGGCGGAGCATCTCGTCGTCGGCGAGGAGCACACGTCGCACTGCCCGTCGACCGAGAAGCTGCGGACGCTGCTCCCCGAGGTCGCGTTCGAGCCCGGCTACCACCGCCGCGCCATCGAGCGGTACCTGGCCGAGACGGAGTGACCGGGGCCGAGACGGAGTGACCGGGCCGAGACGGAGTGACCGGGGCCGAGACGGAGTGACCGGCGAGCCCTCAGCGGGGGGTGCCGCGATGCTCGTGGGTCAGTTTCTCCAGCACCGGGACGATGTCGGACGGGGTGGGCGTCGCCAGCATCTCGGCACGCACCGCGGCGGCGCGTTCGGCGAACGAGGGCTCATCCAGCACCCGGACGAGTTTCGCCCGCAGCTCCTCCGGGGTCACGCGGTCCGGATCGGCCACGCTCAGCCCCACACCGAACTCCTCCACCTGCCGCGCTCTGGGCACCGTGTCCCACTGTCCATTCGGAAGGACGACCTGCGGCACGCCATGCGCGAGAGCCGTCTGAACCTGACCGAAACCACCCTGATGAACCACCGCCGAACACGACGGCAACAACTCATTCAACGAAACGAAATCAACAACCCGCACATTATCCGGAACA
>NZ_SMKH01000317.1 GCF_004348515.1 Actinomadura sp. KC345 | reverse complement strand
GCACGGACAAGACGACCGTCGTCGCGGTCATCGGCGAGGACCACCCCGGCGCCCTGCTGGAGATCCTCACCGAGTTCTCCGTCCGCGGCATCAACCTCACGCTGATCCAGTCGCGCCCGACCGGCGCCGGCCTCGGCTCCTACCTGTTCTGGATGGACTTCGAAGGCCACGTCTCCGACGCCCGCGTCGGAGAGGCCCTCATGGGCCTGCGCCGCGTCTGCGCGGACCTCCGCTTCGTCGGCTCCTACCCCCGCGCCGACCAGACCCGCCCCGAGATCCGCCGCGGCACCCACGACGACGACTTCACCGAAGCCGCCGCCTGGCTGAACGCCATCCGCACCGGCCACCCCTGAGCCCACGGAAATCGATCCGGGCCCGGACGTGTTGGACATGGTCAACCCGTCCTGAGAGGTGTCCCCATGCGCGTTGAGATCTGGTCCGATGTGATCTGCCCCTGGTGCTACATCGGAAAGCGGCAGTTCGAACGCGCGCTGGAAGGGTTCGAGCATCGCGACCAGGTCGAGGTGGTGTACCGGGCGTTCCAGCTCGACCCGTCCTTCCCCCAGGGCGAGACCATGGACGTCGCCGACGTGCTGGCGAGCAAGATGGGCATGCAGCGCGAGCGGGCCATCGAGATGAACCGCCAGATGGAGGAGCGCGCCGCCGGAGTCGGCCTGGAGTACAACCTCGAAGGCGGCCGGGTGGGCAACACCGCCGATGTGCACCGGCTCGTCCACCTCGCGGCCGAGCACGGCGTGCAGGCCGAGGCCGTCGAGGCGCTGTACAGGGCGCACTTCACCGACCGCCGCTCGGTCTTCGACCACGACTCACTCGTGAAGATCGCCGAGGAGGCGGGCCTGGACGCCGCCACCGCGCGCGAGACCCTCACGTCCGGCACGTTCACCGCCGAGGTGGACGCCGACCAGCGCGAGGCCCGCGAACTCGGCGCCACGGGCGTCCCGTTCTTCGTCATCGACCGCCGCTACGGCATCTCCGGCGCGCAGCCCGCCGAAACGTTCACCCAGGCCCTGGACCGCGCCTGGGCGGACACACGATCCGAACGCACCACCGTGGGCGCCGATGGGGAGACCTGCGCCGACGACACCTGCGCCGTCCCCCGGCACGACCATCACTGACACCGATCATGCCACTCAACACTGTTATGGTTTTGTGTCCCGAGGTGCCGCGAAAGCCGTAATCCGGGCGGCCGTGGCGCGCGTCTTCTCCGTGCATCCCTGATCATGGAGGCCCCGTGCGCCGATCGCTCACCGTTTCTGTGGCTTTGGCCGTGCCCTTGTCCCTTGCCGCCGTCCCAGCGGAGGCGGTGTCCCCTGCGAAGGCCCAGGTGTCGCGCGGCGCCGAGCAGCGGCTCAAGACCCGGATCACGTTGACCATGCCGGACCGCCTCATCGTGGGCGACCAGGTCGCCATCAGCGGCCGTCTCGACTGGCAGAGCCCGGACGGCGTCTGGGCTCCGCTGGCGGGCAAGGAACTCGACCTCCGGTTCGACAAGGCGACCGGCGGGGACTGGCACACCATCGCCACGCCGACGACCGACGCCAACGGCCGATACAGCGTTCCGGTCACGATCAGCGCCAATGGCGCGTGGAACGTCGACTTCGCGAACGATCCCGTCAACCTGCCCGACGACTACTACACCTACGAGTCGTCGTATGCGGTCACAAAGGTCCGCCAAGTCGCGTACAGGACGTCGGTCTCCGGCTTCAACGCGGGGCCCGAACCGGCCGCGCGGGACCGGAACGTGACGGCGTACGGCACCGTCATGCGCAGGATGGCGGACGGGCGGTGGGCCCCGGCGACCGCCTTCGGGAACGTCGTCCTGCAGTTCTCCACCGATGGGAAGACCTGGAGGAACAGGGACGTCCAGTCGATGGGCGGCGACGGCGGGTTCGCGTTCCACGTCCCGGCGGAACGCGACGGGTACTGGCGCGCGGTCGTCCCTCAGAGCGGCCGCACCGAGCAGTCCACGGGAGGCGCCGACTATGTCAACGTCAAGTACCGGACGCACCTTCACCGCTACAACGCCTCGCCGGAGCCGGTGAAGAAGGGCGCGTACATCACGGTCAAGGGGCTGCTGTACCGCTACATGCCTGGGGGGAAGCCCGGCCCGGGAGCGAACATCCACATCTACTTCAGGCCCAAGGGCTCGTCCACCTGGACGAAGAAGGCCATTACGAAGACGGCGCGGAACGGGTGGTTCAGCAGGAAGTTCAAGGCGTCCAGGGACGGGACGTGGCTCGCCAGGTACTGGGGCAGCGGCACCTACATCGGGTCCAACCATCCGAGCGACTACGTCGACGTGCGCTGACGTAGGGTGCGGGGGTGGCCAAGGACTTCGATGTTTATGAGCGGGAGCTGTGGGCCGGGCGGGCGGACGCGTATGAGCGCGGGTTCGCGCATGTGACCGGCTATATGGTCGAGCCGCTGCTGGACGCCGCCGGGGTCGCGGACGGTACGCGGTTCCTCGATGTCGGGACGGGGCCGGGGTTCGTGTCGCGGGAGGCGGTCCGGCGCGGGGCCCGGGTTTCGGCGCTGGACGCCGAGCCGGGCATGGCCGAGGTGGCGCGGCGGAACGTCCCCGGGCTGGACGTGCGCGTCGCCGTCCTGCCCGAGGTCCCGTTCGCGGACGGGGAGTTCGACGCGGTCGCGGGCAACTTCGTCATCAACCACGTCGGCGACCCGGGCAGGGCGCTCGCGGAGTTGCGGCGCGTCCTGCGGCCGGGCGGGCGGCTGGCGCTGAGCTGCTGGGTGATGCCGGGCAGCGGCGTCCTCGGAATCGTCCGGCAGGCGATCGAGGAGGCCGGCGTGCCGTGGCCGGACGACATCCCCGACGCGCCGTTCATGGAGTACGGCGAGGCGGTGGCCTTCAGGCGGCTGGTGATGGAGGCCGGGTTCGGCGAGGTCGCCGTCGAGGAGGTCTCATGGGAGCACGTCGTCGACCCCGAGGAGTGGTGGAAGACGGGCGCGCTCTCCAGGGTCGGCACCAACGGCGTCATCGTGGGGCGGCAGGACGCGAAGACCGTCGCGCGCATCAAGGGCGCCTACGACGCGATCATCTCCGCCTACCCGGCGAAGGACGGCGAGGTCGCGCTGCCCGCGCACGCGCTGCTGGCCGGCGGCGTCCGCTGAACCGGCGCTGTCCGCTGAACCGGCCCTGTCCGCTGAACCGCCGATACTCGCGCGCGGACGGGAGGCCGGGCCGGTAGCCTCGGGTCTGTGATTGACCTGCGAGCTCTTCGAGAGGATCCCGAGCGGCTGCGCGCGTCGCAGCGCGCCCGCGGTGAGGATGACGCCGTCGTCGACCGGCTGCTGGACGTGGACGAGAGGCGCCGCTCGGCGCTGACGTCCTTCGAGCAGCTCAGGGCGGAGCAGAAGAGTTTCGGCAAGTCGGTGTCCAAGGCGCAGGGGGACGAGCGGCAGGCGCTGCTGGCCCGTGCCAAGGAGCTGGCGCAGGAGGTCAAGGAGCGCGAGGCGGAGGCCGACCGGCTCGGCGAGGAACTCGACGCGCTGATGAAGGGCGTCCCCAACGTCATCGAGGACGGCGCCCCCGCCGGCGGCGAGCAGGACTTCGTCGTCCTGGAGCACGTCGGTGAGCCGGCGGCGTTCGGCTTCGAGCCGAAGGACCACCTGGAGCTGGGGGAGAGCCTCGGCGCCATCGACATGGAGC
This sequence comes from Actinomadura sp. KC345, assembly GCF_004348515.1. Classification (GTDB taxonomy): domain Bacteria; phylum Actinomycetota; class Actinomycetes; order Streptosporangiales; family Streptosporangiaceae; genus Spirillospora. The sequence goes on along the minus strand of NZ_SMKH01000317.1, from coordinate 4,835 downwards.
GCGGCGCGAAGGTGTCGGGCGCGCGGTTCTACTACCTCACGGGCGTGGGCGCGCGGCTCCAGTACGCGCTGCTCAACCTCGCCATGGAGACGGCCGTCTCGAACGGGTTCGTCCCGATGTACCCGCCGGTGCTGGTGAAGCCGGAGGCGATGGAGGGCACCGGGTTCCTCGGCGCCCACGCCGCCGAGGTGTACCGGCTCCCGCAGGACGAGCTGTACCTGGTCGGGACGTCGGAGGTGCCGCTCGCGGCGTACCACATGAACGAGATCGTCGACGAACTGCCGCGGCGGTACGTGGCGTGGTCGTCGTGCTTCCGCCGCGAGGCCGGCTCGTACGGCAAGGACACCCGCGGCATCATCCGCGTCCACCAGTTCGACAAGGTCGAGATGTTCTCCTACTGCGACCCGGCCGACGCGCACGCCGAGCATCTGCGGCTGCTGGAGTGGGAGAAGGAGATGCTCGCCAAGGTCGAGATCCCGTACCGGGTGATCGACGTCGCGGCGGGCGACCTCGGGTCCAGCGCGGCGCGCAAGTACGACTGCGAGGCGTGGGTGCCGACGCAGAACACCTACCGCGAGGTCACCTCCACGTCGAACTGCACCGAGTTCCAGGCACGGCGCCTCGCGGTGCGGTTCAAGGACGCCGACGGCAAGAACCAGCCCGTCGCGACCCTGAACGGAACCCTGGCGACCACCCGGTGGATGGTCTCGATCCTGGAGAACCACCAGCGGGAGGACGGGTCGGTCCACGTCCCGGAGGCGCTCCAGAAGTTCATCGGGCTGGAGGTCCTGGAGCCGGTCAAGCGCTGACGCCCGGCGGGGAGTGTGTCCGACGTGTGGCTTATGGTGAGCCATATGCCCAGGAAGGTGACATGACCCACTCCTCGCCGCGCGTGATCGCGACTGACCTCGACGGCACGATCGTGCGCTCCGATGGGACGATCTCCGCCCGTACCGTCGATGCCCTGGCCCGTGTCGAGCGGGCCGGGTCGATGCTCGTCATGGTCACCGGGCGGCCGCCGCGCTGGATGACCGACATCGCCGCGGCCGTCGACCACCACGGCGTCGCGATCTGCGCCAACGGCGCCGTGGTCTACGACCTGCACACCGAGACCGTGCTGAAGGCGTACGAGATCCCGTCGCCGGTGATCGCGGAGACGATCGGGCGGCTGCGCGCGATCGCGCCCGCGCTGCGGTTCGCCGTGGAGCACACCGACGGCTTCATGTTCGAGGACAGCTACACGCTCGGCCGCATGAACGCCAAGGCGCTCGGCGGCCGTCCCGTGAGCAGTGAGGCGATCCTCGGCCTCAGCGGGACGAAGCTGCTCGGGTTCGATCCCGAGGCCGACCCGGACTCGCTCTCCGAGAAGGCGGTCGAGGCCGTCGGGGACCTCGTCACCGTCACGCATTCGTCCGGGCGGGGGCTGCTGGAGATGAGCGCGCACGGCGTCACCAAGGCCAGTGCCCTCGCGGCCCTCTGCACGGAGCACGGGCTCACGTCCGAGGACGTCACCGCGTTCGGGGACATGCCCAACGACCTGCCGATGCTCACCTGGGCGGGCACCTCGTACGCCGTCGCCAACGCGCACCCGCTCGTGCTAGCGGCCGTCACGCACAAGACGTCCCGCAACGACGACGACGGCGTGGCCGAGGTGCTCGAACGCCTCTTCGCCTGACGGGAACGGCCGCCTCGCCTGGCGGCCGTTCTGCGCCGTGCCCTACCGGTTACAGGTAGGGGCCGGACGAGCGCCGTCCGGACTGCTGCTCTTCCTCCCCGGCGGCGCCGGGCGGGATCATCCCGGCCGGCAGGGCGCGCCGCATCTGCTCGAGCTGCGCGCGTGCGGCCATCTGCTGGGCGAACAGCGTCGTCTGGATGCCGTGGAACAGGCCCTCCAGCCAGCCGACGAGCTGCGCCTGCGCGATCCGCAGCTCCGACTCGCTCGGGATCGTCCCCTCGGTGAACGGCAGCGACAGCCGCTCCAGCTCCTCGACCAGCTCGGGCGCGAGGCCGTCCTCCAGCTCCTTGATGGACGACTTGTGGATCTCGCCCAGCCGGACCCGGGACGCCTCGTCCAGCGGGGCGGCCTTGACCTCTTCCAGAAGCTGCCGGATCATCCCGCCGATCCGCATGACCTTCGCGGGCTGCTCGACCATCTCGGTCACCGACTTGCCCTCGGTGTCGCCCTCACCGCCCGCATCGATGGCGATTCCGTTGGGGCCGACCACGAGCACCTGGGGGTCCTGTTCAGATGGGTTCTTAGAAGGCTCGCTCATAATCCTCAATCCTCACACGGTCAGCAGGATCTTGCCGACGTGACCGCTCTCTTCGAGCAGCCGGTGCGCGCTCGCCGCGTCCGCCATCGGGATCCGGCGGTCCACCACCGTCCGGATCTCGCCCGACTCCAGCAGCGGCCACACATGCTCCCGGACGCCCGCCACGATCTCCGCCTTCTCCTCCAGCGGACGTGCCCGCAGCGTCGTGGCGTGCACCTGCGCACGCTTGCGGAGCAGCTTGCCGATGTCCAGTTCCGCCTTCGCGCCGCCCTGGAGGCCGATCACCATCAGCCTGCCGCCGACGGCCAGCGCGTCCACGTTCCGGGCCAGGTACTTCGCGCCGATCAGGTCCAGGATGACGTCGTAGGGCCCGCTCTCGACGAAGTCGTCCTCGCGGTAGTTCACGGTCACGTCCGCGCCGAGTTCCTTGCAGCGGGCCGCCTTCGCGGCGCTGCCCACGGTCGTCACCACCCGCGCGCCGCGCGCCTTGGCGAGCTGGATCGCCAGGGTCCCGATGCCGCTGCCGCCGCCGTGGACCAGGAGCGTCTCCCCCTCGCGCAGCGCCGCGAGCATGTGGACGTTCGACCAGACCGTACATGCGACCTCCGGGAGACCGGCCGCCTCGACGACGTCCACCCCGCGCGGCACGGGAAGCACCTGCGAGGCGGGCACCGCGACCCGTTCCGCGTACCCTCCCCCGCCGAGCAGGGCGCACACCTCGTCGCCGACGCTCGGTCCGGTCACGTCCGCGCCCAGCTCAGCGACGCGTCCGGACACCTCAAGCCCCGGATACGGGGGCGCGTCCGCCGGGGGCGGGTAGAAGCCCTTGCGCTGCATGACGTCCGCGCGGTTGACCGCGCTCGCCGCCACCTCGATCAGCACCTCACCCGGCTTCGGCGCCGGATCCGGAACCCGCGTCCACTCCAGGACGTCGTAGTCTCCCGGCTCACGGATAACGATCGCATGCATACCGGTCACGCTACCGGGCGTCCCGCGTCCGCCAACGTCGATCTACGCGCGGGATGCGTGGTAGTGGCGCACAGGTATCCTGCGTGGGGATCATTTTGCCCACCTGCTCCGTGACGATCATCAGAGGCGTGCCCGAGGGGGATGAACGGTGGCGAGGAACGATCACGACGGGCGTTCTCTGGAGGAGCGGCTGGCCTCATTGGACGCCATGAGCGGTGAGCAGCCCGGGCAGTCTCCCGACCCGCCCGAGGCCGAGGAGCAGGACATGCCCGCCGAGCAGGACATGCCCGCCGAGCAGGAGAACGCGCCACCGGACGAGGACGCCCAGCCCGACTTCGAGCAGCCCGACTTCGAGCAGTCCGGCTTCGAGCAGTCCGGCTTCGAGCAGTCCGGCTTCGACCAGTCCGGCCTCGACCAGTCCGGCTTCGAGCAGCCGGACTTCGAGCAGCCCGACCCGAACGCCGCCCCTTGGCTCGCCGCGCCGCCCTCGTTCCAGCAGCCGTCCGAGACCGGCTACCCGCCCCAGAGCTTCGGCCCGCCGCAGCCTCCGTCCTACGAGGGCGGCCCCATGCCGCAGCCGTTCGACGGAGGAATGCTGCCGCCGCCGTACTCGACGGGCGGCTACGACCCGTCCCAGGCCCCCCAGCAGCCCCCGCAGCAGCCTCCGTACGCGCCGCAGCAGTCGCCGTACGACACCAACGGCAACATGGCCCCGCCCCTCGACCAGCTGCCGCCGTACCCGTCCGGCCAGTACCCCCAGCCGGATGCCGGCGCGGGCGACCAGCACTACCAGCCGATCGACCCCACCACAGGCCAGCCCTACCCTCAGGACACCGACGCCTCCGGGGAGCCCTACGTCCCGATCGACCCCAACACCGGCCAGCCCGTCCAGCCGGTCCCCGGTGCCGCGGGAGGCCAGTACGCGCCGGCCGATCCGAACGCGGGCCAGCCCTACGCGCAGCCGTTCCAGCCCGCTGACCCGAACGCGGGCCAGCCTTATGGTCAGGACCCGGGCGCGGGTGGCGGTCAGTGGTTCGATCCGAGCACTGGTCAGCCTTACGGGCAGGCCCCCGGGCCTGGTCAGCAGTATCCGCCGCCCGACCCCAACACCGGCCAGCCGTTCCAGCCCGTCGACCCGAACGCGGGCCAGCCTTATGGTCAGGACCCGGGCGCGGGTGGCGGTCAGTGGTTCGATCCGAGTACCGGCCAGCCTTACGGGCAGGCCCCCGGGCCTGGTCAGCAGTATCCGCCGCCCGACCCCAACACCGGCCAGCCGTACCAGCTCGTCGATCCGAACACGGGCCAGCCGTATGCGCAGGACCCGAATGCGGGTGGTCAGTTCCAGCCGGTTGATCCGAACACCGGGCAGCCATACGCGCAGGACCCGAGCGCGGGTGGTCAGTTCCAGCCCGTCGATCCGAACACGGGCCAGCCGTATGCGCAGGACCCGAATGCGGGTGGTCAGTTCCAGCCCGTCGACCCGAACACCGGGCAGCCGGTGCAGGGGTACGGGTACCCCGGAGGGCAGTCGCAGGATCAGTCCGGCTACCCGCAGGCGCTCAACCAGATGATGCAGCCCGCGCCCGGCTACCC
>NZ_SMKH01000316.1 GCF_004348515.1 Actinomadura sp. KC345 | reverse complement strand
CCCTGGCCCGGGACGCGCGCCGAGGCCCAGCCCGGCTCCCCCTCGGGCACGCGCTCCACGGCGTTCTCCGCCGCGTGCGGCGGTTCGCGGTGGAGCAGGTCGAAGAGCCGGTCCCAGCGTGCGAGCACCGCGTCCGGATGGAAGCGCAGCACCGCCGCGCGCGCCTCGGCGCCGAGGGCGCGGCGCAGGTCCGGGTCCTCGATGAGGCGCTCCAGCTCCCGGGCGAACGCGGCGGTGTCGCCCGGCTCGACCAGCACGCCGCCCCGTCCCTCCCCGGTCAGGGCCCGGACGCCCGGCGCGCAGTCGAACGCGACCGTGGGCAGTCCGTACGCCATGGCCTCCAGCACCGACATCGGGAAGCCCTCGGCCCGCGACGGCAGCGCGAAGACCGACGCCTCGACCAGCGCCTCCTCCACGTCGGCGACCACGCCGCGGAACTCGACCGAGCCGGACAGCCCGGCCGCCCGGACCCGGCCCCGCAGCTCCTCCCCGTCCGGCCCGCCGCCGTAGACGTGCAGCCGCCAGCCGGGATGGCGCGCGGAGACCCGCTCCCACGCCTCCAGCATCAGGTCGATGCCCTTCTCCGGGGCCAGGCGGCCGACGCAGGCGACGACGGGGAGATCGAGCGTGGGATGGACGGTCGGGGTGACGTGCAGCGCGTTCGGGATGTAGTCGACGTTGGTCATCCCGTCCCGCGCCCACGCGTCCGCGTCCTCGGCGGTGAGCACGAGCAGCCGGTCCACGTCCGCGTAGTTCTCCTTGACCCGCCGGTAGCGCGACGACCGGCGGGTGGCCGCGAACGACTCGTGGCTCATGCCCACGACGCGCAGCCCGCGCGTGTCGGCCAGCCGGACCCACTCCATCGCCCACACCTGCGCCGCGATCACGACCGATCCCGGCCGGGCGGCGGCGAACAGCTCCGACAGCCGCGCCGCGCCGCGCCGCTGCGCCGCCGCCCGCCACCGGTCGCGCCCGCGCGCGGAGACGTTCAGCCGCTCGCGGAGCCGCCTCGGCCGCCAGGCCATCGCGGGCGGGCGCCATCCGCGGTGCAGGACCTCGACGGCGTAGGAGCCGTCCCTGCCGTGGTGGTAGGGGTCCGGGCCGCTGGTGATCCCGACGAGGGTGACGCGGTCGCCGCGTCCCGCCAGGAGTCGCGCCATGTGGTGCGCCCAGCGCTGCAGGCCGCCCATCTCGTCGGCGTTGTTGCACACGATGAAGACGTCACGCGGTGCGGCCATTCCTTCTCCCCCTGTGGCGTTGCGGTTCTGCGGCCGGGAAGTAGCGGTCCACCACCGTCCGGGCGGCGGTGCCGCGTTCGTGCTCGCCGAAGGTCCGGGCGAACGCGCGGCGGCGGGGCGCGTGTTCGGCCTCCGCCTCGTCCAGGCCGGCGAGCGCGGCGACGAGCTCGTCCTCGGTGCGGGTGATCGGCCCGGGGGCGTGCCGCTCCAGGTCGAAGTAGCCGGCGGAGGGGTCGAGGACGCCCGGGAGGTGGAGCACGATCGGCCGGTCGAGCAGCGCGAAGTCGAACATGATCGAGGAGCGGTCGGTGATCAGCGCGTCCGCGAGGAGCAGCAGCGGCGTGACGTCGGGCGCGGCGCCCGCGTCCCGCATGACCGCGTGCGCGCCCGGCGGGAGGTTGGCCCGGCACAGGTAGTGGGGCCGGACGAGCATCACGAACTCCTCCCCCAGCTCGCGCGCGAACTCGCCGGGGTCGACCGGCGGCGCCAGCAGCCGCACCGGGCCCCCCTTCGGCCCGGTCGCGAACGTCGGCGCGTACAGGAGGACCCGGCGCCCGTCGTCCAGTCCCAGGGAATCCCGGAGCGCGGCCACCTCCGCGGAGAGCTCCGGGTCGCCGTCCGCGCCGTTGACGAGGGGATCGTTGCGCGGATACCCGGCCGGGAGCAGCACCGAGCGGACGCCGAGGCCGGCGCACAGGGTCTCCTCGTCGTGCCCGGACCTGATGAGGAAGCTGTCGAAGCGCCCGACCATCCGGCGGAGCCGCGCCCGCTCGGCGGCGGAGCCGTTCTTCATCCGCGGCTGGTCGAGGCCCATCAGCTTGTACGCCGACCCGTGCCAGGTCTGGATGTAGGTGGTCTCGGGTCGCTTGCGCAGACCGTCCGGATAGCCCTGGTTGTCGATCCAGAACCCGGCCCGCGCGAGCGCCGCGTAGTAGGCCCACGAGCCGCGCCGGACCAGCCTGGCGTCGTCCGGGAACCCCGCCGGCGACGACGCGTACGACCAGACGGCCTTCACCGGGTGCCCCGACCTGCGCAGCTCCCGGTAGATGTACTTCGGGTTGTCGGAGTACTGCCGGCCCAGATGGCTCTCGAAGACCACCAGGTCCCGGCGGACGGGAAGCCGGCTCAGCACCCGGTTGAAGACCGCGATCTTCGTCTTGCGCGAGGTCAGCCCCCGGCGGACGCCGCCGCCGGCCCGGCGGGCGCGCCGCCAGGCGAGCAGCCCTGCCGGGGCCACGGGGAGGCGGCGCGCGGCCGCGGCGGCGAGCCGGGCCCACGGGCTCCCCGCCTCCAGCCGGAACGCCAGGTGCCCGCCCTCGGTGACGTAGGAGCGGAGCCGGTCGGCGGCGAGCCGCGTCAGCCGGGGCCGGACGGGGAGCTCGACACCTTCCAGCCGGGGCGATTCACGGCCCTCGCCCAGCCGGGTGACGACGCTCTCACCGTCCACCCGGAGGCGGAGCCGCACGTCCCAGACCGGGTCGATGAACCCGGCCGGGCGGATCCGCCGCGTCGGGTCGAACTCGGCCTGCCACGTGAGCCGGTCGCCGTCGTGCCGGACGTCCGCCTTCACCCGTCCCTTGCGGGCGGGGCGCCGCCGGTCGCAGAACTCCAGGGTGCCGGACAGCTCGGCGTCCGGGCGGATCCTGTTCAGCGGGTTCAGCACGCGCCCGGCCATGCGGACCCGGCCGCCGCGCGTCTCCAGCCGCGTCACCGTGTTGGCCGGACGCAGCTCCTTGAGGGGGCGCAGGTGGAAGCCGAAGTTCGTGACGTCCAGGACGCGGCGGGCCAGCGCCCCGCGCGGGCGGCCCGCGCCCCAGAAGACCCGTCCGTCCCGCTCCACGAGCCGTGCGCGCAGCTCCGGCCGCTTGGCGGGGGCGTACACCGCGGCGGCGAGCGCGCCCGCGTGGTCGCCCTCGCGGACGAGGTACGCGGCGATCGCCGGCATCGTGTTGGCCTCCTCGAACACCCGCGGGTCCAGCTCGGCCAGGTAGCCGGCCGCGAGATCGAGGAAGCGGGCCCGGTGATCGGGGTCGTGGTCGCGCAGCTCCCGCAGGTAGAGCATCAGGTCGTGGTTGATGAACTTGACGTCCTTGGCCCGCCCCAGGTCGTGGGCGCCGCGCAGGGAGAACAGCATGTCGATGCGCCGGTGGATCTCCAGCCGGTCGGCGAAGTTGGCCAGCTCGGCGCGCCGGTTGGAAATGGACGGGGCGGGCGTCCGCTCGCTGACCAGCCAGTTGTAGACGCGGTGCGGGATCAGCGCCGTCGGGCGTGCCGCCAGGTACGCCTCGGCGGTGAACAGCAGGTCCTCGTAGTGCAGTCCCTCGACGAACCGGAGCCCGTACCGCTCCAGGAAGGACCGGCGGTAGATCTTGTTGGTCGACAGCGTGTCGTAGAGGAGGCGGGGGTTCGCCTCCAGCGACTCGTGGACGGCCCGCCGCCGGTAAAGCCACGGATACCAGGGGCGGACACGCCCGTCGGCGTGCTCCGGCACGTCCAGGAAGACCCGGTCGCACCGGCCGGAGACGATGTCGGCGCCGGTGTCCTCGGCCGCGCCGAGCAGGTTGAGGCAGGCGTGCCGGTCCAGCAGGTCGTCGCTGTCGAGGAACATCACGTGCCCGCCGGTGGACGCCTCGATCCCGGCGTTGCGCGGGCGGCCGCACCCGCCGGAGTTCGCCTCCAGGTGAACGGCCCTGACCCGTCCCGGATGCCGGGCGGCGAGCCGGTCGGCGGCCTGCGCGGTGCCGTCGGTGCTCGCGTCGTCCACGATGACCGTCTCGACGCAGCCGAGCGACTGGCCCAGCGAGGACGCCACCGCCCGCGGCAGCCTCCGCGCGTCGTTGTAGGCGATCACGACCACGCTGACGTCCGGGCGCATGGGCATCCCCCCGCGGTCACGGTCCCGGGGACGCCCCGGACCTCCGGCAGAGGCGTCCGACCGCGGCCTTCGCGTTCGCGGGCGCTCCCTCCCAGGCGCCGGTCGGACGCACGTGCACGGATTCCTTTCCAGGAACGCCGCGTTGAGGTCCAAGAGCGTTCAAAGGCTGTCAACGATTGGCATTACCCACCTTCAGCGGAGTCATTGGGCAGATCCCCCGGGAACGCCAGAAGGCGCCCGGCGAGGATGCCGGGCGCCTTCCGATCGGGAGGGCTGATCGCGGAGGATCAGGCCTTGTACTCGGGGTTGTAGTCGGGGTATCCGTAGCCCACGATCAGGGACTTGTCGCGGACCTTCTTCTCCACCGAGTTGTTGCTGTTGCCCTCGATGGTGCGGACGGTGCCGTCGCCGTTGTCCTTGACGACGATCCCGACGTGGTCGATGGCGCTGATGCTCGAGCCCCCGTCCCAGTCGAAGAACACGACCGAGCCGGGCTTGGCCTTCTTGCCCCAGCGGTCGGTGTCCTTGAACCAGGAGGCGTGCTGGACGGTGTAGGCGTCCCAGCCCATGTTCTTCACGCCCGTCTGGGCGCCGAGCCAGGAGACGAACATGTTGCACCACTGGGCGCCGTTGTAGGCGTCGACCGAGAATCCGCCGTCACGATCGGCGGTGGCCTTGGCGTGCGGCGTCGAGACGTACCAGTCGTGGAACTTGGTCTGGCCGCCCTTGCCTTCGCTGATGCCGATCTGCTTCTCGGCCAGCTTGATGACCTCGGACGGGTCGACGTCGCGCGGCGGCACCTTGTAGCCCGCCTGGCGCGCCTCGGCGGTGCTCATCGCCGCCGCCTCGGTCGAGGCGGAACCGTTCTCGGTGACCGCGGCGGCGCCCTGCTCGGCGACCACCGCCGCCTGGGTGGCGGTCTCGGCGACGGCGTCGCCGGTGAGGGGGTTGGCTACGGCGAGTCCGACGGCTCCGGCGAGCACCGCGCTGACGGCGACGCCTACGGCCTTGTCCTCTGCCGTGAAGTTCTTCAGGGAAAGTCGATCGATACGACCGGTCATGCAGGGAATCTCCTTGTCTCCCATGACGCCTACCGGGTTAGCTGACGGATTCGGGCATGGAAGCAGCCCTACGGCACGCCTTCGACGTGCCGATTCACCCCTGGAACCTGGGTCCCCGGCTCCGTTCCGGTCGCGTGGACCGGACGGACTCGGCCTCGCACCGCGGACGCGGTGCTGGATATTCGGATTGATCTCAGCGGACTGATCTCGATGAGAGGGCGCGCTCTCGGTTGGGCGCCCATCGCGTGCGGGTTCCGCTCCGCGATCCTCGGCCGCACATGGAACGGCCGGCGGCAACGCATGGGGTGCGCTGCGTGATTCGGATAGAAGGTACCAACCTTCTCAAGGAAAGCAAATCACGGACAAAACACTGTCTTGCCTGCTCAAAGACCTTCCAAGACACCACCAACACCGTCAGGTCCGGATGTCTTCCCGATCATTCCCCGACCGGCCCGCAGCCCTTTGCCACAGGGGGTTCGCGGGTCGCGGCGCAAAGGTAAAGAAATGGCCGCCGGCGACCGCCGGGACATGGCGGCCGGCCGCACCCCGCCCCAACCGGCCCCCTCAGGTGAGGCGCACATCACATTGCGTGATCATCGCAGGTCGTGCGTGCTTCGCGTCACTCCACGCGCACGGCGAAGAGCGTGGTGTCGTCGGCCTCCCGGTCGTGCTCCATGCGCGCGAGCACCTCGTCCAGCACCTGGTCCGGCCGCGCCGAGGTGTCCCGCAGGAGGCCGGTGAGGCGCGCGATCCGCTCGTCCAGGTCGGCGTCCCGGCGTTCGACCAGGCCGTCGGTGTAGAGGAACAGCATGTCGCCGGGGTCGAGCCGGGTCGTGATCGTCGTGTAGGTCCAGCCCTGCAGCGCGCCGAGCATCGGGTCGCGGACGACCTCCAGCAACTCCGCCCGCCCGCCGCGGACCAGGATCGGCGGCGGATGACCCGCGCACGTCCACTCCATGACGCGCCGTCCCGGGTCGAAATGGGCGATGATGGCGGTCCCCGTCGCCGGCGGGTCCATGGTTCCGACCAGCTCGTTCAGCCAGCCCACCAGCCGTCCGGACGGCTCGCCCGTGCAGGCGAGGCCCAGCAGCCCGTTACGGCTGCGCGCCATCGCCGCGGCCGCCGGAAGCCCGTGCCCGGCCGCGTCGCCGATGGCGATCAGCGCCCGCCCGTCGGCCAGTTCGCGGGTGGCGAACCAGTCCCCGCCGATGCGGGCGGTGCTCTCGGCCGCCATGCTGCGGATCGCGGTGATCAGGCCCGGCAGCCGCTCCACCTCGTCCTCGTCCGGCAGGATCGCGCGGCGCAGCGTCACCGCGACCCGCCGCTCCTGCGCCATCCGCTCCTGCTGCTTCAGCATCTGCCGCCGGGTCTCGGCCAGCGCCCGCTCGACCCCGCGCCGCCGCGTGATGTCCTGCGAGACGATGTTGATCGAGACCGGCAGCCCGGAGTCGCCCAGCACCGGCTCGGCGAACACCCACAGGTGCCTCGGCGCCCCGTCCCGGCCGATCACGCGGTGCTCGGTCTCCACCGGCTCCCGGCGCGAGAACATCGTCTGCACGGCCTCCTCGACCAGCGGGAGGTCGTCCTCGGCCACGACCTTCGGCAGGTCGTGCGGCGCCGGCGGCACCTCCTCGGGGGTGAGCCCGTAGTTGGCCAGCATCTGCGGCGTCCAGTCCGCCTCCCCCGTGGCCAGATCCCACTCGCCGAACCCCACCAGGGCGAGGCGCTCGACCCGTTCCAGCCGCCGCACCGTGCGGTCCTCGGCTTGGTGGTACCGCCAGATGAAGCAGATGCCGGTCGGCACCGCCACGCACCGCACACTCGTCCGGGACGAGCGGGACAGGCCGCGCTGGGCGGTCGTGTAAAGAAAAGAGGAACGTTCCAAGCAGGTACCGGTCTCCAGCACCTCGACGAGGTCGTCGAAGAGCCCGTTCAAGACCGCCCCGGGGTCCGTCTGCAGCAGCCGGCGCCCGGTCAGCTCCTCCCGGCCGCGCCCGAACATGTCCCGCGCGACGCCGTTGAGATCCGCGAAGAGGAAGTCCGCGACATTGCCGTCGGCCCCGCGGACCGGGACCAGATGGGCCGACGAGTCGAGCGTCGCGTCCAGGACCGCCCGCGCCATCGGGTCGTCCGGCACCCCGGCGAGGATCTCCTCGTCTCCCGCGGTGTCCTCGCCCGTCACCCGGCGCAGGACCTCCTCGGCCTCCGACATGGCCGCCTGGCGCTCCGCCGTGCCGCCCTCCGCGCGCGGCGCGCGGCCCCCGGCCAGCACGGCCCCGACCGGCCCGCCGCCACCGTCCTTGACCAGCAGCGACGCCGCCTCGGCAAGCTCCATGTCGAGATCGCGGGCGAGCCAGATCAGATGCTGCAGAGCCTCCCCCGGCGCGACACCGAGCCGCCGGGCCAGCACGACCCGGGCCTCGGACAGCACCGCACGGTCGTGCGCCGCGCCCCGCAGGTCCTCCAGGTCCGCCACGTGCACCCCGGGCTGCCCCGAGGCGCCCTCCGCATCCGACAACCGTGTCCCCCGTTCGGCGTTACCTGCCCCTGGGAGAAAAAAGCTACATACGTCAGCGACGGACTATTCGCCCAGAACCGAGTAAACAGTGCAGATCTTTGCCCGAGTTTTCCCTTCACACCCGAACTCGACCACTCCCGATGACCCTCCCGAGAGACGACGGTTCCCCGCCGTGTGACCCAGGTCACCCCGCCCGGTAGACCTGCCCGGTCAACGCCGTGATCCGCGCCGCCGCCCGCTCGAACGACGAGCCCGCCGGATGCAGCGTCAGCACCACCACGATCTTCTGCTCCCCCACGAGCCCGGACGTATGCAGCACCGGCCGCCCGATCCCGAGATCGGGCCGCCACGCCGCCGGCCGCGCACCCCGGCACGGCCCCGCCGGAGCGTCTCCGAACCCCGACCACCCCTGCTTCACGGCCCACGGCTTCTCCAGCGCCTGCGGAATGCCGAACGTCTGGTCGAACCCGTCCGTCCCGCACGGGGTCGCCTTGCGCAACTGCTCCAGCACGAACTCCCGGTGGGCGTCCGGCGCCTCGTCCAGCAGATACCGGTAGGTCTGCACCACGTCCCGCGCACTCAGCGCCGTGTACCCCCAGAACCCGGGCTTGTCCGCCGGCGGCCCCGCCGTCTCCCGCAACCCCGCCTTCGGCACCATCCGCTCAAGGATCTCGTCCTGCCCGCCCCGCCGCCACAACTCGGTCGCCGCCCCGTCGTCGCTCGACCGCAGCATGCGCCCCATCAGCGCCCGATCCTCCGCGGTGACCCGGTTCTCCTGCATGTAGTCCAGCGCCATCAGGATCTTCACCAGCGACGCCGACCGGAACGTCTGCTTCGCCCGCCGCTCCACCAC
>NZ_SMKH01000315.1 GCF_004348515.1 Actinomadura sp. KC345 | reverse complement strand
CGTAACCCCCGCGCACGTAGAAGGGCCGCGCCCCCCGGCGCGGCCCTAGTCGCGTTCCGGTACCCGGTGCTCTAGTAAGTCCTGCGGATGTGGAAACCCCAGCCTCCCTGCTGGAGGGTCTCCTCCCGGACGAAGTCCTGCGACTTCATGCGGCACCAGGCGGGGACGTCGGTGCGTGCGGCGGCGTCGTCGGCGAGGACGGCGACGATCTGCCCGACCGGCACCTCGCGGATCCGCTCGGCCAGCATGATGATCGGGATGGGGCACTTGCGGCCGAGCGCGTCGATGACGAGAACGGGCGGCGGGCCGGACGGCCCCGCGGGGGAGGGCTCGGCGGCGGGCGGCACGGCGTCGCCGGCGGACGTCCCGCCCTTGGCGCGGCCTCGGAACCTCATGGGCGCGACCGCCTCCCCGTGTCGAAGCTGCTCACAGCCGCCTCCCGGTGTTCATCGACGCCTCGCGGAGGCGGGCGACGGCGCCCGGGAACTCGGCGAGGAACCGGTCGACGTCCGCCGAGCCGGCGCCACGCGGCAGCGATACCCGCACGTTCCCATGGGTAACCACTCCCATCGCCTCCAGCACGTGACTGGGACGCAGCGTATCCGCCGTGCACGAGCTGCCGGAGGAAACCGCGAAACCCAGGCGGTCGAGTTCGGTCAGGAGCGCCTCGCCCTCGACGTACAGGCACGAGAACGTCACCAGGTGCGGCAGGCGCCCGACGGGGTCGCCGGCCACCTCGACGTCGGGGACGCTCGCGGCGACCCGCGCGCGGATCCGGTCCACGAGCGCGGAGAGGCGCGGCGCGTCGGCGGCCATGTCCGCGCGGAACGCCTCCAGCGCCGCGGCCGCCGCCGCGATCGCCGGGACGTTCTCGAACCCGGGGACGCGGCCCCGCTCCCGCTCGTCGTCCGGCAGCGGGGAACGCCACCGGGTGCCCTTGCGGACGGCGAGCACGCCGACGCCGGCGGGCCCGCCCCACTTGTGCGCGCTGCCGGCGAGGAACGACCAGCCGCCCGGGACGTCCGCCCGGCCGAGCGACTGGGCGGCGTCGACGAACAACGGCACCCGGGCGGCGCGGCAGGCCTCGGCGGCCTCGGCGACCGGCTGGACGGTGCCGACCTCGTGGTTGGCCGACTGCAGGCACGCGAGCGCGGTGCCGGGCCGCAGCGCGGCGGCGAACTCCTCCGGGTCCACGCGGCCCGTCCGGTCGACGCCGACGGTCGTCACCTCGCCGCCGTCGCGCTCGTGCATCTCGGCGGCGTGCAGGACGCTGGAGTGCTCCACCGCGCTCACGACCAGGTGGTTCCCGACCCGGCGGCGCGCACGGAGCCCCCCGAGGACGGCCAGGTGCACCGCCTGCGTACCCGAGGACGTGAACGACACCTCGTCGGGACGGGCGCCCAGCACGGCGGCCACGCGCGCGCGGGAGCGGTCGAGCAGCATGCGGGTGGCGCGGGCCGGCCCGTACAGCCGGGCGGGGTCCGCCCAGCCCGCGTCCAGGGCCTCCAGCAGCGCCGTCCGGGCCGCGGGATGCGGCGGCTCGGCGGACGCGGCGTCGAAGTAGGCGCGCGGCGTGCTGGAATCGGCCACGCGGAAACACTAACCGGGCACCCGATCGGGGGTTCGCGCACCCCTAGCGCTAGTGTGTCCACCACACGTGTAACAACTGATCTCTCCGCCCGGCCGACCGGGCTTCATCCGTGGGGAAGGCATTCCGTGAGTCCGACCCGCTCTAGGGAGCGGCGTACGCCTGTGCGCAGTCGCCGCGCATTGAAAAGCGCCGGCGCGCTAGGGGTGCTGGCGCTGTCCGCCACCGCGTGCAGCGGCAGCCGCCTTGGCCTGCCCGAGCCGATCAGCATCCAGGGCGAACGCATGCTGCACCTGTGGCAGGGCTCCTGGATCGCGGCGTTCGCGGTCGGGGCCCTCGTCTGGGGCCTGATCCTGTGGGCGGTGGTGTTCCACCGCAAGCGCTCCGACGACCTGCCGCCGCAGGTCCGCTACAACCTGCCGATCGAGATCCTCTATACGGCGGTCCCGTTCGTCATCATCGCGGTCCTGTTCTACTTCACCGCCCGCGACCAGAACTTCGTCGAGAAGACCACCGACGACCCCGCGGTCGTCGTCGACGTGACCGCGTTCCAGTGGAGCTGGCAGTTCGACTACAAGGAGGAGAACGCCTCCGGCAAGGAGCAGACCGTCGCCTCCGTCGTCGGGGTGCCCGTCGCGCCGAACGGCCCCGCCCCGGGCAAGCCGGTCATGACGATCCCGTCGGGCGAGACGGTCCGCGTGAGGCTGCACTCCAACGACGTCATCCACTCGTTCTGGGTCCCGGCGCTGATCTACAAGAAGGACGTCATGCCGGGCTACACCAACGAGTTCGAGTTCACGGCGACCAAGACCGGGACGTATGAGGGCCGCTGCGCCGAGCTCTGCGGTGTCGACCACAGCCGGATGCTGTTCCAGCTCAGGGTCGTGACGCCCGAGCAGTACGACAAGTTCATCGCCGATTCGAAGGCCGCACTGGCCGCGGGAGGTGCCCGGTGACCACGACGAGTCACGCACCGAGCGCGCCGATCGCCGCGCCGCGGACGAGCAAGGGGCGCATCATCGCCTCGTGGCTGTCGTCCACCGACCACAAGGTGATCGGCTACCTCTACCTGATCACCTCGTTCTTCATGTTCCTGTTCGGGGGCGTGCTCGCGCTGGTCATGCGCGCGGAGCTGTTCGAGCCCGGCATGCAGGTCGTGAGCAACGAGCAGTTCAACCAGATGTTCACCATGCACGGCACGATCATGCTGCTGATGTTCGCGACGCCGCTGTTCGCCGGCTTCGCCAACGTCGTCATGCCGCTGCAGATCGGCGCGCCCGACGTGGCGTTCCCCCGGATGAACATGCTGGCGTACTGGCTGTTCCTGTTCGGCAGCCTGATCGTCATCGCGGGCTTCCTGACCCCGGGCGGCGCGGCCAGCTTCGGCTGGTTCGCCTACGCCCCGCTGTCGGACGAGGTGCGCTCGCCGGGCGTCGGCGGCGACATGTGGGTGATGGGCCTGGCGATGTCGGGCTTCGGCACGATCATGGGCGCGGTCAACTTCATCACCACGATCCTGTGCATGCGCGCGCCGGGCATGACGATGTTCCGGATGCCGATCTTCACCTGGAACATCCTGCTGACCTCCATCCTGGTCCTGCTGGCGTTCCCGGTCCTGGCGGCGGCGCTGCTGGCGCTGGAGGCCGACCGCAAGCTCGGCGCCCACATCTTCGACGCGGCGCACGGAGGCGCGTTGCTCTGGCAACACCTCTTCTGGTTCTTCGGGCATCCGGAGGTCTATATCATCGCCTTGCCCTTCTTCGGCATCGTGACGGAGATCCTCCCGGTGTTCAGCCGCAAGCCGGTCTTCGGGTACATCGGCCTGGTGTTCGCGACCATCAGCATCACGGGCCTGTCCATCACCGTGTGGGCGCACCACATGTTCGTGACCGGCCAGGTGCTCCTGCCGTTCTTCTCCTTCATGTCGTTCCTCATCGCCGTACCCACGGGGGTGAAGTTCTTCAACTGGGTGGGGACCATCTGGCGAGGACAACTGACGTTCGAGTCGCCGATGCTGTGGTCGCTGGGCTTCCTGGTGACGTTCCTGTTCGGCGGGCTCACCGGCGTGATCCTGGCGTCGCCGCCGATGGACTTCCAGCTGTCGGACTCCTACTTCGTGGTGGCGCACTTCCACTACGTCGTGTTCGGAACCGTGGTGTTCGCGATGTTCGCGGGCTTCTACTTCTGGTGGCCGAAGTGGACCGGCAAGATGCTGAACGACACCCTGGGCAAGATCCACTTCTGGCTGCTGTTCATCGGCTTCCACGGCACGTTCCTCGTCCAGCACTGGCTGGGCGCCGCGGGCATGCCGCGCCGGTACGCCGACTACGCCGCCGAGTTCCACGGGCTGAACGAGATCTCGACCATCTTCTCGTTCGTCCTCGGCGCCTCGATGCTGCCGTTCTTCTACAACGTCTACATCACGTGGAAGCGGGGCAAGAAGGTCGAGGTGGACGACCCGTGGGGCTACGCCGGCTCGCTGGAGTGGGCGACGTCGTGCCCGCCGCCGCGGCACAACTTCAACTCGATTCCGAAGATCCGCTCCGAGCGCCCGGCGTTCGACCTGCACCACCCGCACGTGGGCGCCAAGGGCGAACTCGCCGGGACGAAGGGGGAGTAGCCGATGCGCGTCCAGGCGTTCATGTTCTACGGAAGCGCCCTCTTCTTCCTCGTCACCGACATCGTGTACTGGCTCTGGTCCAAGGACTGGACGGGCACGACGGCGCTGGGCCTGGCCGTCGGCCTGGCCGGGCTCATCGGGTTCTACGTCCACTTCACGATCCGCCGCCTGGAGCGGGCGAACAACGGCCCGCTGTACGAGGACGACCCGCAGGGCGAGATCGCGGACGCGGCCGGTGAGCTGGGCTTCTTCAGCCCGCACAGCTGGTGGCCGCTGTACCTCGGGCTGTCGGCCGCGACCGTGTCGCTCGGCATCGTGTTCGGCTGGTGGCTGTTCATGCTCGGCGTCGCCGCCGCGCTCCTGTCGACGATCGGGCTGGTCTTCGAGTACTACCGGGGTCATTTCGCCCATTGATCGGTAAAAGAACCCCATAAAGGGCCGGTGTCCGCTTTTTCGCGGGTACCGGCCCTTTCACATACTGGGCGCCGTTCCAGCGAACGGGCTGGGCAGGCGGACCGATCGCCCAGTGGGACGACCGGGGGGACCACATGCGGGTGGGTGGCTCAGGACCGGGAGGCCGGGGTCGGCGCGCGGTCGCCGTGCTCGCCGGAGCGAGCATGGTGGCGGGTGCCGCGGCGTGCTCGGGAGGCGAGGAGCAGGACGACGGCGTACGGCTCTCGGTGTCGCCCGGAGGCGGCGGAACCGCGCTCAGGCCGGACAGCCCGATCGCCGTCAAGGCGCAGGGCGGCACCATCGAGAACGTGACGGTGTCCGCGGGGGACGCCCGGGTGGAGGGCGACCTGAACGCCGAGAGGACGGGATGGCGCTCGCGCTGGACGCTGGAGCCGGGGGAGACGTACACGGTCGACGCCACGGCGCTCGGCGAGGACGGCAGGACCCGGACGGTGCGGAGCCGCTTCACCACGGCCGAGGTCGAGAAGACCAACGACGTGACGTTCGAGGGGCCCCGCGACAAGGAGACCGT
This sequence comes from Actinomadura sp. KC345, assembly GCF_004348515.1. Classification (GTDB taxonomy): domain Bacteria; phylum Actinomycetota; class Actinomycetes; order Streptosporangiales; family Streptosporangiaceae; genus Spirillospora. The sequence goes on along the minus strand of NZ_SMKH01000315.1, from coordinate 3,358 downwards.
CGGCGTCGGCATGCCCATCGTCATGCAGTTCGAGCGTCCGGTGAAGGACAGGGCGGCGGTCGAGCGGGCGCTGGAGGTGCGTGCGGACAAAAGCGTCCAGGGCGCCTGGCACTGGTTCGGCGACCAGGAGGTCGTGTTCCGGCCGAAGAAGTACTGGCCGGCCCACACCAACGTGGCGTTCAAGGCCCACCTCAGCGGTGTGCGCACCGGCGGCGACGTGTACGGCGGACAGAACTACTCCCTCGCCTTCAAGGTCGGCGACTCGCAGATCACGACCGCGGACGAGGACTCCCACAAGATGGTCGTGAAGGTCAACGGCGAGAAGGCCCGCACCATCCCGCTCAGCATGGGCAAGGGCGGCGTGGAGAAGTACACCACCACCAACGGCGTCCATGTGGCGATGTCGAAGGAGGACCCGACCGTCATGACGTCCTCCTGGATGGGGATCGCCCCCGGCAGCCCGGGAGGCTACAGCCTGACCGTGTACAAGTCCGTGCGGATCTCCGACAGCGGCGAGTACGTCCACAGCGCGCCCTGGTCGGTCGGCAGCCAGGGCAGTGCGAACGTCAGCCACGGGTGCATCAACCTCAGCCCGTCGGACGCGAAGTGGTTCTTCGACCGCACCCAGCGGGGCGACCCGGTGGTGGTGACCGGAACGGACCGCGAGCTGGAGCCCGACAACGGGTGGGGCTACTGGCAGGCCGACTGGAAGGACTGGGTGAAGGGCAGCGCCCTGAAGCGCCCCGTCACGACCGCCCCGCTCGCGGACTCAGCGACGGTGACCGCGCAGGGCGGCGGCGCCGGGACCGGGCAGGGCGGTCAGGACGCGGAAGGCGACTGACACCGGCTAGCGCAGCGGCGGCGGCTCCTGGACGTGGTTGAGGCGCGCCCACTCCCGGGCCATGGCGATCCTGCCGGGGCCCGGCGGGTGGGTCAGCCACAGCAGGTACTCCAGGGCGTCCGGGCTCAGGTCGGAGATGTTGCGCACCGAGAGCTCGTGCTGCATCGACACGAACGTCGACGGGTCGCGGGTGAGGTTCAGCGCGTGCACGTCGGCGCGGGCCTCGATGTTCCTGCTGACGAGGTTCTGGACGGGGGCGCTGATCTGCGTCCCGGCCGCCACGAGCGCGAGGACGAGCGCGATCGAGCGCGGGTCGGCGGCGCCGCGGGAGGCGCCGCGGTCGTCGTCCGCGGCGCCTCCGCCGGGGTCGACCCCCGCGCGGCGCAGGAGGCGCGGAGAGGTCATCAGGAGGTGGAGCAGGCACATCGCCCCCGCGACGCCCAGGGCGCCCACCAGCGTGCCCCACAGGACGTCGTTGCGCTTGGCGTGGCCGAGCTCGTGCCCGACGATCGACTCGACCCGCTCGGGCGACGACTCCAGCAGTGTGTCGTACAGGACGATGCGGCGCGTGGAGCCGAAGCCGGACACGTAGGCGTTCAGCGACGTCGTCCGCCGGGAGGCGTCCGCCACCAGGACGTCCTCGACGGGCACGCCGTCCCGTTCGGCCATCGCCAGCAGATCGGTGCGCAGCGGGCCCTGCCGCAGCGAGTGGAACTTGTTGAACACCGGCTCGACGGCGATGGGGTAGATGAACGACACCAGGACGACGAGCAGGAACCCGCCGGCGGCGGCGCCCGTCCACCAGTAGCGCGGGAAGCGGCGCACGACCGCGTACAGGAGCAGCAGGGCGACCGTGTAGATGACCCAGGTGACGCCGAGGGACTTGAGCTCGTCCACGAGCCATGCGGGCCAGCTCTGCGTCGACAGCCCGTACCGGCGCAGCACCGACTCGCTCCAGACGTCGAACGGGAGTCCGGCGATGCGGAGCAGCGCCGTCAGCGCGACGGTCCCGGCGATGATGCGCAGGGACCTGCGCCGGGCGCGGGCGGTGACCCAGCCGACGAACCGGGCGCCCAGCGGCGTGAGGCCCAGCACGAGGACCAGCGCCAGGCCCGCGACGAGGCCCGCGTAGGCGGGCGGGTTGATGGCCGAGTCGAACGCCTTGGAACGTGCGATCTCGGCGGGGGAGAAGTCCAGCGCCGGGTCGGGCTCCACGTGCCCGCCCGGGACGGGGCCGGGCATCGGGTCCCACGGCGTGGTGAGGGCGATGACGGCCCCGAGCGCGGCGAACAGCACGGCGGCCGCGACGGCGGCGGCGGCCCGCGGCCGCCGCATCCGGCCCGCGTCGTCCGGACGAGCGGTGTCCCGGCCGGAACCGGGCTCGGCGCGCCCCGGCTCCGCCTCCGCCTCGCTCATGTCAGCTCCCTCTTCAGGTAGTCGCGCCATAGGGCGGTGAAGCGCTCCCGGGTGAGCCCCAGCACGTCGCGCAGCGCGGCGGCCTCCGGGACGCGCCCGGCGGTCCGGTAGAGCCGCACGAGCGTCGCCTCACCGTACCGGTCGGCGACCATCCGGCAGGCGAGCCAGGCCTCCTGGTAGGCCTGGGAAAGGCGCTCGGAGCCGCCGGAGAACGCGGCCGCGGCGGGCAGCGCGGACGGGATGCGGCCGGCGGCGACCTCGCCCCGCAGCTCGCCGGCCGCCGACGCGACGGCGACGCCGGTCCCGAGGTAGCCGACGTAGTCCGCGAAGCCCTCGATCAGCCACATCGGCGTCGTGCGGTCGCGGGCGCCGCCGGTCGCGACGTGGGTCAGCTCGTGGGTCAGCACGACGTCGCGCCCGAGGTCGTTGAGGCGGCCGAAGGTGCCCGGGGAGACGATGACGCGGTCCTCGCCGCCGCGGCCTCCGGCGGACGGCGCCACGGTGGCGAGGGCGGCGATGTCGCCGAGGCTCTGGCCGGGGCCGGCGAGTGCGGAGGCCAGACCCGGGTCGGCGGGAACGAGCGCGACGGCCCGCCGTGCCCACTCCCGGCCGGCGACGCCGGTGACGGCGGGCACGGCCGCGTCCAGCCGCCGGGCGATCTCGTCGAGCCCGGCTGCGTCGCCGATGACGAGGCAGGCCTTGCCCTTGACCGCCTTCAGGGGCCCGGCGTGCCAGATGGCGGCGTCGTCCTTGAGCCCATGGGACGACCCGTCGCCGACGATCGTCCAGGTGCCTGAGCTTGGGGCGAGCGTCAGGTAGCCCGTGTGGGCGACGTCGCCTCGGTCGAAGCCCCGCAGCCTGTAGCGCACCTCCACGCGGACGACCGCGACGCCCTCCTTCCCGTCTGCGGCCTGGATGGCGGCGAAGCGCTCCTCCCAGCCGTCCAGGGGAAGCTCGCGGAGATTGCCGAACACGCGGGACTGGGCGTCCTGGAACGCGGCGGGTGCCGAACCCACCGTCGCGAGGAAGGCCGTCCGGTCTCCGCTCCGCACGGCCCGCGCGCGGTTGGCGAGGACGGTGGCGGCGTCCCGGGGCTCGAAC
>NZ_SMKH01000314.1 GCF_004348515.1 Actinomadura sp. KC345 | reverse complement strand
GAGCCCCACCAGACCGGCCGCTCCCACTCCCCGATGCCAGACGTCGCAGGGAACCTCCAGCGGGATGCAGCGGCACGGCCAGGCGGCACGGTCAAGCGGTACGGTCAAGCGGCACGGCCACCGATCAGCACAGCCCACTCCACCGGCCCACCGGCAGCCGCCCGACACCGTTCGGGGCCCGGCGATCGCGGGCTGGGGGTCCGGGCGGCGGCCGGAGTGGCGCGGACCGGAGGTCAGTCGTCGGTCGGGTCCAGGCTTTTCGCCTCCTTCGTCAGTTGTCCGGCGGTGGCGGGCGAGCCCGCGGCGTCCAGTTCGTGGGCCAGTTCCTCCAGTTCGCGGCCGCCGGCCATGAGGGCGGTCAGCTCGTCGCGGCCGATCTCCTCCTTGGTGTGGTAGCCGAGGCTCTGGCCGCGGTTGAGGATCAGGAAGCGGTCGCCGACCGGGTAGGCGTGGTGCGGGTTGTGGGTGATGAAGATGACCGCCAGCCCGCGTTCCCGCGCCTGGACGATGTAGCGCAGCACGACCCCCGCCTGCTTGACGCCCAGGGCGGCCGTCGGCTCGTCCAGGACGAGGGCCTTGGCCCCGAAGTAGACGGCGCGGGCGATGGCCACGCACTGGCGCTCGCCGCCGGAGAGGGTGCCGATGGGCTGGTTGACGTCGCGGAGGTCGATGCCCATCGCGGCCATCTCGCCGTGGGTGGTGGACCGCATGAACTCGACGTCCAGGCGGCCGAAGCCCTTGCGCTTCTCCGAGCCGAGGAAGAAGTTGCGCCAGACCGGCATCAGCGGGACGACCGCGAGGTCCTGGTAGACGGTCGCGATGCCGCGGTCGAGGGCGTCGCGGGGTGACGCGAACGCGACCGGCTCTCCCTGCACCTCGTAGTCGCCCGTGTCGTGGCGGTGCAGCCCGGCGACGACCTTGATGAGCGTGGACTTGCCCGCCCCGTTGTCGCCGAGGACGCAGGTCACCTCGCCGGCGGACGCCTCCAGGCCCACGTCCCGCAGCGCGATGACGGTGCCGTAGTTCTTGCCGATGCCGCTCAGCTTGATCAGCGGCGCGTCGTTCGCGCTCACGATGCCCGCTCCACTCTGCGCCGGACGACCAGGTTCACCACGGTGGCGATGAGCAGCATCGCGCCGAGGAAGAACCGGAACCAGTCGGGGTTCCACTCCGCGTACACGATGCCCTTGTTCGTCATGCCGAAGATGAACGCGCCGATCGCCGCGCCGATCGCCGATCCGTAGCCGCCGGTCAGCAGGCATCCGCCGATGACCGCGCAGATGATGTAGAGGAACTCGTTGCCGACGCCCTCCCCGGACTGGACGGTCGCGAACGCGAACACCAGGTGCATCCCGGAGAACCAGGCGCAGAACGCGACCCCCATGAACAGGCCGATCTTGACGCGGGCGACGGGGACGCCGACCGCGCGGGCGCTGGCGGCCGATCCGCCGGCCGCGAAGATCCAGTTGCCGATGCGGGTGCGCAGCAGGATCCAGGTCGCGATCGCCACGAACAGCAGCCACCAGAACACGGTGATCTTGACCCGGACGTCCAGGACCGTGATGTCGGAGGCGAAGATCGCGCGGGCGGTGTCGAAGCCGTCCATGTCGCGGACGGAGTCGCTCGCAACGTTGCCGGTGAGGGCCTTGGTGACGCCGAGGTTCAGGCCCGCGAGCATGAAGAACATGGCGAGGGTGATGATGAAGCTCGGCAGTTTGGTCCAGTTGTAGAGCAGGCCGTTGACCATGCCGAGCGCCAGCGTCAGGACGAGCGAGATCGCCACGCCCGCCCACACGTTCAGCGTGAACTGGTAGGCGGTCAGTGCGGCGATCAGCGCCGAGGACGTCACCATCACCCCGGCGGACAGGTCGAACTCGCCGCCGATCATCAGCAGCGACACCCCGACCGCCATGATCCCGAACGTGGAGCTCGCGTAGAGCACGGTCGAGAACGAGCCGGTCTGCAGGAACGCGTCCGCGACGACCGCGAAGAACACGAACAGCGCGACGGCGCCGAGCAGCGCCCCGAGCTCCGGGCGGCCCAGCAGCCGCCGCAGGGGCGACTGCCGGGCCAGGCGCTCGTCCGGGCCCGGATCTGCCGCCGACGGCTCCGTGACCGTGTGGGTCACCGGGTCCCCCGGTCGGCGAACGCCTTCAGCTCCGCGGCGTCGTCCTTGGTGACGATCGCCGGACCGGTCAGCACCGGGCGCCCGCCGCCGAGGACGTTGCCGTTGTTCTTCAGCAGCCACAGCTGGTCGACGGCGCCGTAGCCCTGCAGGTAGGGCTGCTGGTCGACGGCGAACTGGATGGCGCCGGACGTGATCGAGGCGATCAGGTCCTTGTTCAGGTCGAACGTGCCGATCTCGGCCTCGCTACCGGTCTCCTCGACCGCGTCGACGGCGGTCGCGGCGAAGGGCGCGCCGAGCGTCAGGACGCCGTCGATGCTCTTGTCGGACTGGAGCTTGGCCGTGATGGACGACTTGACGTCCGGCATGTTCGCCCCCTGGACGAACAGGTTCTCCAGGTCGCCGTCGAACGTCTTGCGCGCGCCGTCGCAGCGGGCCTCAAGGCCCACGTTGCCCTGCTCGTGGACCACGCACAGCGCCTTCGAGGCGCCGATCCTCCCCAGCTCGGTGCCGGCCGCCTCGCCCGCGATCGACTCGTCCTGCCCGAAGTGCGCGACCGCGCCGAGCTCCGCCGACTCCTCCTGGCCGGAGTTGATCGAGACCACCGGGATGTCCGCGGCGGCGGCGCGGGCCAGGACGTCCTTCATCGCGTCGGGCTTGGCGAGGGTGACGATGATGCCGTCCACCTTCTTGTCGATGGCGGCCTGGACGAGCTGGGCCTGCTTGCCGCCGTCGGGGTCCGCCGAGTACAGGAACTCGACGTTGTCCTTGGCGGCGGCGGCCTTGGCGCCCTTCTGCACGATGTCCCAGAAGGTGTCGCCGGGGGCGGAGTGCGTCACCATGGCGATCTCCAGCCGGGGGCCGGAACCGCCGGTGTCCTCCTCGGCCTCCTTGCCGCCCGAGCCGCTGCAGGCGCTCAGAACCAGCACGCCCGCGGCGAGAACCGCGAGGCCCTTGGACGATCCACGCGCGAAAACGCCTCTCATCGGATCTGCTCTCCGTTTCTCCCCGATAGGTCGGTCTGAGGAGTTGATCACAGATGGTGGCGATGTGCTCGCCGATCCTCCTCATAGCGGGCACGTGCCCGCCTGGTGGAGTCCAGCGCCGCCACCTCCGCGACCGGGACGTCCCACCATGCCGCACTGTCCGGGGTGCCTGCCAAGGGGTCCGTCTCAATGTGGATGACCGTCGTCCGGTCGGCCTTCCTCGCCTCCCGGAGCGCGTCGGCCAGCTCGCCGGCGGTGGACGCGCGGATCACGTCGGCGCCGAGGCTGGCGGCGTTGGCGGCCAGGTCGACCGGCAGCGGGTCGCCGTCGAGGCCCGTGCCGGTCCGGGCGCGGTGGCGGGTGCCGAAGCGCTGCGCGCCGACCGACTCGGAGAGGTTCCCGATGGAGGCGAACCCGTGGTTCTGGACGAGGACGACGACCAGCTTGACGCCCTCGGCGACGGCCGTGGTCAGCTCCTGGGACATCATCAGGTACGAGCCGTCCCCCACGAGGACGAACACCTCGCGGTCAGGGGCGGCCATCTTGACGCCGAGGCCGCCCGCGATCTCGTAGCCCATGCAGGAGTAGCCGTACTCGACGTGGTAGCCCTTCGGGTCACGGGCTCGCCAGAGCTTGTGGAGGTCGCCCGGCATCGACCCGGCGGCGCACACGACGACGTCCTGCGAGCCGCTGGCCTCGTTGACGGCGCCGATGACCACGGACTGGGCGAGCGGTGTCCCGTTCCGGGGCGCGTAGGCCAGGTCGACTTTCGCGTTCCAGTCGGCCGTCAAAGCTCTGGCCTCGTCCCGGTAGGCGTCCGGGACGCTGTAGCCGTCCACCGCGGCGTTCAGTCCCCTGATGCCCTCCCTGGCGTCCGCCACGACCGTGATGCCCGCGAGCTTGGCCGCGTCGGACCTCGCGACATTGACGTTGACGAACGTCACGCCCGGGTTGGCGAACAGGCTGTGGGACGCCGTCGTGAAGTCGCTGTAGCGGGTGCCTATGCCCACGACGACGTCCGCTTCGCGGGCGAGTGCGTTCGCCGCGGTCGTCCCAGTCGCGCCTATGGCGCCCACTGAGCAGGCGTGGTCCCAGGGGAGAGCGCCCTTGCCCGCCTGGGTCTCGGCCACGGGGATGCCGGTGCGTTCGGCGAAGGCGCGCAGGTCGTCGGTGGCTCGGGAGTAGATGACGCCCCCGCCCGCCACGATGAGCGGCCGTTCGGCGGCGTGCAGGGCGGCGGACGCCTCCTCCAGCGAGGCGGGTTCTGGCACCGGACGCGCGATGCGCCACACCCGCCGCGTGAACAGCTCGTCCGGCCAGTCGTACGCCTCCGCTTGCACGTCCTGGGGGAGCGCCAACGTGACGGCGCCCGTTTCAGCCGGGTCGGTGAGGACGCGCATCGCCGCCATGAGCGCGCTGGGCAGTTGTTCAGGACGGTTGATGCGGTCCCAGTACTTCGACACGGGCTTGAGGCAGTCGTTGACGGACACGTCGTATGACCGGGAGTCCTCTAGCTCCTGCAACACCGGGTTGGCCGGACGGGTGGCGAAGACGTCACCCGGCAACAGCAGAACGGGCAGGCGGTTGATGGTGGCCAGGGCGGCACCCGTGACCATGTTGGTCGCCCCTGGCCCGATGGAGGTCGTGCAGGCGAAGGCGGTCAGCCGGTCGTTCATCCGGGCGTATCCAGACGCGGTGTGCACCATGGCCTGTTCGTTGCGGGCCATGTAGTACGGGAGGTCCCCGTGGTCTGGCGAATCGCCGGCGTGCTCCAGCAGCGCTTGGCCGATGCCCGCGACGTTGCCGTGGCCGAAGATGCCGAAGCAGCCCGCGAAGAACCGCCGCTCGTCCCCGTCCCGCTCGCTGTACTGCGCCCCCAGGAACCTGACGAGGGCCTGACCCACCGTGAGCCTCATGACCGCCCCTCCGGTGAGGTCAGGGGCAGCCGTGGATCGATCGCCTGCCCCGGCCAGGTGTCACGGATCCAGGCGTGCGCCGGATCGTCGCAGATGCGCCAGGCCCGCTCCGGAGACGGCCCGGCCATCACGTTGAGGTAGTACAGGTCGTGCCCCGGCACCGCCATGGACGGCCCGTGCCAGCCATGCGGGATCAGGACGGCGTCGCCGCTGCGCACCTCCGCGAGAACGTCGATCGGGCGTCCCGGCGAACCGTAGACGCGCTGGTACGCCATGCCGTCCCGAGCGACCTCGAAGTAGTAGATCTCCTCCAGGACGGCCTCGTCCGGCGTCTCCTCGTCGTGCTTGTGCGGCGGGAACGACGACCAGCAGCCGCCCGGCGTCAGCACCTCGCACGCGATCAGCTTCTCGGCGAACGGGAACCCCTCGGGCGTGCCGAAGTTGTTGACCTGGCGGCTCGCCGGCCCCGCGCCGCGCAGCTCGACGGGGACGTCCCCGGCGGGGCCGTAGCGCGGCGCGAGCCGCGCCTCGCAGCGGGCCCCGGCGAGCGCGAACCGGCCGCGTCCGCGCACCGTGACGCGGGCGTCCCGCGGCACGTAGGCGAAGTCGCTGACCCGGCCGAAGACGTGGTCGCGGCCCTCCAGCCCGAACCGCTCGCCGTCGCACTCGACCTCGCACGATCCGGCGAGCGGCAGCACGATCATCTCGAACTCGCCGGTCCCGAACCCGTGCGAGCCGCCGTCCGGCAGTTCGAGGACGCGCAGCGCCGAGTGCACCCATCCGGCCGACTCCGGGGTCACGACAAGCCCGTACGGTTCCTCGGCGGCCGTTCCCGCGGGCAGGTGGTACTTCATCAGGAATCCTCCAGGAATGCCGTGACTTCGTCCGCGGCCGGCATCGCGGCGGAGCAGGCGATGCGGGACGCGACGATCGCGCCGGCGGCGCCCGCGAACTCGATCAGCCGCCGCAGGTCCCATCCGGCGAGGAGCCCGTGGCAGATCGCGCCGCCGAACGCGTCGCCCGCGCCGAGGCCGTTCACGACGTCGACCTTGACCGGCGGTACCTCGACCACCTCGCCGGCCGTCGCCGCCAGGACGCCGTCCGGCCCCATCTTCACGATCGCGAGTTCCGGGCCGCGGGCCAGGATCGCGCGGGCGGCGGCACGCGGCTCGCGCTCCCCCACGGCGACCGCGCACTCCTCCAGGTTCCCGACCGCGACGGAGGCGCGTTCCAGGGCGAGCCCTGCCCAGTGCGGGGCCTCGGCGGCATCGGTCCACAGCATCGGCCGGTAGTCGAGATCCAGGATGGTGTATCCGGAATGTTCACCGAGCGCGGTCAGTGTCGCCTCACGGCTCGGCTCTTGCGACAACCCCGTGACGGTGGCCCACATGATCCGGGCCGTGGCGATCGCCTCTAGGTCGAGTTCATGGGGATGGATCTGCAGGTCGGGGGCCTTGGGGTAGCGGTAGAAGTACAGCGGGAAGTCATCCGGAGGGAAGATCTCGCAGAACGCCAGCGGGGTCGGCAACCCGGGGACGGCCGTGACGAACCGGTCGTCCACCCCGTACTCCTTGAGTGCCTTGTGGACGAAACGGCCGAACGGGTCGTCCCCGGTGCGGGTGATGACGGCGGCGCTGCGGCCGTGCCTCGCCGCGGCCACCGCGACGTTGGTGGGACTGCCTCCGAGGTACTTGCCGAACGACTCGACGTCCTCAAGCGGCACGCCCACCTGGTCCGGGTAGACGTCGACGCTCACCCGTCCCATCGTGATGAGGTCGAAGGTCATCGGGCCACTCCGGCGAGGAAGTCCAGGCTTCTGCGGACGTCGTCGAACGGACCGCCGCCTTCTGCGGGCTCTCCGGTCAGGACGGTGTCCTGTTCCATCACGTACCAGCCTTCGTAGCCGGCGCCCTCCAGGGTGCGGATGATGCCGGGAATGTCAATGTCGCCGTCCCCTAGTGGCCGGTACAGACCGTCGCGCACCGCGTCGGTGTAGGAGACCTCGCCGTTGAGGACACGGTCGGCGAGCCCTGCGTCCACGTCCTTCAGATGGACATGCGCGATCCGGGGCGCCGCGAAGCGCGCCAGCCACACCGGGTCGGTGCCGCCGACGAGGAGGTGGCCGGTGTCCAGGCACCACGGGACGCTGCTGCCGCCCAGCACGCGCTCCACATCCGCGCGCCGTTCCACGACCGTCCCGACATGCGGATGGAGGGTGACCAGGCGGCCGCGTGCGGCGGCGCGCAGAGTGATCGCGTCGAGGTTGGCGAGCAGCGTCGCCCACGCCCGGGTGTCCAGGTCCGGCCGCCCGTCGTAGCCGTCCAGCCCGGTCGCCGCGGCCAGGATGAGGACACCGTCGACGCGGTCGAAGGCACGGTCGATGTCCGGCATCGGGTCGTAAGCCGGGTCATGCAGGACGGTAGGGACGAACGCCCCCACAAGACCCAGCCCGTGGGACGCCAGCACCGCGTCCCTCGCGCCCGTGTCGCCGGGCAGGAAGCCCTCCGGCCCCAGTTCCGTCGCCGCGAGGCCGAGGTCGCGCATCTCTGCGAGCACCCGGCCGGGCTCCATCTGATGGCCCCACCCGGGGACCTCGCACACGCCCCACGAGATCGGCGCGGCCGCGACCCTCATCGCCGCACCTCCTCGGTCCCGACGATCCGCCCCTCCCGGAGGGACAACTCGCACGCCTCGGCGAGATAGAACGCCTCCAGGGCCTCCTCGGGCGGGCACGGGTTGCCGCGGCGGCCGGCCGCCAGGTCGACGAAGGCGCGCAACTCGGCGTCGTAGGCGTCGGCGAACCGCTCCATGAAGCCGCTGTAGGCGTGTCTCGGAGCCCCGCCCGGCTCGCTCTCCGGGGCGTCGCCCTCGGGCAGCGCGGACACGGGCGTCCGGTCGTCCATGCCGGTGACGATGCTGTCCTTGGACCCGAACAGCTCCAGGCGCGAGTCGTATCCGGCGGCGTTGTAGCGGGTGGCCGACACGAGCCCGAGCGTCCCGTCGTCCAGGACGAGCAGGGCGGACCCGGTGTCGATGTCGCCGCACTCGCGGAAGAAGTCGTCGCCGCGGTTGGAGCCGGACGCCATCACCCGGACGACCTCGCGTCCCGTCACGAACCGGATGAGGTCGAGGTCGTGGATGACGCAGTCGCGGAAGAGCCCGCCGGACGTCGGGACGTACTCGGCGGGCGGCGGGGCGGGGTCGAAGCTGCACGAGCGGACGGTGTGCAGCCAGCCGAGCCGCCCGGACGCCAGGGCCTCGCGCGCCGCGGCGTTCCCGGAGTCGAACCGCCGCTGGAACCCCACCTGCACGGGCACACCGCCGGCGGCGGCCGCGGCCACCGTTTGGAACGTTCCATCAAGATCCGACGCGAGCGGCTTCTCGCAGAACACGGGGATCCGGGCGGCCACGGCCCGCTCCACCAGGCCCGCGTGCGCGTCGGTGGCCGCCGCGACGACCAGCCCGTCGAGACCGGCGGAGAACAGGTCCCCGACCTCGTCCAGCGCCGTGACGCGCGGCGCCCCGGACGGGCGCGCGGCGCCGGGCGGGCCGGCGGC
>NZ_SMKH01000313.1 GCF_004348515.1 Actinomadura sp. KC345 | reverse complement strand
CCACAGGCGCGGGCGGTGGGGGCGTCCGCCCGGGGTGCTCATGCCCGTCCCTCCCGGGCACATGCGTGGCGCGGGCCCGGGAGGGACGGGGTGGCGGGGTCAGCGGTATCGGGCGGCTCCGGTGAGTTTCCACGCCGCGGGGAGCAGGCCGGCCGCGAGCAGCACCTTGAGCGCGTCGCCCGCCAGGAACGGGGTGACGCCGAGGTCGAGGGCGGCGCCGAGGTCGATGTGCAGGGACGCCATGAGGTACGGGACGCCGGTGGCGTACATGATGGTGGTCCCGGCGAGCATCGTGGCGGTGGTGCGCAGGGGTGTCCGGTCGCCGCCGCGCCGCGCGAGGGCGCCCACGGCCGCGGCGGCGGCGATGAACCCGATGACGTAGCCGAGGGTCGGGGCGGTGGTGCCGGAGCCGCCGTCGGTGAACCAGGGCACGCCCGCCATCCCGGCCAGCAGGTACATGACCATGCCGAGGGCGGCGCGGCCGGGTCCGAGTGCGGCGCCCGCCAGCAGCACCGCGAAGGTCTGCCCCGTCACCGGTACCGGTGTGCCGGGCAGCGGGACGGCGAGCTGTGCGGCGGCGCCGACGAACGCGGCGGCGCCGGCGACGAGCGCGGCGTCGCGGGCCAGGGAACCGGGCAGCAGGTCGCCCAGGACGGCGGGGCGCCGCTGGGCTGCGTGGGCAGTAGCCACAGATCCTCCCAAAAAGGTGTTGTCAGGCCGAAATGTAGCGAATCGGTTTCCCGTTCCCGCCCGCGCGGTCCACGCGAACCGGCCCGAGGCCCTCGCGCGGCGCAGGGCCGGGCGCATCTGGCGTGGTCTCAGGTGGCGGCCTGGGCGGCGTCCGCCGGACGGGGCCCGCTCGCCAGGTAGATGACGTCGGGTTCGCCGCGCGGTACCGGCACCTCCCGCACCCGGACCCGCGTGAACCGTTCCCGCAGCAGCGCCTCGAAGGCCGGTGCGGCGTTCGCGCTCCACACCGCGAGGGTCCCGCGGGGGGTGAGGCGGCGGGTGAGCAGGTCCAGGCCCGCCGCGGCGTACAGGCGGGCGTTGCCGGGTGTGACCGTCCAGTCGGGGCCGTTGTCGATGTCCAGGCACAGAGCGTCGAAGCGCCCGCCGCCCGCGCCGGCGAGGTGGTCGAGCAGGTCGGCGTTCTCGACGGTGACGCGGGGCTCGTCCAGCGCGCCGCGCGACCAGGGCCGCAGTGCGCCGCGGGCGTGCCAGGCGATGACGGCGGGTTCGCGTTCGACGACGGTGACGTGCGCCACCTGGGGGAGGGTGAGGGCCTCGGCCAGGGAGAAGCCGACGCCGAGGCCGCCGATGAGCAGGCGCGCCGGGGCGTCGAGGTCCTGCGCGGCGGCGCGGACCAGGAGCCGCTCGGACGCGCCGCCCCGGGTGTCCATGAGGAACACGCCGTTGCTGATGATCTCGTAGTCGGTGCCGGCGCGGCGCAGTACCAACTCGCCGCCGGCGCCGTCGGCGCGCTCGACCACCACCGGCTCACCTGCCGCCGGTCCTGCCGCCACCGGTCCACCGGCCGTTCCCGCGACGCCGCCCATGCCCCGCACCCTAGCCGCAGCCGCGGCGGTTCCGGGGCTGGGCGGCGGCGGGCGGTGTCGGCTACGGTTCCCGGCATGCGCGATCTTCCCGCCGGGGGCGGTGTGCTGACCGGACGCCGGATCCTGGTCGTCGGCGCGGGGACCAGGCCCAGCGACGATCCGGATCCGCCGGTCGGCAACGGCCGCGCGATCGCGATCGCCGCGGCGCGGGAGGGTGCGCGGGTCGCGTGCGCCGACGTCGACGAGGACGCCGCCGGGCGGACCGCGGCGATGGTCGCCGCCGAGGGCGGGGACGCGTGCGTCGCCGTCGCCGACGTCACCGATCCGGAGTCCTGCGACCGGGTCGTGACGCAGGCCGCGGAGCGGCTCGGCGGGCTGGACGGGGCGGTCTGTCCACCCTGCGCTGAAATCCCGGGTTACTGTGTAACCATGTAATCATCCCGGGAGGTGCGATGATCCCCGATCCCCCCGAGGGCGGCCCGCCGCTGGACGCCTACTCCCGTGTCGTGTCCGCCGTGGCCCGCGAGTTGACGCCGCGCGTGGCCGCGCTGCGCGTCCGGCACCGGCGCGGCGAGGGCGCCGGGTCGGCGGTGGCGTTCACCGGCGACGGGTTCCTGCTCACCAACGCCCACGTGGTCGGCGGAGCCTCCGGCGGGCAGGCCGCGTTCGCGGGCGGCGCCACCGGCGCGTTCACCGTCGTCGGCACCGACCCCCTGTCGGATCTGGCCGTCGTCCGCGCCGACGGGCCCGTTCCCGGCCCGGTCACCCTCGGCGACAGCGACTCGCTGGTCGTCGGGCAGCTCGTCGTCGCGGTCGGCAACCCCCTCGGCCTGACCGGGTCGGTCACCGCCGGGGTGGTGTCGGCGCTCGGCCGGTCGCTGCCGACCTCGCGGCCCACCCGCACCGGCAGCGCCGTCCGCGTCATCGAGGACGTCATCCAGACCGACGCCGCCCTGAACCCCGGCAACTCCGGCGGCGCGCTCGCCGACGCGCACGGCCGCGTCGTCGGCGTCAGCACCGCCGTCGCGGGGATCGGGCTGGGGCTGGCCGTCCCCATCAACGCCACCACGCGCCGCATCATCGGGGCCCTCATCCGCGACGGCCGCGTCCGCCGCGCGTTCCTCGGGCTGGCCGCCGCGCCCGTTCCCGTCCCGGCCGCGCTGCGCGCCCGCACCGGGCAGGACGAGGCGCTGCGCGTCGCCGAGGTCGTGCCCGCCAGCCCCGCCGACCGGGCCGGGCTGCGCACCGGCGACCTGGTCCTGACCGCGGGCGGCGAACCGGTCGCGCACGCGCAGTCGCTGCAGCGGCTCATGTTCGCCGAGGCGATCGGCCGCCCCCTGCCCATCACCGTGTTGCGCAACGGCGCCATGGTCGACGTCATCGCCCGGCCCGTCGAACTCGACCCCGAACACGCCTAGCGGCGCGCCGGCCGGTCCGGGCGGTCAGGGCGGTCAGGGGCCGCGGAAGGTGGCGCGGTAGGCGGTCGGCGCGACCCCCACCGCCGCCCGCAGATGCGACCGCAGCGACGCGGCCGTCCCGAAGCCCGCGCGCGCCGCGACCGCGTCGATGGGCAGGTCGGTCTCCTCCAGCAGCCGCCGCGCCCGCTCGACGCGCTGCCCGGTCAGCCACACCTGCGGTGACACGCCCGTCTCCTGCCGGAACCGGCGCGTGAACGTCCGCACGCTCATCGACGTGTGAGCCGCCAGCCGCGCCAGCGTCAGCGGCCGGTCCAGGCGCTCCAGCGCCCACGCCCGCGCCGGTGCCGTGGAGGAGTCCCGCGGTTCGGGCACCGGGCGGGCGATGAACTGGGCCTGGCCGCCGTCGCGGTGCGGCGGCACCACCGTGCGGCGCGCCACGTCCCCCGCCACGGCCGCGCCGTGGTCACGCCGGATCATGTGCAGGCACAGGTCGATGCCCGCCGCCTCCCCGGCCGAGGTCAGCACGTCGCCCTCGTCGGCGTACAGGACGGCAGCGTCCACCCGGACGCCCGGGAACCTGGCGGCGAACCGGTCGCACGACAGCCAGTGCGTCGTCGCCCGCCGTCCCGTCAGCAGCCCCGCCGCCGCCAGCACGAACGCGCCCGTGCAGATCGAGGCGACCCGCGCGCCGCGCGCGTGCGCCGCCACCAGGGCCGCCGGCACCGGCCCCCCGGCCGGGCAGGACTCGTCGTGCGCATGCGAGGCCGGCACGATCACCGTGTCGGCCTCGGCCAGCGCGGCCGGGCCGTGCGGGACGGCCACGGCGAAGTCGGCGTCGGTGGGCACGTTGCCCGGTTCGACGGCGCAGGACGCCACCTCGTACAGGGGAGCGCCTTGCCGCGAGCGCGCGTTGCCGAACAGCTGGTGGACGATTCCGAGCTCCATCGGCAGCACGCCCTCGCGCACCAGCACCGCGACCCGGTGCCTGCCGCCCGCGAACACCATGGCCCGATCCTTGCACACCATGTCCCTCCGGCCACTCGTGCCCGGTCCCCCCGCGCGGCAGCATCGGAGGCCGGTGACACGGAAGGAGAAGTCCAGCATGAACGTCCTGTGGGTCTTCGCGCACCCCGAACGGCGCTCCCTCAACGGCGCCCTCCGCGACCACGGCGCCGCCACCCTGGGGCGCCTGGGCCACCACGTCCGCCACTCCGACCTGTACGCGATGGGCTGGAACCCGCTCGTCGGGCCCGCCGACTTCGGCCACGACCCCGGGGGCCGCCTCATCGTCGGCGCCGCGTCCGAGCGCGCCCACGCCGACGGTGGCCTGGCCTCCGACATCCGCGCCGAACAGGACAAGATCGCCTGGGCGGACGCGCTCGTCGTGCAGTTCCCGCTGTGGTGGTTCGGGATGCCCGCCATCCTCAAAGGCTGGTTCGACCGCGTCTTCGTGCAGGGCTTCGCGTTCGGTGTCACCGACGGGCACGGTCGCGTGCTGCGGTACGGCGACGGCGGCCTGGCCGGCCGCCGCGCCCTGGTCGTCACCACCGCCGGCGCCCGCCCCACCGGCTTCGGTCCCCGAGGCGTCCACGGCCACGCCGAGGACGTCCTGTTCCCCCTGCTGCACGGCACCCTGTTCTACACCGGCATGGACGTCCTGCCGCCCCTGGTCGTCACCGGCGCCGACCGCGCCGGCCCCGCCGACCACGCCGCCGCCGAGGCGGCCCTGGACGAGCGCCTGCGCGCCCTGCCCTCCGCCGCGCCCCTGCCGTACCGGGCGGAACTCGGCGGCGACTACGACGACGACCTCGTGCTGCGGCCGGTGCTGGCCGCCGGCCGCACCGGCCTCGGCGTGCACCGCACCGACACCGGGGAGGGAGCCGAAGGGGTCGGCGGCGCCGGCCCCTCATGACGGCGGGCGGCGCGCGGGTCACCGGCGCGCGGGTCACAGGAGGGACATCTGCTGAGGGGGAGCCGGCCCGGCACGGCGTGCGGTGGCGCCGGGCTCGGGAGCGCGGCGGTGCGCGCCGCCGCCGACGCCGTATGCGGCCGCCAGGTCCGCGACCCGCCGGGATATGCGCTCCTGGTAGTCCTTGGGCGCGTAGGCGCCGCCCCGGTACAGCCGGGCGTAGGGGGCCAGGAGGCCGGGGTGGTGCTCGCGCAGCCACGCCATGAACCACTCGCGGGCGCCCGGACGCAGGTGCAGGGTGATCGCCGAGACCGACGTGGCACCCGCGTCGGCGATCCGGCGGACGGCGGCGTCGAGCTGGGCGGGCGAGTCCGACAGGTAGGGGATGACCGGGCCCATCAGGACGCCGCAGCCGATGCCGGCCTCGTTCAGCGCCGCCACCGCCTCCAGGCGGCTGCGGGGCGGCGGGGCGCCGGGCTCCACCAGCCGTGCCAGGTCCCGGTCGACCGATCCGACCGAGACCGCCGCGCCGACCTGCGTGCGTTCGGCGGCCTCCTGCAGCAGAGGCAGGTCCCGCAGGATCAGCGTGCCCTTGGTCAGGATCGAGAACGGGTTGGCCGCCTCGCGCAGTGCCGCCAGGATCCCGGGCATCAGCCGGTAGCGGCCCTCGGCGCGCTGGTAGCAGTCGACGTTGGTGCCCATCGCGATGTGCTCGCCCCGCCACCGGGGGGCCGCCAGCTCCGCGCGGAGGCGCTCGGCCGCGTTGACCTTCACCACGATCCGCGAGTCGAAGTCGGCCCCCGGATCGAGATCCAGGTATTCGTGCGTCCTCCGGGCGAAGCAGTAGGGGCACGCGTGGCTGCAGCCTCGATAGGGGTTGACCGTCCAGCGGAACGGGACGCGGGACGCCTCCGGGACCTTGTTGATGACCGTCTTCGCGTGGACCTCGTAGAAGGTCATGCCGCGGAACTCCGGGGTGTCGATCGTGCGCGTGACCGCCCGCCGCTCGATCAGCGGCGCGTCCGGTGCCGCGTCCGGCGCCGCGGCGCCGTCCAGCCGCAGATGGTCCCACCGCACACCCGACCCCTTTCGAGCACCTGAACGACAAATGCCCGGCCAGTATGGAACGCATGTTCGAAGATCGCAACGCAGAAAAAGGGACGGGCAGGGATCTTGCGGGCGGCGGGGTCCGCGGCGGGCGGAGCGGGGCGGCGACGGTGTTTCGTCCCGAGCATCGCGCCGGGTGGGTCACAATGGGCCCGCTATGGTACGGCGATCCAGGATTCGAATGGCGGCGGCGGCACTCACGGCGGCGATGTCGGCGGGCGTGCTGGCCGGCTGCGGCTTCGGCGGCGACGAGCGCTCCGGAGGCGGCGGCGCGCCCGTCCCGGCGGGGGCGCGCGCCGAATGCGCCGCCGTCCCCGCCCCCGGCGACTCCAAGGCGCGGCAGCTGCGCGCCCTGTGGATCGCCACCGTCGGCAACATCGACTGGCCCAAGGACCCCGGCGCCCCGGCGGCCGAGCAGAAGAAGCAGTTCACCCGCCTCCTCGACACCGCGAAGCAGATGAACATGAACGCGGTGTTCGTGCAGATCCGCCCCAACTCCGACGCGTTCTACGACTCCCCGATCGAGCCGTGGTCGACATGGATCACCGGGAAGCAGGGCAAGGACCCCGGCTACGACGTCCTGAAGTTCATGCTCGATGAGGCCCACGCCCGCAACCTCGAGTTCCACGCCTGGTTCAACCCCTACCGGATCTCCCGGCACGACGACCTGAACAAGCTGTCCGAGAAGAGCCCCGCCCGGAAGAACCCCGGCTGGGTCCGCGAGTACGGCGGCGGCCTGTGGTACGACCCCGGCATCCCCCAGGTGCGGGAACTGGCCACCAAGGCCGTCATGGACGTCGTCAACAAGTACGACATCGACGCCGTCCACTTCGACGACTACTTCTACCCCTACCCCGAGGACGGCGAGTTCCCCGACCAGGCCACCTACAAGGCCCGCGGCGGCGGCATGGACAAGGGCGACTGGCGGCGCCGCAACGTCGACCTCCTCGTCGAGGACCTGTCCGGCAGGATCCACGACGCCAAACCGTGGGTGCAGTTCGGCATCAGCCCGTTCGGGGTCTGGCGCAACAAGACCACCGACCCCGCCGGATCCGACACCCGCGCCCTGCAGAGCTACGACGACATCTACGCCGACACCCGCAAATGGATCAAGAAGGGGTGGCTCGACTACGTCACCCCACAGCTGTACTGGCCGATCGGCGACCCCGCCGCCGACTACGCCGAGCTCGTCGGCTGGTGGGCCGAGCAGGTCGAGGGCACCGACGTGCAGCTGACCATCGGGCAGGGCGCCTACCGCGTCGGCGAGGACGCCGCCTGGAAGGACCCCGCCGAGCTGTCGCGCCACCTCACCCTCAACGCCAAGCACCCGCAGGTCCGCGGCGACGTCTACTTCAGCGCCTCCGACATCGCCGAGAACCGCCGCAAGTTCGCCGAACGGCTCCGCGACGACCACTACCGCCGGCCCGCGCTGCGCCCCGCCGTCGACGGCAACGGCGGCAAGGCGCCCCCGCCCGTCCAGGACACCGCCGCCGAGCCGCACGGCGACGGCGTGAAGGTCACCTGGCGGGCCTCCGAAGGCGCCGCCACCTACGGCGTCTACCGCGCCGACGGCGAACGCGCCGGCTGCGCCCCCGCCGAACCCGACCAGCTCATCGCCGACGTCCGCGGCGGCGGGATCATCGACCCGTCCGCCGAACCCGGCCGCACCTACACCTACTACGTCACCGCACTGGACCGGCTCCACCACCAGAGCGCCCCCGCGCGCGCCGTGACGGTCACCACTCCGAAGGGATAATGATCATGCTCCGTGGGGAGGAACACAGCACCTGACCCCCGGAGGTATGAGCATGGCGCTGTCGATGGAGGAGCAGCGGATCCTCACACAGATCGAGGTCCGCCTGAGCGAGGACGACCCGCGGCTGGCCCATCGCCTCACACGGCTCGGCGCACCCCGCCGCCGTGCCCGCACCGTCGTCCTCGCCGCGGCCGCCGTCATCATCGTCCTCGCCGCGATCGGCGCCGCGATCGCGGCCGCCGCACTATGACACCCCGCCCCCGCGCCGTCCCGGAGGCACCGCCCTAGACGCCCGTCAGACGCGCGAACGCCGAGGCCCCGGCGAGACGAACTCGCCGGGGCCTCGGCGTTCATGTCGGTGTGGTGGTCGCCTCACGGCGAAAGGCACAACGAAGCTCCAGCCCGGACCGCATGGGACCGGCGGTATTCCCCGAAGGCGTCAGGTAGAGCCCGGGGGACACATGCCACACCGACCCGTCCACTGTAACGGCTCCACGGGAGTGCCTCCTCCACCGCACCCCGATGTGCCGATCACCTCACCCCCGGGTGAGGTCGGCCTTCGCCCGTGCACCGCCCCCGCGGGCGATGCGTCCCTGAATATGAGCGAACGCGCGGAAACGACGGGGGACCCGCGGCCGCCGCCGGACGGGGAAAGCCGGCCCGGCCGCCTCCTGGACCCCCGGCACGCGGCACCGCACAGACGAGGAGACGGGGCAGTGCACACCACGGGGACCGGGCCCGCACAGCGGGCGAAGGACACGGGCACACAGGACACGGGCACACAGGACACGGGCACACAGGACACGGGCACACAGGACACGGGCACACAGGACACGGGCACACAGGACACGGGCACACAGGACACGGGCACACAGGACAC
>NZ_SMKH01000312.1 GCF_004348515.1 Actinomadura sp. KC345 | reverse complement strand
GGCCTCGAAGTACTTCACGGCCTTCGGCGTCAGCGGGATGCCGAGGGCCCGCGACGTCCGGACTTTGGGACGGGGGTTGTTCATCACTCTCCCTTGGTGGTTAGGTATGCCTAAGTTAGGTAAGCCTAACCTACACGTCAAGGAGGGCATGGTGCCGCGAGCGCAGGCAACGCAGAGCACGGAGACCACGGAGGGGCCGACCCCGGCGGAGCGGGCCCGGACGCTCGCCTACGGCTTCGCGGACGGCGTCCTGGTCGCGCCGGGCGTCCCGTACGCGCCGGTCCCGGCGCACTCGACCGACCGGGAGGGCAGGCCGCTCCTGCTCGTCCAGCGCGCCTCGCCGATCGTCGCCGCGCTCACCGCCGAGCCCGACGGGGCCGACGTGCCCGCCACGCTGCGGATCTCCGACGTCGCCCCGGTCACGCTGGCCGACCGGGTCCGCGGGCGCGCCTGGCTGCACGGCTGGCTCAGCGAGGTCCCCGCCGGCGAACTGCGCGGGGCCGCGCTCCGGCTGTCCCGCGCCCATCCACGTCCCGAGCTGCTCGACCTCGGCGACGAGCGGACGGCCCGCGACGGCGAGCGCGAATGGACGATCCTGGCCCTGGAGGTCGCCCAGGTCGAGATCGACGACGCGTGGGGGAGCGCCACGCTGGAACCGGAGGAGTACGCGGAAGCCGCGCCCGACCCGTTCGTCGCCATCGAGGCCGGCATCCTCACCCACCTCGACTCCGCCCACCGCGACGAGCTGACGAGGCTCCTGCCCGCGTCGGTGCCGCCCGGCCCCGTCCGCCCGCTGGCCCTCGACCGCTACGGCATGTGGCTGCGCTGCTCCGCCCCGCCCCGGGGCGCTCCGTCGTTCGACCTGCGCCTGCCGTTCACCAGGCCCGTCGATGATCTTCACGCCCTCCGCCACGCCTATCGCCACTTGTTCGCCCAGTCGGTAGAGACCCGTAGTACGTCCCCTCGCGACCCCTGATACCGGCGCCTGTTCTGGCGGTGTTCTCCCGGATGGCGGAGGGGCGCCTCGCCGGGTGATGCTCGGGATGCCGGGCCGGGGACACCAGCCGTGACCGACCGGCCGGCCCGATCACCGGTTCGTCCTCGCGGGGTGGGCGGACCGGTGACGTGTCCGGGGTCACCTCCCGCGAGCCCGTGTCGCGGGCCACTGCGCGAGATTGGCCATTCCGCCGGGTGGCGCCGTGGCGCAGGGTGGATGCATGACCGAACATCATCCTCAGACCCGAGCCGTGCATCCGCCCGTCATCGCACCGGTGGGGAGCCGTCCGCTCGGGGTGCCGATCTACCAGGGCCATCTGTTCTCGTTCGAGGGCGCCGACGAGCTGGCCGCCGCCTTCCAGGGGCCGGACGAGGCGTTCATGTACGGACGGCTCGGCAATCCGACCGTCCGGTCGCTGGAGCGGGCCGTCGCCGAGCTGGAGGGCGGGGCCGGGGCCCTGGCGACCGGGTCCGGGATGGGCGCGGTCAACGCCGTCCTGACGGGGCTGCTGCGTTCCGGCGACCACGTCATCGCGCAGACCGCCCTCTACGGCGGCACCTACGCGCTGTTCCAGGATCTCGCCGAGCGGTGGGGCGTCGAGGTCACCTACGTTCCCGGCGACGACCCGGCCGAGCTGCGGGAGGCGCTGCGCCCCGCCACCCGGCTCGTCTACCTGGAGACGGTCGCCAACCCCACCACGCACGTGACGGACATACCGGCGTTCTCCGCGGCCCTCAGCGGGACGGGCGTCCTGACCGTCGTCGACAACACCTTCGCGCCGCTCCTCTGCAAGCCCATCGACCACGGCGCCGACATCGTCATCCACTCGACGACGAAATACCTCAGCGGGCACGGTGACGTCGTCGGCGGCATCGTCGTCTTCGCCGACCCGGCCCTGCACCAGCGGGTGTGGAGCCATGCCGTCGAACTCGGGTCCGTCGCCGACCCGTTCGCCGCGTGGCTGACCGTGCGGGGCCTCGCCACGGTGCCGATGCGCGTGGCCCGGCAGAGCGCGTCCGCGCTGGACATCGCCGGGCGCCTCGCCGCGCACCCCTCGGTCACCCGCGTCCACTACCCGGGGCTGGACGACCACCCGCAGCACGACGTGGCGCGGCGGCTGCTGCCGGACGGAGCGGGCGGCGTCCTGGCGTTCGAGCTCGCCGGCGGGCGGGACGCGGGCGGCGTGTTCTCCGAGGCCGTCGAGCTGATCGGGCTCGGCCCGTCGCTCGGCGCCGTCGTGTCGCTGGCCCTGCACCCGGCGAGCACGTCCCACCGGCAGATGGACGCGGCGTCCCTCGCCGCCGCCGGGATCGGCGAGGGAACCGTGCGCCTGTCGGTCGGCCTGGAACACCCCGACGACCTCTGGGCCGACCTGGACCAGGCCCTCGGCAAGGCCGGTCAGAGATAGAAGCCGGTCGCGGAGGCGGGCGCCTCTGGGTCGTGCGGGCGCTTCTCGCCCTTGCGGAGCGCGACCAGCTCGGCGAGCGTCGCGCCGTCCCCGCCGATCTCGGTGGACGGCGCGTCCGTGCCGTCCAGCCACGCCACCGCCTCGGCCTGGGTGAGGCGGCCCACCTCGATCTGCGCGAGGCACCGGCCGGGGCGGACGACCGCCGGGTGCAGCATGGCGAGGTCCTCGTTGGTGGTGATGGCGACGAGGACGTCGCGGCCCTGCCCGAGCATCCCGTCGGTGAGGTTGAGCAGCCGCGAGAGGCCCTGGCCCGTCGACTGCTTGGCCTCGCCGCGGATCAGCTCGTCGCAGTCCTCCAGGATGAGCAGCCGCCAGCGGCGGTTCTCGTCCTCGTCGCCGACCGCGACCTCCATGAGGTAGCTCGGCGTGCCGAACAGCGACTCCGGGTCGAGGACGCAGTCGGACTGGCACCAGCCGTTCCAGGCGCGGGCGAGGGCGCGCAGCGCGGTGGTCTTGCCGGTGCCGGGCGGGCCGTGCAGGAGCAGCAGGCGTCCCGAGACGTCCTCGCCGGTGAGGCCCATCACGCCGTCGAGGGCCTCGGCGACCGGCGCGGTGTAGTTGCGCCGGATGTCCTCCCACGGGTCGGCGGTGATCCCGCGCTCGTTGCGGACCGGGCCGCGCGGGCCCATGTGCCAGAAGCCCATCTCGACGCTGGTCTCGTCGACCTCGGGAGGTTCGGTCGCGTCCTTCACCGACTCCTCGAAGACCGAGTCGGCCAGTTCCTCGGTGACCGCGGACACCGCGACGTACGCGCAGTTGTTCTTCCACCGGTTGGTCAGCAGCGTCCAGCCGTCGCCCTCGGCCAGCACCGAATGCTGGCCCTTCTCCTGCGCCACCCGCACGATCCGGGCGTCCGCGGGGCGAAGCGGCGCCTCCGCCCGGACGTGCTCCAGCCGCGTCGAGCGCGACCAGGGCTGCTCACCGGACGCGAACGGACGCAGCGACAGCACGTCCATCACGTCGGTCGGCGAATTGTTGTCGTTCAGGTTGAAGACCACGGGCAGTGCCGACTCCGACCCCGGACCGGTGGCGTTCTCCTGGGGTTCGACGAGATGCAGGAACTCCTGCGGGGTCTCCTGCGACATGGTCATGACATGAATGATCACGCCCGGTGGCCGGGAACGTCCACCGAATTAGCCGGGAGGCGGTGCCGGGGTCAGGAGTCCTCGCGGGCGGTCTTGCGCGCCTCGGCCTCTTCGAGGTCGAGCTTCGCGGCCTCCTCCGGTGTCGGCGCCGTCCCGCCGAGGTAGGCGGGCTGCCACCAGGTCTCGTCCGAGCGCGGGACGTCGGGGTACTCGCGCTGCGCCCTCTCCAGCATCTCCGACATCCGGGCGTGCAGGTCACGGGTGACCTGGTCGTAGTCGTCGCCGCGCTTGGGGTACATCGGCTCGCCGACCAGGATCGTCACCGGGACGTTGCGCTGGAGGAGCCTGCGCTTGCGGCCCTTGGTCCACAGCCGCTGCGGACCCCAGATCGCGACCGGGACCAGCGGTACCTTGCCCGCCACCGCCATCCGCACCGCGCCGCTCTTGATCTCCTTCACCGTGAACGAGCGGCTGATCGTCGCCTCGGCGAACACCCCGACGATCTCGCCGCCCTTCAGCGCCTTCAGCGCCGCCGCGTAGGACGAGGCGCCCGCGTTCCGGTCGACGGGGATGTGGTGCATGCCGCGCATCAGCGGCCCGCCGACCCGGTTGTCGAAGATCTCCTTCTTGGCCATGAACCGCACCAGCCGCTTCGCCGGGTGCGCGGCCAGGCCGGCGAAGATGAAGTCGAGGTAGCTGACGTGGTTGCTCACGAGCACCGCGCCTCCGGTGCTCGGGATCTGCTCCGTGCCCTCCACGCGGAACCTGATGTTCAGGGCCTTGAAGATCCCGAGAGCCGTTTTGATCACCGGCGGGTACACGATTTCGGCCATGGGAGAACCGTACTTGAGCAGCTCATGATCAGCGAGTGCGGGCGGGGATCGCGATGGATCACACAACGGGGCCGAACTCTGAGAAGGTGGGGTGGTGACGTGATCCGGCTATCGGTGAGGATTCGGCTGATGGGTGAAAGGGGATGAGCATGGAACCGTTGGACGCGGCGGCGGACGTGCACGAGCTCATCCGCGACGTGCTGCCCGCCCTGGCGCCCAGCGCCTGGTTCGACTCCGGTACCTCCGAGGTGGTGCTGCCCGTGGGGCGGTCGGAGGCCAGGGCCTCCAGCTGGACGGTGCTGGAGCGCTGTGCGCGCGAGTCGCGCACGGCATGGCCCCGCGTGGTGGACGAGTGGGTCCGCGAGGTCACCGACCGCGCGTTCCTCGCGGTCGGGGAGATGGAGCTGTTCGGCGACGTCCGGGAGCTGCTGCGGCTGCGCATCGTGCCGAAGCTCGCGCCCGGCGACCGGGAGGGCCTCGTCGTCGTCCCCGCCGGAGACCACTTCGACGCGATGGTGATGATCGAGCACCCGCGCTACGGCGGCCCGCTCACCAAGGCCCGCGCCGGCCTGCTGGGCCTGCACAAGCTCGGCTACGTGATGACGAACACCCATGACCGCGAGCTGGCCGACGTCGCCGTTCGGACCCAGCCGCTGCTGCCGGGACGCAACGTCCGCGTCGTCACCAAGCCGGGCAGCCGCTACGTGTCGGCGCTGCTCAGCGAGGTCGACCAGTTCCTCCCCGGGCCGAACGAGCACGGCGCCCTCGTCGGCGTCCCGTGCCACAGCACGCTGCTGCTGTACCCGATCACCTCGACGGCCGTCCGCGAGGTGCTCCCCGTGTTCGCCGACGTCGTCCGGGAGATGCACGCCGACGCCGAAGACCCCTGCGCCCCCGGTGTCTACTGGAGCCACGGCGAGCGCCGCCTGACTCCGCTCCCCGCGTCCCCCGAAGGCTCCCCCGAGTTCTCGACGCTTCTCCACCGCCTCCCGGAGGAGTGAGGCGGCGGGCCCCGGTCAGGGCAGTTTCCAGTCCACCGGCCGGCCGCCGCGCTGCTCGAGAAGCTCGTTCGCCCTGCTGAACGGGCGGGAGCCGAAGAATCCGCGGTCGGCCGAGTAGGGGCTCGGGTGCGGCGACTCGATGCAGGGCACGTCTCCGAGCATCGGCTTGAGGTTGCGGGCGTCGCGGCCCCACAGGACGGCCACGAGCGGGCCGCCGCGGGCGGCGAGGGCGCGGATGGCCTGCTCGGTGACCTCCTCCCAGCCCTTGTCGCGGTGCGAGCCGGGCTTGCCGGGCATGACGGTCAGCGCCCGGTTGAGGAGGCAGACGCCCTGCTCCGCCCACGGGGTGAGGTCGCCGGTGGACGGCTCCGGGTGGCCGAGGTCGCTGCAGTACTCGCGGAAGATGTTGACCAGGCTGGCGGGCAGCGGCCGGACGTCCGGGGCGACGGAAAAGCTGAGGCCGACCGGGTGCCCGGGGGTCGGGTAGGGGTCCTGGCCCACGATGAGGACGCGCACGTCGCCGAACGGCTGGGTGAACGCCCGCAGGATGTGGTTCCCGGCGGGCAGGTACCGGCGCCCGGCGGCGACCTCGGCGCGCAGCCAGTCTCCGGCGGCGGCGATCGTCCCCGCGACCGGGGCGAGCGCGGTCGCCCAGCCGGCTTCGACGATCTCGGGGAGTGGTCGTGCCGTCATGGGGCACAACCCTAGTGCGGTGATCATGATGCCGGGGGCTTGATCAGACTTGTGAAGTTTTCTGACCGCATTCGGCCGGAAGAAGGCAAAATCTTTACAAGTCCGCGTGAAACCGGCAGATGAACCGGGTGAAACGTCCTGTTAAGTCGTGGTTACTTCCTGACGGCCCACGTTGACCTGCTGCCCTGAACCGCATAACTCCTAGAGAGGTAAGGAAGCCGCACCGCGAGCGGACGGACGAGACATGAGCCAGCTGACCACCGTGGACGCCACGTTCCTCAACGCCGAGACCGGCACCACCCACGCCCACATCGCGGGCCTGGGCATCGTCGACCCGGCCTCGTGCCCCGGAGGCCGGCTCACCGTGCCGATGGTCGCCGAGCTCGTCCGGAGCCGGGCGCACCTGGCGGCCCGGCCGCTGCGGCAGCGGCTCGCCCAGGTGCCGTTCGGCCTCGACCGCCCGTACTGGGAGGACGATCCCGACTTCGACCCCGAGTGGCACATCTCCGAGATCGCGCTTCCCGCGCCGGGGACCGACCGGCAGCTCTCCGAGATCGTCGCGATGCTCCACGAGCAGCCCCTCGACCGGTCCCGCCCGCTCTGGGAGATGTTCCTCATCCACGGCCTCGCCGGCGGCTGCACGGCCGTCTACGTGAAGGTGCACCACGCGGCCGTCGACGGCGTGATGGCGGCCGAGACGCTCGCGGCGCTGCTGGACCTGTCGCCCGAGCCCCGCGACCTGCCCGCCGACGAGACCCCGCCGACCCGGGCGCCCGGGACGGCCGACATGCTCGGCACCGGGCTGCTGAGGGCCGCGCTGCATCCCGTCCGCACCGCGCTGTCGGTCGCGCGGGCCGCCCCCTATCTCGACGAGATCCCCGGCGTCGCCGCCATCCCGGGGGCCGGGCTGGTGTCGTCGGTCGTGCAGGGCGCGCTGCGCCGTCCCGGCGTCCCGAGGGCGCCGCGGATGAGCGCCCCGCCGACGCCGTTCAACGCGCCGATCGGGCGCCGCCGCGCGGTCGCCTTCGGCGAGCTGCCGCTGGACGAGATCAAGCAGATCAGGCGGGGCCTCGGCGGCAGCGTCAACGACGTGGTCATGGCACTGTGCGCGACGGCGCTGCGCAAGTGGCTGGACAAGCGCGGCGACCTGCCGGAGCGCCCGCTCGTCGCGGCCGTCCCGGTGTCGCTGCGGCGCGGCGCCACCGCGGCCGACCCGGGGAACCAGGTGTCGATCATGACGACGCCGCTCGCCACGCACGTCCCCGACCCCGCCGACCGGTACACCGCCGTCCGGCGGGACATGGACGTCGCCAAGCGGCGGTTCGTCGGGTCGTCCGGGAGCTGGGTGCAGGAGCTGAGCGGCGTCCTCCCGGCGCCCGTCGCCGGCGCCGTCACCCGCCTCGCGCTCCAGGCCGCGCCGGCGATCTCGCTGCGCCCGGTCAACCTCATCGTCTCGAACGTGCCGGGCCCGCAGTTCCCGCTGTACCTGTGCGGGGCGAAGGTGCTCGGCTACTACCCGATCTCGGTCATCACCGACGTCAGCGGCGGGCTGAACGTCACCGTGTTCTCCTACGACGGCAAGGTGGACGTCGGCATCGTCGCCTGCCGCGAACTCGTCCCCGACCCGTCGGAGATCATCGACCACCTCGTGGACGCGCTGGACGAGCTGAAGGGCCTCAGCCGCGAGGCGCTGGAGGACTGACGAGCGTGTCCCGGTGCCGCCACGCCAGGGCGAGCGCGGCGGCACCGGCCGGCTGCATCGGCCGCGGGACGCTCCCGTCGAACGGCGCCATCGACACCTCGCCCTCGTCGTTGACGGCGACCAGCCCGCCGAACAGGTCCCCGAACACCGCGTCGTCGATGACGACGGCGGTCAGCAGGTCGAGCGCGAACGTCAGCGGGTCGACGCCGAGCCCGAGGAAGTACGCCCGCACCCGCCCCCGCTCCCGCTCGGCGGTCATCGCCCGGTGGAACGGCCAGTCCTCCTGGACGAAGCCCTCGCCGTAGTCCTCCGGCATCCCGAGCAGCTCCTCGGCGTACTCGCGGACCATGCTCCGCCACAGGCCGGGCGGCTCGTCGCGGAGCGGCTGGAAGACGCCGACCGGCATCACCTGGTGGAGCCCCCCGGCGTGCGCGACCTTCGCCGGATCCCGCCAGTGCAGGACATACTCCCCGGAGGTCGTGAGGGTCACCGTCGTGATCGCCGTCAGCACCGCCCGCCGGCTCAGGTCGCAGGGGTCGCCGATCCTGTTCCGCAGCGGCAGCCCGTCCACCCCGGCCGCCAGCTCGTGCGCCGCGGACTCGCCGACGTTCACCCCGTCGAAGTACCGGGCGGGCCCGAACCGCAGCACCGGCGGGTCGGCGGCGACGAGGCGGTGGCTCGGACGGTCCTCGAACACCCTCGGCGGCGCGAGGGCGCCCATCGCCTCGGCGTACGTCCGGTACCCGGCGGGCAGCCCGTCGTCCGGGTCCGCGACGGCGGGCGGGACGGGGTCGGCCTCCCACTCCAGCCGGACGGACTCCAGCGGAACCGGCGCGCTCGGAACCCAGCCCTCCCGGC
>NZ_SMKH01000311.1 GCF_004348515.1 Actinomadura sp. KC345 | reverse complement strand
GGTCGCGGCGGTGCGGCTCAGCGGGGCGCACCGCGTGCTGGCCGGGTTCGCCGGCGTCCGCGGGTCGAGCGCGTTCCTGGTGACGAGGAACGGGATGCTCGTCGGGCGCGGCTATTACGCGTCCGTGGCCGACCTGGCGGAGGCGGTCGATCTGGCTGAGCTGCGCAGTCGCTAGCGGCCGCGCGGGTTGCGCCGGACGCCCCCGCACGTGTAATCGGTTACACCGTGATCGAAGAACGCTCGCAGAGCTGGGAAGTCGTCGTCGTCGGATCGGTCAACGCGGACCTGGTGGTCGGCGTCGACAGGAGGCCCGCGCCCGGGGAGACCGTGCTCGGCTCCGACCTCGCCACCCTTCCGGGCGGCAAGGGCGCCAACCAGGCCGTCGCGGCGGCCCGGCTCGGCGGGCGGGTCGGCATCGTCGGGCGGGTCGGCGACGACGGGCACGGCGGGATGCTCCGCGCCGCCCTGGCCGCGGACGGCGTGGACCTCGCCCATCTGACCACGACCGAGGGCACGCCGAGCGGCGTCGCGCTGATCACGGTCGGGGCGGACGGCGACAACAGCATCATCGTCTCGCCCGGCGCCAACGGGCGGGTCGGCCCGGACGACGTCGCCGCCGCCCGAGCCATGATCACGGGCGCCGCGGTCGTGTCGTTCCAGCTGGAGGTGCCGATGCCCGCCGTCGAGGCCGCCGCCCGCGCCGCCGCCGGTGCGGGCGGACGGGTCGTCCTCAACCTCTCGCCGCCCGCCCCCGTCCCGGACGAGGTGCTCGCCCTCTGCGACCCCCTCGTGGTCAACGAGCACGAGGCCGCCTTCCTGCTGGGCGGCGACGGCGGACCGCACGAGACGGCGGAGGCGCTCGTCCGGTCCGGGGCCCGGTCCGCCGTCGTCACGCTCGGCCCCGAGGGGGTCGTGGTCGCCGACGGCGAGGGGACCGCGTCCATCCCGTCCCCGAAGGCGGAGGCCGTCGACACGACCGGCGCGGGCGACGCCTTCACCGCCGCGCTCTGCCTCCGGCTCGCACGCGGGGACGCGCTGCGGGACGCCGCCCGCTACGCCACCCGCGTGGGCGCCGCCGCCGTCCGCAAGCGCGGCGCGCAGAGCTCCTACCCGGCGCCGGACGAGCTTCCCGAGGCGCCCGCGGGCTGAACCGCCGGTCCGGCGGCCGGGTGCCCCGCCGCCACAATGCTGTGACCCGCCGCTCTCGTCACCTGCGGGAACATGTCCATC
This sequence comes from Actinomadura sp. KC345, assembly GCF_004348515.1. GTDB lineage: Bacteria > Actinomycetota > Actinomycetes > Streptosporangiales > Streptosporangiaceae > Spirillospora. The sequence goes on along the minus strand of NZ_SMKH01000311.1, from coordinate 7,434 downwards.
GCGGCGGTTCGGGGCTGGCCGTCCCGAATGCCGGAAGATCCGTCCGATATTTTTTGCCCATGCGACTCGGCGTGCTGGACGTGGGTTCGAACACCGTGCACCTGCTGGTGGTGGACGCCCACGAGGGGGCCCGGCCTCTCCCCGCGTACTCCCACAAGGCGGACCTGCGGCTCACCGACCACCTCGACGACGGGGACAGCCTGTCCGCGGAGGGCGAGACGCTGCTGCGCAACTTCATCGACGAGGCGCTCCAGGTCGCCGAGGACAAAGGCGTCGAGGACCTCGTCGCGTTCGCCACCTCCGCGCTCCGCGACGCCGCCAACGGCGAGGAGGTCCTCGACCGCGTCCGCGCCGACAAGGGGATCGACATCCGGGCGCTGCCGGGCGAGGAGGAGGCGCGGCTGACGTTCCTCGCCGTCCGGCGCTGGTTCGGCTGGTCGTCGGGACGGCTGCTCGTCGTGGACATCGGCGGCGGCTCGCTGGAGATCGCGTCCGGGATCGACGAGGAGCCGGACGTGGCGTTCTCGCTGCCGCTCGGCGCCGCCCGCCTCACCCGCGACCGGTTCACCGCGGACCCGCCGCCCCCGGACGAGGTCCGCGACCTGCGCCGGCACGTCCGCGCGGAGATCGCCCGCCGCGTTGGGGACGTCGCCAAGTACGGCCCCGCCGACCACGCGGTCGCCACGTCCAAGACCTTCAAGCAGCTCGCCCGGGTCGGCGGCGCGGCCCCCTCGGCCGACGGCCCCTACCAGCGGCGCGTCCTGGCGGGCGCCGACCTGACCGAGTGGGCCGACAAGCTCGCGCCGATGCCGTCCGCCGAGTGCGCCGGGCTGCCGGGCGTGTCCGAGCGGCGCGCCCCGCAGCTGCTCGCCGGTGCGATCGTCGCGGACGCCGCGATGGACCTGTTCCAGCTCACCGAGCTGGAGGTCTGCCCCTGGGCGCTGCGCGAGGGCGTCATCCTGCGCCGCCTCGACATGATCACCGCCTGAGCCGGGTGCTAGCTCCAGTTCGGGTGACCGAACACGTGGCCCCGGGGGGTGACCACCCGGTCGCCGGTGCCGTCCAGGCGGACGGCGCGGAGGACCGGTGCGGAGACCGCGCCGCGCGCGTACACGATCCAGTTTCCGTCGGGGGACCACGCCGGGTCCATGTCGTCCCGGGTGCCCGTGGTCACGGCGCGCGCCCCCGATCCGTCGGCGTTCATCACCCAGATCGAGCTGCCGTCGGACTCGCCCCGGGTGAACGCGATCCTGGAGCCGTCGGGAGACCATTCGGGATCCACCGAGCGGACGCCGTCCCTGGTCAGCTTCGTCCACGGGGACCCTGGGGCGTTCGGGTCGAGGGTGTAGATCTCCTCCTCGCCGTCGCGGTCGCTCCAGAACACGAGCTTCCGCGTGGACGACCACATCGGATCGTCCTTGGCCGAGCCGTCCCGCGTCAGCCGCGTGACCTCGCGGCCCTGCAGCGTGATCGTGAAGATCTGCCGGGTGCCGCCCTCCTCGCCCATGTAGGCCAGCCGCGTGCCGTCCGGCGACCAGGTCACCCGCCCGCCCGCGATGTCGGTGACCTTCCGCGCGCCGGAGCCGTCGGCGTTCATCACCCACGCCTCCCGGCTGCCGCCGCCCGTCCGGGTGAACGCGATCCGGCGGCCGTCCGGGGACGGTTCGGGCAGGATCTCGCACCGGTCCCCGCCGGCGAGCGTCGTCGCGGACGCCTCGCCCGGCGTGAAGCGGGCGATGTCGGCATGGCACGACTCCGGCCAGCCGGGCCGGGTGTCGACCCGGACCAGCATCGGCTCGGACGGGAACGCCGCGGGCCCCGGCGGCTTCTCCGCCTCGCCGGACGACCCCCTGAAGTAGTAGAGGCCCCCCGCCACGGCCGCCGCCGCGAGCACCCCCGCCACGCCGGCGGCGATGAGCGTGGTGCGCCGGGAAGGCCCGTCGCGGCGGTCCGGACCGTCCGCCCGGCCGGGCGCCGGGGGAAGGACGGGCGGCGCGGGTGACGGGGTGGTGGCGTCGCGGGAGGTGACGGTCGGGTCGCCCGGCGGGGACGTCCACGACTCGCCCAGCTCGGTCGTGACATCGGCCTCGGCGGCACCGCCCACGAGCGCGAGCAGCAGGTCGCGGGCGCTGGGCCGCCGGCCGGGCTCCTTGCGCAGCGCGGACCGGACGAGCCCGGCCAGCGACGGCGGCAGCTCCCCGATCTCGGGTTCGGCGTGCACGGCGCGGGCGGCCAGCAGCTGGAACGTGCCCTGCCCGAACGGGTTGCGGCCGTTCGCCGCGAACGCCACCAGGCAGCCCCAGGCGAACACGTCCACGGCCGGGGTGACCTGCTGGGCGGTGATCTGCTCGGGCGCGATCCAGCCGGGGGTGCCGACGACCTGGCCGGTCCGGGTGTGCGCGGACGCCACGTCCAGCGCCCGCGCGATCCCGAAGTCGATCACGCGGGGCCCGGAGATGGACAGCAGCACGTTGCTGGGCTTGAGGTCGCGGTGCACCAGCCCGGCGCTGTGGATGGCGACCAGTGCCGCGGCCACCCCGACCGCGACGCCGTGCAGCATCCCGGGCGACAGAGCGCCGTTCTCGGTGACGTGCTCCAGCAGGGACGGGCCGTCGATGTACTCGGTGACCATGTAGGCGAGGCCGAGGTCGTCGCCGTGCTCCAGGACCTGCGCGGTGCAGAACGACGCGACGCGCTGCGCGTTGGCGGCCTCGTCGTGGAAGCGGGCGAGGAACGTCCGGTCGCCGGCCAGCGCGGACCGCACGACCTTCACCGCGACCCGGCGGTCCTCGGGATCGCGGCCCAGGTAGACCGCGCCCATCCCGCCTTCGCCGATCTTCGCCTCGATCCGGTACCGGCCGATCCGCGTGGGATCCCCGGGGCGCGGTTCACCCAGAGAAGACGCTCGCGGGCCGTCCATAACGATCACCTTTTCCGCCCACGAGCCGCGCCTTGGCGGCCGCCCACACGAGCGGCACGCGGCCCACACCGCTCTTACGATGTCAAAGGAGACGGCGAGGTTCTAGCGTCCGCCCGGCGAATCGGGATCAGTGGAAGTTCCGGGCGCGGACGCGGCCGGGGACGGGCAGCCGCCGGAGGCGGGTCGCGCGGATGTTGGTGACCCCGTCGGCGCGTTCCAGGCGGCCGCCGACCAGGAGGGCCTGCGCGTCGACGGCGAGGCCGCGGTGCCGCTGGAACACCTGCGGCGGGCACACCACGTTGATGATGCCGGTCTCGTCCTCCAGCGTCATGAACACGATGCCGCCGGCGGTCGGCGGGCGCTGCCGGTGGGTGACGAGCCCGGCGACGACGACGTTGGTCTCGCCCGGCGTCGCGGCGAGCCCGCCGGCCGGCAGGGCGCCCAGCTCGTCCAGCGCCTCCCGGACGTGCGCCACGGGGTGAGTCCGGGAGACGCCGGTGGCCCACAGGTCGGCGAGCGTCTCCTCGATCGGCGTCATCGCGGGCAGCGCCGGAGCGGACGCGCCCGGCGTCACCCCTTCGAGCTGCCCCGGACCGGAGCCCGCCAGCGCGCCCGCCGCCCACAGCGCCTCGCGCCGCGACAGGCCGAGCGGGTCGAACGCGCCCGCCGTGGCGAGCGCCTCCAGGGCGCCGGCCGACAGCGGCACGCGGCGGGCGAGGTCTTCCATGCTCGTGTAGGGGCGGCCCGCCGCGACGGCCTCCGCCGACTCCTCGCCCAGGTTGCGGATGCCGGCGAAGCCGAGCCGGATCGCGGGCTGGGGTTCGGCCGGAGCGTGCGGATGGCCGGACTCGACCTCGATCGCCTCCTCCAGCGTCGGGTGGACGTCGCTGGCGTTGATGTCCACGCCCCTGACCACGACACCGTGATGCCGGGCATCGGCCAGAAGGCTCTGCGAGCTGTAGAAGCCCATCGGCTGGTTCCGTACCAGGGCGGCGGTGAACGCCGCCGGGAAGTGCCGCTTCAGCCAGGCGCTCGCGTACACCAGATGCGCGAAGCTCTGCGCGTGCGACTCGGGGAACCCGAACCCGGTGAAGCCGAGGATCTTCTCGTACACGCTCTCCGCGATCTCGGCCGGGATGCCGCGTTCGGCCATCCCGTCCAGCAGCCGCCGCCTCAGCCGCTCGACGCGCTCGGGTGCGCGCTTGGCGCCCATCGCCTGCCGGAGCTGGTCGGACTCGGCCGGGGTGAACCCGGCGCAGTCGACGGCGAGCTGCATCATCTGCTCCTGGAACAGCGGCACGCCGAGCGTCCGCGACAGCGCGGGCTCCATCAGCGGGTGCGGGCAGGCCGCCGGCTCCATGCCCTTCCGGCGGCGCAGGTACGGGTGGACGGACCCGCCCTGGATCGGCCCCGGCCGGATCAGCGCGACCTCCACGACCAGGTCGTAGAACTCGCGGGGCCTCAGCCGCGGCAGCGTCGCCATCTGCGCCCGCGACTCCACCTGGAACACCCCGACCGTGTCGGCGTCGCCCAGCATGTCGTAGACGAGGGGGTCCTCCGCGGGGACCGACTGCAGGTCGTACCGCCGGCCGTGGTGCTGGTCCACCAGGTCGAAGCAGTCGTGCAGCGCCGCGAGCATGCCGAGCCCCAGCAGGTCGAACTTCACGAGCCCGGCCGCCGCGCAGTCGTCCTTGTCCCACTGCAGGACGCTGCGCCCCGGCATCGTCGCCCACTCGATCGGGCAGATCTCCCCGACGGGCCGGTCGGCGATCACCATGCCGCCGGAGTGGATGCCGAGATGGCGGGGGAGGGTCAGCATCCGGTTCGCCAGCTCGGTCACCGGGCCCGGGATCTCGCTCTCCGCGCCGACCGGGTCGCGCGGGTCGACGCCCTTCGACCACGCGTCCTGCTGGCCGGGGGAGAAGCCGAGAGCCCGCGCCGCGTCCCGCACGGCCATCCGCGGCCGGTAGGAGATGACGTTGGCGACCTGGGCCGTGCATTCGCGCCCGTACCGGCCGTAGACGTACTGGATGGCCTCCTCGCGGCGGCGGTGCTCGATGTCCAGGTCGATGTCGGGCGGCCCGTCCCGTCCGGGGGACAGGAACCGCTCGAACAGCAGGCCGTGCCGGACGGCGTCGACACCGGTGATGCCGAGCGCGTAGCAGACCGCCGAGTTCGCCGCCGACCCCCGCCCCTGGCACAGGATGCCCCGGCTCCGGCAGAACTCCACGATGTCGTGCACGATCAGGAAGTAGCCGGGGAAGCCGAGCCGCTCGATGACGTCCAGCTCCTTGGCGATCTGCTCGTACGCGCCGGTGACCCGTTCCCGCTCCCGCGGCCCGTACCGCTTGAGCGCGCCCTCCCCGGCCAGGTGCCGCAGCCAGCTCGCCTCGGTGTGCCCGTCCGGGACGGGCCAGTCCGGCAGCCGCGGCGCGACGACGTCGAAGTCGAACAGGCACTCCCTCCCCAGCGCGGCCGTCCTTTCCAGGACGCCGGGGAACCGGGCCAGCCGCTTCGCCATCTCCGCGCCGCTCCGGACGTGCGCCGTGCCGCTCGCGGGGAGCCGGCCGACCATGTCGTCCAGGCTGCGGCGGGCGCGGACGGCCGCCATCGCCTGGGCCAGCCGCGCGTCGGCCCCGGGCGCCGCGAAGTGCACGTTGTTGGACGCCACCACGTCCACCCCGGCCCGCCCGGCCAGCTCGAACAGGAGGTCGTTGCGGTGGTCGTCGTCGGGCTGGTCGTGGTCGACCAGCTCGACGAACACGTTCTCGCGGCCGAACATGCCGATCAGGTTCCGCAGCTCCCGCTCCGCAGCGTCCGGTCCGTCCGCCTCCAGCGCCGCCGGGACCGGGCCCTTCCGGCACCCGGTCAGGACCGCCCAGTGCCCGTCATGGGCATCGGCCAGGGTGTCCAGGTCGTACACCGGACGGCCCTTGCGTCCGCCCGCGAGTTGTGCGGACGTGATCGCCGAGCAGAGCCGCGCGTAACCGTGGGCGCCCCGTGCGAGCACCAGCAGATGCCGGCCCGCCGGGTCGGGTTCCCCGGCCCGCGGCCCCGTCAGGCCGAGGCTCAGCTCCGAACCGAACACCGTCCCGATGCCGGCCTCGTGCGCGGCCTGCGCGAACTGCACCGCCCCGTACATGCCGTCGTGGTCGGTGATCGCCATCGTCTCCACGCCGAGCCGCGCCGCCTCCGCGACGAGGGCCGCGGGGTCGCTGGCCCCGTCCAGGAAGCTGAACGACGAGTGGCAGTGCAGCTCCGCCCACGGCACGTCCGCCGCCGTGCGGCGGGGGAGGCGCGGCGGCTCGGGCGGCGCCTCCGGAGGCCGCCCGGACGGCCGCCAGGACAGCTTCTCCTCAAGCTCCCGCCACGAGATCGGCGGGTTGTGCCACCCCATCAGCCGCCCCTAGTCATAGACGGCCTCGATGTGCCACGAGCCGCCCTCGACGGCGAGCAGGTAGGCGCCGCCGTCGTCGGTGGTGACCTGGAAACGGGCCCTGCGCCGCGCCCGGCCGGGGTCCCACCAGCGCTCGTCGGCGGGCCACGGGCCCGTCCAGCCGGTGATCGCGGCGGGACGCCCCCGGACGGTGATCGTGGCGGGCGGCGCGGACACCTCGCACCGCGCCGACACCACCACCGCGCCGCCGGACGCGTCGAGCAGTTCCGCCCGGGACGGCGCCGCCGGGACGACCGCGGGCGCGGGCCCGGTCACACGCCCCGGCCACGGGCCCTCGGGCGTGTCCGAGGGGACCAGGTCGCCGACCGGCACCCGGACCACCTGCTCGCCCGGCCCGCGCCCGCCGACCAGCACCGGCCGGGTGATCCCCTGGTGGCCCAGCAGCGCCTGGATGCGGTCGGCGGCCCTGGCGATGCGGTCGGTGACGGCCGTGCTCCCCCACAGCGCGTCCTGCCGCCCCTCGTCCGGGACGATCTGGTCTGGCGCCAGCTCCAGCCACGTGACCCCGCCCCAGACGGCTTCGGCCTGGTCGCCCCGCGGCTGCCACGCCGACAGCTGCCACCGGACCCGCTCGGCCACCGCCAGCGCCGACAGGCCGTCGTGCCGCCAGAGCCGCCGCAGGACGTGCCCGTCCGCGAACCCGACCGCGGCCTCCAGCCGGACGCAGGCCAGCCCGCCCGCCGCGAGGCCCTCGTGCAGCTCGGCGGCGAGCCGCTTGGCCCCGAACACGACCCGCTCGGCCCGCTCGGCGGGCGGGTCGAACGCGGCGCGCACCGACAGGTCCGCGGCGGTCCTGACGGGCGCGAGCGGGCGCGGCTCCTCGCCCCTGGCCATCCGGTGCGCGAGCGCCCCGTCCGCCCCGAAGCGGCCCGCGACGTGCCCGGACGGCAGCGCCGCGAAGTCGCCGAGGGTCTTGACGCCGAGGCGGCGGAGGAGGTCCGCCGCCTCCGGCCGGTTCAGGACCGACAGCGGATACGGCGCGAGGAACGCCGCCGCGCCGCCCTCCGGCACCACCAGGCCGCCCTCCCCGGCCCGCGCGGCCAGCTCCGCGGCGAAC
>NZ_SMKH01000310.1 GCF_004348515.1 Actinomadura sp. KC345 | reverse complement strand
CCCACATCCTGGTCATTGCCACCAACCCCCGGATCCCCGACCAGGCGCGGCGCGCACCGGGACGGGGCGCCGGGCAGGTGCGCGGCTCGGCCGGCTCAGGCGCGGGTCGGGCGGCTGACCAGGGGTCGCGTGGTGCGGACCTGGTCGGGGACGGGCATGCGCGGGAATCGGGGCCGGTGGCGTCCGGGGTGGTCCGGGTCGCGATGAGTGCGGAGACGTCCGTCTGGCACGGCGGGCGCGGGGGCCTCGCCGCGCTGCGGCCGGGGCGGTCCGTGATCGTCCGGCTGAAGGACGGCGGGCCGGGCGCCGACCGCGTCTGGGTCGACATCGGGCGGGTGACCGGCACGATCCTGGCGTCCGGGAGGGACACCGTCGAGGTGGACATGGGCCCCCATCGGGGGCGGGCGCATGTGGTGATCCCTCCGCAGGTCTTCGAGCGGGTGCTGGTCCGGCATCCGCGGCTGGAGCCCGGATACCTGATCGACGTGCTCTGCGTGTGGTCGCCGAGCGGTCCGCTGGCGGTTCGTCCGGGCACGTCGCAGCCCGGCTACCGCGCGGACGATCTCGCCGCGCCGGAGGCGACCGCGTCCGTGCCCGGCGTGCTGCGCGGGACGGCGACCTGGTTCGGGGCGGCGGACGGCAGGACTCCGGACGGGGCGGCCTACCCGGCGGTCGACTCCGAGGGGGACGCCGGGGGGTGCGCGGACGCCCCGTCCGGTTGCGTCCCGTTCCCGTACCTGTCGCTCGGCAGCGAGATCGCCGTCCACAACGAGTGCGGTGGGCGCGCGGTCTCCATGCCGGTGGTCGAGTGCGGCTGCATGGCGGCCCGCTTCTGCGACAGGTGCGTGGAATGCGACGCGTCCCCGCGCGGGCGGATCGTCGAGCTGACGCCCGCCGTGTTCGCGGGGCTCGGCGGCGAACTGGTGGCGGGCTGCTTCAACGTCGCCGTCCGGCCGGACGCGCCGTCCGAGGCGGCGGGGAGGGCCGCGGGATGGTGACCACGTTCCAGAACTCGCAGGTTCTCCTGCTGGCGGCGGTGCTGCTGGCCGCCTGCCTGGCGAAGCTGACGGTCCGGGAGCATCCGGCGGCCGGGCCCGACCACGTCCACGGCGTGCCGGTGCCGGCCGGGCTCGCGCGGCTTTCCGCGCTGCGCGACAGCCGCGGGTTGACGCTGGGGGTCGGGCTCGGCGAGGGCGTCCTCGGGCTGGCGCTCCTCGTGACTTCGCACCTGTCGGTGCGGCTGGCGACCGCGCTGGCGTTCGCCGCCGCGACGTGGGTGGTCAGCGAGTTGCGGGTCGGCCGCCCGGACGCCGGGTGCGGGTGTTTCGGCGGGCTGAGCGGCAAGCGGGTCGGACGGCGGAGCGTGCTGCGGACGGTGCTGTTCACGGCGGCGGCCGTCACCGCGCTGGGGGCCCCGCTCGCCGGCCTGGACGTGCTGCGGGGCGTCGAGGCCGGGGTCGCGCTCGTGCTCGCGGTGGAACTCGCGCTGTTCGCGGCGCTGTCGCCGGAGCTGTCGGCGCTGGTCGAACGCCGCCGGCTGCGGCAGGGCCACGGCCGCCCGGCGATGCCGTGCGAGCGGCGGCGCAGCCCGATCCAGGAGACGTACACGACCTTGTACGAGAGCCCCGCGTGGCTGGAGCACGAGGACGTCATCGCGAGCGCGGTGGCGCTGGACGTGTGGCGGGAGGGCTGCTGGCGATTCGTGGTCTTCCCGGTCCGCGTGGACGGGCAGCACATGGAGATCGTGTTCGGGGTGTCGACCGCCGAACGGGACAGGACCGTCCGATCAGCCCTCGTGGCACCGGAAACGACCCTCTCTCCCGCTCTCTAGCCCTTTCTTGGACCTGTCCAAGAAAGGGCTGGCAACCTCTCGCGTCGATGCCCATGCCGGAGTTGGAGACGGCGTCACCGACGATCGCGCCTGGGACGGGCCAGAGTCAGTCCGCAGGCTGTCGATCTCGAACGTTCACGCCAGGCGTGCTTCCCGGCCGCACAACCGACCGTGTGGAGCGGGCTTCTTCGTTTGCCTAGGGGTTTCTACAAGAAAACCTAGAAGGCCTTAGAAAAACCCAGAGGGCATGCGAGCGGAATCTATGGCTTTCTACGGCCACGACTAGATGACCGAATACTTGGCTGACGAACCGGTTCGATGCAGCTTTCTACCGCTCTCTAGCAATCTCGCTAGAGACCCGGATAAAGCCGAAGCGGCCGGTGGTCAGGCGGGTTGGGAGCGGAGGAACGTGCCGAAGTGGGGCACGGTGAACGCGACCAGGCCGCGTTCGGCGCTGTAGATGAGGCCCTTCTTGATGAGTCCGTCGCGGGCGGGCGACAGGCTGGACGGTTTGCGGCCCAGCTCGTCGGCGACGGACGCGGTGGACACCGGGTCGTCGCCGAGCATGGCCATCGCGCGCATGTAGTCGCGCTCGGCCGGGGTGGCGCGCTCGTAGCGGCTGCCGAAGAAGCCGACCGCGAGTTCGCTCTCCGCCTCCGGCGCGGCGACCTTGATGTCGTCGGCGGTGATCGGGGTGTCGGGTGCCACGTCCCAGACGACCTTCGCGTACGCCTGGACGAAGTAGGGATAGCCGTCGGCCGCGCCGTACAGCGCGTCGAGGGCGTCCTCCGTGAAGGTGACCTCCTCACGTTCGGCGGGAGCCAGCAGGGCGAAATCGGCGGACGCGCGGTCGAGCCGGTCTATGCGCGCGTAGCGGAAGAGCCGCTCGGAGTAGGACTTGCTCGCCGACAGGACGGCCGGCAGATGCGGGAGCCCCGCACCCACCACGATCAGCGGGCCGCCGACCTGGGACAGCTCGTGGCACGCCGCGCACAGCGCGGAGACGTCGTCGGCCGGGATGTCCTGCATCTCGTCCACGAACAGCGCGATCCCGACGCCGACGTCGGTCGCGACGGACGCGGCGTCGACGAACAGCTCGGTCAGGTCGATCTCCAGGTCGCCGGAGTCGGCGCGGCCGCGCGAGGCGGGCACGTCGATACCGGGCTGCCAGCGGTGCACCCGGGCCTTCGCCTTGCCGGACGGCTCCGGCTCGGCCTGCGCGAACGCCTTCAGCACGCCGAGGAACTCCTCGATGCGGTCGGGTGCGCGGTGCCGGGGCGCCAGCTCCCGGACGGCCCGGTGCAGCGCCGAGGCGACCGGCCGCCGGATCGACTGGTCGGGGCGGGCCTCGATCTTCCCGGTCCCCCACAGCCGCTGGATCGCCATCGACCGGAACGCGTTGAGCAGCACGGTCTTGCCCACCCCGCGCAGCCCGGTGACGATCATGCTGCGCTCGGGACGGCCGCGGGCCACCCGTTCGATCACCACCTCGAACTGCTTGAGCTCACGGTCGCGGCCGGCCAGCTCCGGGGGGCGCTGCCCGGCGCCAGGGGCATAGGGATTGCGCACGGGGTCCACGCTCTCGGACTCTATGAGGCGATATAGCTGCGGGCGTAGATTTGCGTAGAAACCACTGCGGCGTGTCGCGCGCTCCCGCCTCCCGCACCGCGCCGCGCCGTCCGCTCCCCTCGTACCGCCGGGATGCGGGGCCACCGTCGCCGCCATGTCGCCTCCCCGGCCGCACGTCCAGTCCCGTCGAACCTCTGTTCGACTATTCGAACACACTAGCGCACGACCCCGCCACCGTCATCCGAACCCGGGGAACCGCCGCGACGAATCCGGAAAGAGAACGGCCACGCGCCCACCTTCCGGTGGTACGCGTGGCCGTTGAGCGGGGTCCGGCCGCGCCGCCGACGCGGCGCGGCCGGGAGTTCGGTCAGGCGAGGGGTTCGTCCGCGGCGGATCGGTGCGGGACCTTCTCGGCCGGGACGGTGCCCATGCGGCCTGCCTGGAAGTCCTCGAACGCCTGGACGATCTCCTCGCGGGTGTTCATCACGAACGGGCCGTACCGCGCGATCGGCTCCCGGATCGGGAGGCCGCCGAGGACGAGGATCTCCCAGCCGTTCGGGCTCGCGGCGGGCTGACCGTCGGCGGCGCGGACGACGAGGCCGTCACCGGTACCCCTGCCGTGGGAGCCGGCGAAGACCGCGAGCTGCCCCTCGTCCACCGCGGTCTCCTCGGCCCCGGCCGTCCCGCGCCCGGACAGCACGTACACGAGCGCGTTGAACTCGCGCGGCCAGGGCAGGGTGAGACGCGCACCGGGCGCGACCGTCGCGTGCAGGTAGTTGATGGGCGTGTAGGTCACGCCGGGGCCGTCGTATCCGGCGAGCGACCCGGCGATGACGCGGACCAGGGACGAGCCGTCATCGGCGGCCAGCAGCTTGACGTCGCGGGCCTCGATGTCCTGGTAGCGCGGCGGGACCCACTTCTGGGCGCGGGGCAGGTTGACCCAGAGCTGGATGCCGTGGAACAGACCGCCCTTGGTCACCAGTTCCGGCGGCGGCTGCTCGATGTGCTGGATTCCGGACGCGGCCGTCATCCACTGGGTGGCGCCGTCGGAGATGAGGCCGCCGCCGCCGGTCGTGTCCTGGTGCTCGAACGCCCCGTCGATGATGTAGGTGACGGTCTCGAACCCGCGGTGCGGATGCCACGGGGTTCCCTTCGCCTCGCCCGGCGCGTACTCGACGGCGCCCATGTGGTCGAGGAGCAGGAACGGGTCGGCCAGGGACAGGTCCACCCCCGGGAAGGGGCGCCGGACCTGGAAGCCCTCGCCCTCAAGGTGGCGCGCGGCGGTCACGACCTTGGCCACGCGGCGCCAGTCGGTGTCGGCCTCCGGGAGCAAAGGCAGGCGGGGAAGGGTCAGCGGGTCGGCCATCACGGCGGGCATCGGGGTCTCCCCTCGTTCGGGTGCCCGTCCCACGACCGGGCGGTGCACTGCCCGGCACAACCTGGTTGATGCTTCAACTATTCCGGCGCTCCGGTGCAGCGGGATCCTGCTACGGTGAAGATAGCCGGGATTAGTTGAAGATTCAACCTGAGCCCGTATACTCGGGAGTATGAGCGAACCCCGCTGGCTCGATGCCACCCAGCAGCGCGATTGGCGGGCGTACGTCGACGGAAGCGTCCGGCTCACCGAGATCATGGACCGCGACCTGAAGACCAAGCACGGGCTGTCGGTCTCGGAGTACGAGATCCTCGTCCGCCTGTCCGAGGCGCCCGAGCGGCGGCTGCGCATGGCGGAACTGGCCGAGAACGCCAGCCAGTCGCGCAGCCGGCTGTCGCACACCTGCTCCCGTCTGGAATCGAAGAGCCTGGTCAAGCGGGACAGCTGCGCCAACGACAAGCGCGGCGTCTTCGCCATACTGACCGACGAGGGCTACGCCGTGCTCGAACGCGCCGCCCGCGACCACGTCGAAACCGTCCGGACGTACTTCATCGACGTCGTCGAGCCCGACGACCTCGAAGCCGTCGGCCGCGCCTTCGCGCTCGTCCTCAAACGCCTCGGCCCCACGACCTGACCCGCCGCCCCGACCTCGCGGCCGGCGCCCGCGCCTTCGTCTACAGGGGGACGGTCACACCGGTCAGGAAGCCGACGGAGACCAGGGTCAGGGTCACCCAGGCGAGCATCATGCCGATGCCGAACGTCCGCCAGCGGCCGCCGACCTTCCAGACGAGCAGGCCGCCGAGCCCGAAGGCCAGTACGAGGAGGGTGATGAACTGGGGCAGCAGGCTCGGCCGGTGGCTCATCATCAGCGGCGCCCACATCATCACCACGTCGACGAACAGGAAGACGCCGAAGCCCGACGCGAGCGCCTTGACGTCATGGCCGAGGAAGGCGCGGACGCGCTCCGCGAGCATCTGGGCCCTGTCGGTCCGCAGGCGCGGGTGCCCGTCCGCCGCAGGCTCGACCTCCACATGGTGCGCCACGGCGAAGATCTCGTCTTCGAGGCTCGGGAGGTCCTTCTCCTGAGGTTCCGCCATCCCGCTCCCTGATGCCGGAGACCGCCGGACGACATGCCCGGCGCATGAACGAGGTTCACGGCCCGTCCGTCCGGCCTCTTTCCAGCGGGCGCGCCGTCAAACGCACGGTAGCGGGTCAAGGGTGGCACACATAGGCCATCCGGCGTGCCATCCTGGAAAGATGCCAGGTAGAAGGCCCATTCGCAGCGCGGCGGCGATCGTCGCCCTGGTCGCCGTGACGTCCGCCGCCGCTTGCGGCGGCGACTCCGAAGAGCCGACGCCGACCGCGACACCGCCCACCTCGGACGGGACGCCCGCTCCCTCGGCGACGCCGACCGAGCAGAAGTTCCAGGCGGACATCACGAAGGTCACCGCCGGCGACCTCGAGCACTCCTGGCGGGAGGGCTGCCCCGTCCCGCCCTCGGGGCTTCGCATGATCGAGATGACCTACTGGGGCATGGACGACAAGCCGCACACCGGCGGGCGGCTGGTCGTCAACGCCGAGGCGGCCGAGGACCTCGTCGGCGTGTTCCGGAAGCTGTACAACGCCCGCTACCCGATCGAGCGCATGGAACCGGTCGACAAGTACCGGGGCAGCGACTTCCAGTCGATCGAGGCCAACAACACCTCGGCCTTCAACTGCCGCCAGGCGACCGGGTCGAACTCCTTCTCCCAGCACGCCTACGGCCTGGCGGTCGACATCAACCCCTGCCAGAACCCGTACGTCTACGCGGACGGGCGCATCGCCCACGAGGACTGCACGAAGTTCAAGAACCGCGACAGGAAGGCCCCCGGCATGATCCACGCCGGCGACAAGGTCGTCGACGCGTTCGACTCGATCGGCTGGGGCTGGGGCGGCGAGTGGAGCGGCGCCAAGGACTACCAGCACTTCAGCAGCAACGGCCGGTGACCCGGCCGCGGCCGTCACATCATCATCACCGCGGCCACGACGATCACGACGACGGCCACGACGGCGGCGATGCCGACGATGAGGGCGACGTTGGGCCCGGACTTCTGGGATTGGGCCTGGTCGGCGAAGTTCTGAAACTGGTGGGTCGTTCCCGCCGGATCGTTGGGTGTCTGCGCCATGCCGAAGAGGGTAACGGATACACAACGGGGCGGTCTGTCCGTTCTGCCCCACGGACACATCGCTCATGACATCAAGCGGAGAGTGTGGGATTCGAACCCACGAGGACTGTCCCCAGCCCTGGGCGCTTTCAAGGCGCCTGCACTAGTCCACTATGCGAACTCTCCAGATGACCGCCGTCTCCAGCGGCCCCCGCCCACGATAGCGGTCACGACCCGGTACCTTCGACCGCTTAACGCCGAGCACCGTCGCCGCCGGGCTCACGGCTCCGGTGTGTCCCGGACGGCGTAGCCGGGGATCGAGGGCCAGCGGACGGTCATGACGACCGACTCCTCCTCGGCGAGCCACGAGTGGTCGACGCCGCGTCCCCAGACCACGTAGTCGCCCTGTTCGGCCAGGACCACGTCACCCTCCGGGAACTCCAGCCGGAACCTGCCGCTGATCAGGACGAGCAGCGCGGTCCGCTTCTCCCCGTCCGTCCACGCGGCGCGGCGCTCCCCCTTCGGGTGGACGCCCCATTTGATCTCGACCTCGTCGCTGTGCCGGAGGTCGCCGGCCGGTTTGAAGTGACCGAGCAGCCAACCGTGATCGCCGGCCGCGTCCGGGCCCGCCTTCCCCACATACACGCCGTCCACAGGTCGCGACCGTACTCCTCGCGGTCACGCCTCGGGAGGACGTTGGAAGGCGAAGCCGTCGCCGACGACGGCGGCGAGGTTCAGGTACGCCTCCCGGGTCGCGGGGGCGAGCTGCTCCAGCTCGACCTCGGCCCCTTCTTCCAGGTGGTCGTCGTAGGGGATGCGGACGACGCCGCGGCAGCGGCTCTCGAAGTGCGACTGGAGCTTGTCCAGGTCGACCTGGCTGCGCGTCCGGTTGCGGACCATCGACAGCACGACCACGCCGTTGCGGACGAGGTGACCGTGGTCGTGGGCCTCCAGCCAGTCGAGGGTGGCGCTCGCGGAACGGGCGCCGTCCACCGACGGGGAGCTGACCAGGACGAGCTGGTCGGCGAGGCTCAGCACGCCCGCCATCGCGGAATGCAGCAGCCCGGTGCCGCAGTCGGTGATGCAGACCGAGTAGTACTGCTCCAGGACGACGGCGACGGCGGCGTAGTCGTCGGCGCTGAACGCCTCGCTGACCGCCGGGTCACGGTCGGACGCGAGGATCTCCAGGCGCGCCTCGTTCTGCGAGGTGAACGCGCGCACGTCGGCGTACCGGCTGATCTGGTCGCGGTTGTTGAGCAGGTCCCGGACGGTCGCGGCCGTCTCCAGCCGGACCTTGTCCGACAGCGTCCCGCGGTCGGGGTTGGCGTCCACCGCGATGACGCGGTCGCCGCGGAACGACCCCAGCATCGAGCCGAGCCCGGTCGTGGTGGTCGTCTTGCCGACGCCGCCCTTCAGCGACATGACGGCGACCCGGTGGTGCCCGCCCGACACGATGGTGCGCGCCCTGGCGATCAGATCCTTGCGGCGGACGTCGCTCTGCGATTCGCCCGGGTGGATGCTGCCCGCGGTCGCCTTGTAGACCGCCCGCCGCCAGCCCGACGACGGCGCGATGCGCCGCTCACCGAGCAGGTTCTCGGAGCTGAGGCTGTCGGCGTTCTGCGGCTCCTGCGGGTGCTGTGCCTGCGGGTGCGCCTGGGGAGGGAGCCCCTGGGGGTACTGCTCGTGGGCGTACTGCTCCTGGGGGTACTGCTCCTGGGGGTACTGCTCCTGGGGGTACTGCTCGTGGG
>NZ_SMKH01000030.1 GCF_004348515.1 Actinomadura sp. KC345 | reverse complement strand
GGTCACAGGACCCGGGTCCAGGCGGCGGGGTCGCCGGGGACGGCGGAGAAGTCGTAGCGGACGCCGGTCCCGGCGAGCGCGACGAGGCTGACGGACGTGGTACCCCACACCCGGCCGTCGCCGAGGTCGAGCAGCGGCAGCAGGGCCCGGTGGTCGGCGCGGGGCAGGCCGTCTCCGTTCACGAGCGCCAGCCAGTCGCCCCACGCGCGGTCCACCGGCTCGTCCCGGCCGGGCACGGGGCGCGGCGCGGCGGCCAGCCGCGGCCGGAAGTGCGCGAGCCGCGCCGCCATGTAGGCGTCCTCGGTCTCGCCCTCCAGCTGCCCCTCGCCCTCCAGCCCGCTGTTGACGATCATGTGCAGGCCGGGGCCGAGGTCGCGTTCGGTGAGCGCGGCGCCGTCCCAGCCCCACAGCCGCACGCGGCCGGGCTCGGCGGCGACGAGGTGGAACGGGTCGTGCGCCGCCAGGTCCGGGCGGCCGAGCTTGCCGTCGGCGGCGACCCGCAGCGGCAGCCCGCCGCGGGACACGCGCCCCTCCTCCGGCGCCATCCGGCCGCGGCCGTTCAGTACCAGCCCGGCGCGGGGCGCGTCCGGGTCCACGGCGAGCCAGGTGCCGCCGGCGCGCAGGTCGCGCCCGCCGAGCAGCCCCGGCCGGTCCGGCCAGTGCCGCCCGGGCGGCTCCCAGTCGCGGGCGACGAACTCGTCCCGCACGCCGACCAGCAGAACGGGGACCGGGGAGGCGGGGTCGATACTGATGATCGCCGTGCACATGCCCCAATTGGAGCACTTGGCGTGAAACGCCGGAACCGCGGGGGTGCCGCGGCGGGTCCCCTTGAAAATGTGAGTGAAACACTGTTTCCTTAAGCGAAACACTGGCCCGGTCTGAGGGGACGGTCATGCCGACGAGATCACGGGGGCCGGTCCTGGCCTCGGCACTGGGAACCTGCCTCCTGCTCTCCGCGGGCACCGCCTCCGTGCCCGCCTCCGTGCCCGCCTCCGCGCCCGCGGAGGCCGGCGGGTCATTGGCGCGGGTGTGCGCGTACGGGCAGATCGCCACCACGGGACTCGGCCCGTGGGGTCCGGAGCGCCCGTACCTGCCCATCGACAACGTCGTCCATCCGACGATGGAGGCGTTCGTCGCGGCCAAGCCGGAGGTCTGGACGGTGATGGTCTCGCCGGCCTTCAGTCCGGTGGTCTTGCTCGCGTTGATCTTCGGCGCGGCGAGGGCGGGCTGCGCGAGCGCCAGCACGCACGCGCCCGCTATCGCGGCGATGGCGCCGGACTCGGTTCATGGTGTGCTCCTTACATCGGTGGCGGGGGTGTCACGGCGCTGGACGACGACGGCGGCGGCCCCGGCGCCGGCGCCGGCGATGAGGACGGCCGTGGCGGCCCACAGCGGGGCCGAGGGGCCGCCGGTGCCGGGCCCCGGGGCGGCGAAGACGGCGCCGCCCTTGAACGAGGACCCCGTGAAGCCGACCCGGACGATCGCGGTGTTGGCCTTGACGACGGCGGGCGGGTTGGTGGTGGGCAGCGGCGCGGCGCCGATCACGCACTGGCGCGTCATGCAGTCGATGGCGTTGAACTTCGGACGGGCCTTGAGCGTGACCCCGGTGAAGGCGCCCTTGCCGTCGATGTTGACGAACGTCGCGCCTCCGCCGAGGTCGCAGTCCTTGAGGCCGTTGGTGTAGCCCTCCCTGCACAGCCCGACGGCCACCGACTTCAGACCGGGGCGGAAACCCGTCCCGGACACGGTGATCCGCTCGCCCTCGGACAGGTCGGCGAACTTGCTGACCTCGATGGCGGGCGCGTCCCCGCCGGGGGCCGCGGCGGGCGAGGCGAACGCGAGGGCGGCGAGCGCTGGCACGATCACGAGGCGGCATCTCCTGCGTCGGGGTTCCCCGGCAGCAGCCGGAGGACCTGGTCGGGCCTGGGCCGGGCGAGTTCGGCGGCGACGCGCCCCCGGTCGAGGACGTAGGCCCGGGAGGCGAGGTCGAGGGCCGCCGGGACGGGAGGCCCGGTAAGGACGATCACCGTGCCGGAGGCGGCGAGCCGGCGCAGCACGGTCCGCGCCGCCTCGCCGTAGGGACCGGCGACGACGCCGTCGGCCAGCAGCAGCTTGGGACGGGTCAGCAGCGCCTCGGCGACGCCGAGCAGCTCGCGTTCGGCCTCGCCGAGGGCGCCCGCGGGTTCGCCGCCGCACCGGCGCAGCGGCGGGAAGACCTCCAGGACCGCGGCGGCGGCCGCGGGCGGGTCGGTGTGGCCCAGGGCGCGGGCGTGGTCGGCGAGGCGGCCGGCGACGGTGCGCCCGTCCGCCGCGCCCGGCACCGGCGCCGCCAGAGGGCACAGCCCGAGCCGCATCCGCCGCCCCGCCGGGACCGCCGCGAGGTCGGCGCCGCCGAGCCGGATCCGTCCCCGCGCGGGGACGGTCCCGCCCAGCGCGGCGAGCAGCGTCCGCGACCCGGCGCCGAACACCGCGATGCACTCGCCGGCGTCCGCGCGCAGCGCGACGCCGCGCAGCGGCACGGGGCCGCGCCGGACCGACAGGGCCCGCACGTCCAGGAACCCCGGCTCGGTGACCGGCCCCCGCACGCGGGCCGCGAGCACGGCGCCCAGCGCCACCGGGACGGCCGTCAGCGTCAGCGCCGAACCTTCGGCGGCCACGCCGCGGAGCAGGGTGGCGCAGCCGAACCCGGCCAGGCCGCCGAGCACGGCGGCCACGGCGGTGAGTCCCGCCGCCGCCGGGCGCCGGTCGTCGGGCAGCGGCCGCAGGACCGCCCGGTCGAGGGCGGCGGCGAGGCAGCCGGCGGCGGTCGCCACCGCGAAGCCCGCCGCCAGCCGCACCGGCCCCGGCGCGGTCGCCATCAGCGGCGGCGCGGCGGCCGCGGCCAGCAGCAGGAACGGCACGGTGCGCACCGAGCGGGCCGTCCGCCGCAGCACCGCGACCAGCGCGACGGCGGCGGTCAGCCCCCAGGCCAGATGCCGTGCGGGGATGGGCGGCGGCTCCACCCCCGAGGTCGAGCGAGCGCTCAAGCGGTCGGTGGACGGCTGCCTGCCGTACGTGTTCGGAATCTGGGCCGCGGTCCTGAGCGCCGGCGCCCTCGGCATCCTCAAGCCGGGCGCCGATCTGTGACGCGGCGCTAGCCGCGGTGGCCGAGCTGGGCGGAGACCCGGGACGCGGCCCCGACGACCAGCGGGGCGCACTCGCCCATCCGGGGCTTGAACCGGGTCAGCGGCCCGGCCGCGCTCAGCGCCGCGATGACCCGCCCGTCGTGGTCGAAGATCGGGGCGGCGACGGAGGCGGTGCCCTCCTGGCGCTCGCCCGTGGAGCCGGCGTACCCGCGCTCGCGCACCGCCGCCAGCTCCTCGCGGAGCCGCTCCGCCTCCACGATGGTCCGCTCGGTCAGCGCCTCCAGCGGATGACGCTCCATGTAGCCCTCCACCTCGGCGTCGTCGAGGAACGCCAGGATCGCCTTGGACGAGCTGCCCGCGTGCAGCGGGTAGGGGATCCCGAGGCTGACCTCGACGCGCAGCTCGTGCGGCAGCACGACCTGGTCGACGTACAGCCGGGTGTCGCCCCGCCGGATCGACAGCGTGGCGGTCTCCCCCACCTCCTGGGCCAGGCGCCGCAGCTCGGGCGCGGCCAGCGCGCGCAGGTCCATCCGGGCCAGGTAGGCCCGGCCGAGCGCGATCGCGGCGTGCCCGAGGGCGTAGCGGCGGGTCCCCGGATCCAGCGTGATCAGCTCGCGGCTGCGCAGCGCGGTCAGGATGCGGTGCACGGCCGCCTTGGTCAGCCCCAGCTCGGTGGCGATCTCGGTGACGCCGAGATCGGGGCGGGAGCTGCGGCCGAACAGCAGCAGCACGTCCATCGCCCGCTCCACCGCCGCGATCGACCGGCTCTGCCCCTCGCCCTCCTCGGCGGCGCGGTCGCCCTGGTTCGTAGCACTGCGCGTCACTGCGGCTCCTTCTCGGGACGTCGGGGCGGACGGCGCCAGTTTAGGGCAATCCGTTTCCCGTAGCGAAACATCGGCACACGGCCGTTGACATGAGCCGACGAGCGTCGTTACCGTGATCGATACGATGTTTCCATACGCGAAACGAAAGGCCGATGCCGTGGGGGTCGACGCGCAGACCTTCCGGACGGTGCTGGGCCAGTGGCCGACGGGCGTCGCGGTCGTCACCACCACCGCGGACGGCTGGCACGGCATGACCGCGAGCTCGTTCAGCAGCGTCAGCCTCGACCCGCCGATGGTGCTGGTCTGCCTCGCCCGCGGCATCCACACCCACGCGCTGGTCGAGCGCAGCGGCGCCTTCGCGGTCAGCATCCTCGGCGAGGACCAGGCCGCGATCGGGCACGGCTTCGCCGGCCACGCGCCCGGCGACCGCTTCGCCGGGCAGGACTGGACGGCCGCGCCCACCGGGGCGCCCGTGCTCGACGCCGCGCTCGCCTGGCTGGACTGCCGGGTCGCGCACGCCTACCCCGGCGGCGACCACACGATCTTCGTCGGCGAGGTCACCGCCGCGCGCGTCCCGCGCCGCACCGCCCCGCTGCTGTTCCACTCCCGCGCCTGGGGCCAGCTCGCCGATCCGCTGCCCGAATCGGCCGTCATCGCCGACACCGGCCTGGCCGCCGCGCTGCACCGCTTCGCCGCCGACGAGGCGGGACCGGTCCGGGCGTCCGCCGGGAAGGTCCTGACGCGGATGGCCGCCGGGACGTGGATGGCCAACTTCGCCAGCGAGGAGAGCCGGGGCAGCTTCGTCGGCAACCAGCTGGCGATCTCGGCGTGCTACCTCGGCACGGCCCAGTCCGTCTACGACTTCGCCCTCGACCGCCTCACCCGGGCGACGTTCGCCGACTCCGGGCGGCCGATCGCCTCCTCCCCCATGCACCAGGTGATCATCGGGGAGATGACCGAGCGGCTGGAGACCGCCTACCTGTGGATCCGCCGGCAACTCCAGCTGGAGACCAGCGACCCGCCGCTGCTGCCCAAGCGGGACGTGTACCGGCAGTGGCGGATCGCCAAGGGCGACATCGCCGAGTCGTGCTACCAGGTCGCGCTGGGCGCGTTCAAGGCGTGCGGCACGTCGGCGGCGACGCTCGACGGCGTCATCGGCCGGGGCATGCGCGACCTGGCGATGGGACTGGTGATGACGTTCCCCGCCGAGCGCGGCAGGCTGGAGGCCGCGCAGGTCGTCACCGAGGCCCGGGAGAACGACCTGTTCGCGAGCGTGCAGAAGTGGCCGACCGCGCGGAGACGAACAGGGGCGCGGGAGCGACCGGGCCGCAGCGCGACCTCGTCGACGGCGAGTGGGCCCGCTGCACCGGCGAACTGGACCTCGTCCTGGAGGACCCGGCGACCGGGCTGGCGCTCGGCCCCGCCGCCGCCACGGGCGAGGACCGGACCGAGCGGGCCCTGGCCGCGGCCGAGGCGGCGGCCGGGGACCGGGCCGCCCGCGGCGACCGCGCCGGCCTGCTCGACGAGATCGCGGACGCGCTGGAACCGGTGCTCGGCGACATCGTCCGGCTGGAGGCCACCGCGACGGGCGTCCCGCTCCGCCAGACCCTCCCGCTCGGCATGATCGTGACCGGATCCTTCCGGCTGGCCGCCGCGCAGCTGCGGAACGGCACCACCGCGGTCCTGCGCCGCGAGGACGGCCGCGCGGTGCAGGTGCGGCGGCTGCCGTGGGGGCCCGCGCTGTGCCTGGTCCCGTGGAACGCGCCCGCGCCGATGGCGGCGCACAAGGCCGCCGGCGCGCTGGCCGCGGGCTGCCCGGTGATCCTCAAGCCCAGCGAGTACGCGCCGCACGGCACCCAGGTCCTCGCCGAGGCCGTCGCCGGCGCGCTGGCCGCGCACGGCGTCCCCGGCGGGGTGTTCCAGCTCGTCCACGGGGACGCGGCGGCCGGCGCCCCGCCTGACCGGCGACCCGCGCGTCCGGGCGGTGTCGTTCACCGGAGGCGCCGCGGGCGGCGCGTCGGTCGCCGCCGCCTGCGCCGCCGGGCTCAAGCCCGTCCAGCTGGGGCTGGGCGGCAACAACCCCCTGATCGTGATGCCGGACGCCGGCCCCGGACGGGCCGCCCGCGCCGCCGTCGACCTGCTGACCACGCTCAACGGCCAGTGGTGCCGGGGCCTCGGCCGCCTCATCCTGCCGGCGGACATCCAGGACGCCGTGCTGGACGAGGCCGCCGGGCGCCTAGAGGCCCTGCGCGCGGGGCCGCCGCTGGACGACAGCGGCCTCGGCCCGCTGGTGCACTCGCGGCACCGCGCCCTCGTCGAAGGGCGGCGCGACGCGCTCGGCGGCCGGGTCATCGCGCCCACCAAGGTCCCCGCCGAGGGCAACTACCTGGCGCCCGCGCTGGTCACCGGCGTGGACCCCGCCCGCGTCACCGAGGAGATCTTCGGCCCGGTCGCGACCGTCCACCCCTACCGGACGCTCGACGAGGCGGTGGACCTGGCCAACGGCACCGGCTACGGCCTCGAAGGCCACGTCGCCGGCACCGACGAGGACGCGGCGCTGGCGGTCGCCGGCCGGATCCGCGCCGGCGAGGTCAAGGTCAACGGGTCGAGCGTCATGAGCCTGCACCTGTTCGCGCCCCGTCCCGCCTGGGGCGCGTCCGGACTGGGCGAGGAGGGCACCGCCGAGACGTTCCGGTTCTTCACCAACCCGCAGGTGGTGGGCGTGGAGAACGCGTACGCCCTGCACTCCGGGGACGACCTGCGGCCCGGGGACGACGCGTGACCCGGGTCCTGGTCGCGGGCGCGGGGCCCGTCGGCCTGACGGCGGCGCTGGTGGAGCACCTGCGCAGGGCGGGCGGCGACGTGCGGTTCGGGGAGCGCGTGCGCGACGTCCTCACGCACGCCGGCGGCGTCCAGGTGACCGCCGGGGACGGGACGCGGCACCGGGGCGGCTGGCTCATCGGCGCGGACGGCGCCGGATCGGCCGTCCGGCGGTGCGCCGGCGTGGAGTTCGCCGGCCTCACCTACCCCGAGCGCTTCCTCGTCGCCTCCACCGGCACCGACGTGGCGTCGCTGCTCCCCGGCATCGCCGACGTGAACTACGTGTTCGACCCCGACGAATGGCTGGTGCTGCTGCGCACCCCCGACCACTGGCGCGTGCTGTTCCCCACGCCCGAAGGCACCCCGGACGGGGACGAGCTGGCCCGGCTGCCCGAGCGGCTCGGCGGCGTCGCCGAGACCGGGTGGGACATCGCGCACGCGAGCCTGTACCGGGTCCACCAGAGGGCGGCCGTCCGGTTCCGGGCGGGCCGTGTCCTGCTGGCGGGCGACGCCGCGCACGTCAACACCCGCTCGGCGGGATGGGCATGAACAGCGGCGTCCACGACGCGGTGCTGATGGCCGGCGCCCTCGCCGGAGTCCTCGCGGGCGGGCTGTGGGGCGCCGACCAGAAGCTCATCGGCAGGTGACCGTGTCGGTCGAGCTGGAGCCGGTCGACCTGCTGCGCACCCGCCAGCACGTCACCTGGTCCGGCGCCCTCGACCGCATGTACACGGTCGAGGCCAGGCGGGACGGGTTCCGGCACTTCTACGAGGGGCCGGACGCCTGGGGCAACGCGATCGCCTTCGGGCGGGCCAACTACCTCAGCCTGCACTTCGGCGACGTGTGGAAGGCCAAGGGGCGCGAGTTCATGATCGACGCCGAGCCGGGGATGAAGGCCGGCGAGACCCTCGCCGTCGTGTACGAGCTGTTCGAGGGCAACGTGCTGGCGTGCGTCCTGCACGGCGTCCTGACCTGGGAGGCCGCATGACCACGGTCGTCATCACCGGCGGGACCCGGGGCATCGGCCTCGGCCTGGCACGGAAGCTCCTCGCCAGGGACGCGCGGGTCGCGATCTGCGGCCGGTCCCGCGAGAGGGTCGACAAGGCCGTCGCCGTCAACCTCCTCGGCGTGCTGCACGGCAGCGCCGTCGCGGTGGCGGGCATGACCCGGCAGGGCGGCGGGACGGTCTGGAACATGGCCGGCCTCGGCGACGGCCGCACCGTCCCCGGGCTGATCGGATACGGGGCGACCAAGCGCGGCACCGACTACCTCACCACCGGGCTGGCCAAGGAGGTCGAGGGCGGACCGGTGAAGGTCGCGCACTTGTCCCCCGGCATGGTCGTCACCGACCTCGGCTTCACCGTCGACCGGATCGTCGGCCTGAAATGCCCGACGGCGGTGTCGATCGCCCACGTCACCGAGGACGAACTGCGCTCCGCGCTGCGGGAGCTCGCCTCGGGCGAGGTGGACGCGCTCGTCCAGTGCGGCACGAACCTGTCGATGGTCGGGCTCGCCGACGAGGCCGAGCGGTGGCTGGGCCTGCCCGTCATCGCCATCAACGCCGCGACCTGATGGATGGCGCTCCGCGACAACGGCATCGAGGACCGCGTCGAAGGCGCCGGCTCGCTCCTGCGCGACCACTGACCCCGCTCACGGGATCACAGGGTCACAGGGGCGGCCACGGGATGGCGGGCCAGTCCTCCGGCGGGTAGGGGTGGATCCGGTGCTTCAGCATCAGCTCCACCCGGCGGCGGGTGGCGTCGACCTCGTCGGCGGTGAGGAGCTCGGCCAGGCGGGCGCCGAGGGCGCCGTCGCGGATGCCCTCGTCCACACGGGCCAGGGCCTCCAGGGCCTCGGAGGTCAGCGGCTTGCCGCGCCACTGCCACAGGACGGTGCGGAGCTTGTAGTCGGCGGAGAAGCACACGCCGTGGTCGCAGCCGTAGACGTGGCCGTCGCCGGGCGGCAGCAGGTGCCCGATCTTGCGGTCGGCGTTGTTGACGACCGCGTCGAACACCGCCATGCGGCGGATCGCCTCGTCGTCGGAGCGGGACAGGGCCACCAGGTCGATGTCGGGGTCGGGCTCGACCCACAGCTGCACCATGCCGGGCCCGTACGGGCCGTCGCGGTGGACGGTCGGCGGGACGGTCCCCCAGCCCATGGCCTTGGACACCTCGTAGGCGGCGACCTCGCGCTCGGCGAGGGTGCCGTCCGGGAAGTCCCACAGCGGCCGTTCCCCGGCGACGGGCTTGTAGACGCAGGCGCCGGTGAGCCCGTCGAGGTCGACGGAGCAGTAGAGCGTGGCGTTGGACGCCTGGACGAGCCGGCCCTCCACGGCGAGCCGCCCGGCCGCCAGCAGCCCCTCGGCGGCGTCCACGTCGCGGGGGGAGACCCGGCGTCCGGGCCCGCCCCGCCCCGCGCCGTCCGCGGGCACCCGGTCCCGGGAGGACTGCGTCATGCGCTCATTCTCCCGTCGGGTCCGTCCATGATCCGGCACGGCGGGCCCTCCTCGTCCCGCCGGGACCGGCGGGACCCGTCCGCGCGGACGGCCCGGGGGAACGGTGTCGAGGGCGCCATGTCAGCCGAGGTATCCGTTCTGGCGCGGGCACACGTGCCCCTCGGTGTCGAGCGGCAGGCCGCACAGCGGGCAGGGCGGGCGCCCGGCGGCCACGACCTTCAGGGCCCGCTCGGCGAACGCGCGGGCCTGCGCGGCGCTGATCCGCACCCGCAGCACCGCGATGGCCGGATCCTCCTCGCCGACCTCGGCGTCCTCCTCGGACTCGGTGACCTCCTGCGCCTCGATGACGACCTGCTCGTCGTCGGGGTCCCACGCCAGCGCCATCGTGCCGACCTTGAACTCCTCCTCCACCGGCTGGTCGAGGGGGCCGTCGTCCGCGAGCTCCGACGGGGTCGCGGCGGGCACCGGCGCCTCCCCGCCGCTGCGCCGCAGGACCTCGTCCAGGAGCTCCTCCAGCCGCTCGGCCAGCAGCGTCACCTGGAACTTCTCCAGGCCGACGCTGGTGACGCGGCGCCCGGACCGCGCCTGCAGATAGAAGGCGCGGTCGCCCGGCCGCCCGACGGCGCCCGCGACGAAACGCTCCGGCGGGTCGTAGGAGATGACGGGCATGACACCGACCCTACGCGCCGCCGCCCACGGGCGCGTCACCCGGGCCGAGTCCGTCTTTCCCGGAACCTTCCTCCGGCGGCTCGGGAACGAGACCGGCCACATCGCCGCCGGTGTCGTTGACGCGGGCGACGAACGGGCGCGTTTCGGTGTACCGGATGACGGTCAGCGACGCGGGGTCGGCCTGGATCCGCTGGAACTGGTCCAGGTGGAGGCCGAGTGCGTCGGCGACGACCGACTTGATGATGTCGCCGTGGCTGCACACCGCGTAGAGGGCGTCCGGGCCGTGCTCGGCGGCGATCCGCTCGTTCCAGTCGCGGACGGCGGTGACGGCGCGGTGCTGCGCGCCCGCGAGGGACTCCCCCTCCTCGCCGGGGAACCGCGCGGCGCTCGGATGGGCCTGCACGACCCGCCAGAGGGGTTCCTCGGCGAGTTCCTTGAGAGGGCGGCCCGTCCAGTCGCCGTAGCGGACCTCGCCGAACCGCTCGTCCGTCTCGATCTTCCCGGCCGGGCCGCCGCGCCCGGCGGCGACGGCCTCGGCGGTCTCGGCGCAGCGCTCCAGGGGGCTGGTCACGATCGCGGCGAGCGGGAGCGGCGCCAGGCGGCCGGCGAGCCGGGCGACCTGCGCGCGGCCGCGCTCGTCGAGGCGGACCCCGGGCGTCCAGCCGGCCAGCACGGGGCCGGTCATCGCGGTCAGGCCATGCCGTACCAGGAGAAGGGTGGTCACAGCGGCCACTCTAGGAGATGACCGGCACCCAACCGGCGGCGACCACGGCCGCGATGCGGAAGAATGCCTCGTGTGATCGTGGACAAGGCCATCTACGCGGGCGGGAAGCGCCACGACATCGACGGCGACATCAGCGACGCCTTCGATCTCGCGCGGGAGAACGGCGAGTGCTTCCTGTGGATCGGCCTGTTCGAACCCGACGAGGAGGAGTTCGAGCTCGTCAAGGAGGAGCTGGGGCTGCACCCGCTCGCCGCCGAGGACGCCGTCGCCGCCCACCAGCGGCCCAAGCTGGAGCGCTACGACGACACGCTGTTCATCGTGCTGAAGACGATCACCTACATCGACACGACGTCCGACATCGAGGTCGGCGAGATCATGCTGTTCCTCGGCCGCGACTTCGTCGTCACCGTCCGGCACGGCGGCGGGAACCCGCTCGGCCCCGTCCGCCAGCGGCTGGAGGACGCGCCCTAGCTGCTCAAGCACGGCGCCACCGCCGTGCTGTACGCGGTGTGCGACGAGGTCGTCGACCAGTACGGCCTCGTCGTCCACGAGGTCGAGGTCGACATCATCGGGCTCGAACGCGCCGTGTTCGACACGGGCGCGCGGGACGTCACCGCCGACATCTACTCCCTCAAGCGGGAGGTCCTGGAGTTCCGGAGCGCCGAGGACCCGCTCGTCCCCGTGATGCAGGAGATCGTGAGGGGCCGCGTCCCCGAGTGCGGCTCCACCCGCGAGTACTTCCGCGACGTGCAGGACCACCTGCTGCGCGTGGACGGGCAGGTCGACGCGCACAACGAGCTGCTCAACAGCGTCCTCACCGCGCACCTGGCGCTGCTCGGCAAACGGCAGAACGAGGACATGCGCAAGATCTCCGCGTGGGCCGCGATCATCGCGGTGCCGACGGCGATGGCCGGGATCTACGGCATGAACTTCGACCACATGCCCGAGCTGCACTGGACCTTCGGATACCCGCTGGCCCTCGCCGTGATGGCGGTCGTGTGCACGCTGCTGTTCCGCAGGCTCCGCAAGAGCGGCTGGCTCTAGCCGGGCGTGCCGCCGCCCGGCGGCGCGTCGTCGGCGGACGCGTCGCCGGCGGAGGGAGGGGCGGCCAGCAGGACCGCCCACAGGTGCGACTCGGCGCCCCGCGACTCCAGGCGGCGCCGCAGGCGCTCCACGCCGCCGCGGGTCGGCAGCGCGAGCCAGACCAGCAGCGGGTAGCCGGCGGCGAACCCGGCGACGAAGACCAGCTCGCTCCGCCCGGCCATCGCCAGCGGCAGCCCCATCAGGATCACGCCCTCGGCCAGCGCGAACCGCAGCAGCACCGCCTGCCGGAACATCATCAGCGCGGTCCGCGCGGCCGTCTCCGGGTCGGCGCCCGGGGCCATCGCACGCGGGGTGCGCGGGCCGACCGCCAGCGCGCCCAGTGCCGCGGGCACCAGCGGAAGGTAGGACCAGAGCGGGGCGTTCTCGCCGCCCTGCACGATCAGCGGCGTGATCCCCAGGATCAGGACGGGCGCGGCAAGCAGGAAGACCATCATCACCCGCATGCGGCCGAGCTCGGTGCCGCGGCCCAGGGAGGCGAGGTAACCGGGGTCGTCGCCGGGACCTGCGCCGAACACCGGCGCCACGTGCGGCCCGTCGCCGTCCGGCGTCTTCGGTGAGTACATCGAGAACGGGGGTGGCGCCATGGGCGCAGACTTTAGCCGTGCGGAGGTCCCGGCAATAGATGTCACCAGGATCTTTGCGCCGGGCGCGAATCCGCGCGGCGTGATCGCCCGCTTCTCGCGCGCCCGCCGCGGACCGCTACATTGACCGCCTATGAAGGAGCGTCACCTCGGGCGGAGCGGGCTGCTGGTGTCCCGGCTGGGCCTCGGCACCATGACCTGGGGGCAGGACACCGACCCGGACGAGGCCGCCGCGCAGCTCGCCGCGTTCGTCGAGGCCGGGGGCACGCTGGTGGACACCGCCGACGTCTACAACGACGGCGACAGCGAGCGGATCCTCGGCCACCTGCTCCGCGAGGCGGTCGACCGGGACGGCCTCGTCATCGCGACGAAGGCGGCGATCCGGCCGAACGGCCGCTACGACGGCTCCCGCCGCCACCTGCTCCGCGCGCTGGACGCCTCCCTGGACCGGATGGACCTGGAGCACGTCGACCTCTGGCAGCTGCACGTCTACGACCCGGCCACGCCGCTGGAGGAGACGCTGTCGGCGCTGGACGAGGCGGTCGCGTCCGGCCGGGCCCGCTACGTCGGGGTGTCCAACTACGCGGGCTGGCAGGTGTCCAAGGCCGCCGCCTGGCAGCGGGCGTGGCCGGGCCGCGCCCCGATCGTGTCCGCGCAGCTGGAGTACTCGCTGCTGCGCCGCGACATCGAGCGCGAGGTCGCGCCCGCCGCGCTCGACGCGGGGGCGGGGCTGCTGCCGTGCTCGCCGCTCGGCCGCGGGGTGCTCACCGGCAAGTACCGCACCGGCATCCCCGCGGGCTCGCGCGCCGCCGCGCCGCACTTCTCCGAGTTCGTCCAGCCCTACCTCGACGAGGAGTGCGCCCGCATCGTGGAGTCGGTGGTGACCGCCGCCGAGGGCCTCGGCCGCTCCCCCCTCGCCGTCGCGCTCGCCTGGGTCCGCGACCGGGCGGGCGTCGCCGCGCCGGTCGTGGGCGCCCGGACCGCCGCGCAGCTCGGCGCCATCCTGGACAGCGAGGACCTGACGCTGCCGAACGAGATCCGCGGCGCGCTGGACGACGTCTCCGACACCGCGTCCGGCCCGTGACACGCTCGGGACGAACCACCGCCGACCCCGATCAGCCGCGACGGGAAGCCCGTGACCGACACCCCTGAACCCACCCCCGCCGAGCGGGCGGCCCGCGCCGCGGAGGCGATGCGCGCCGCCGAGGCCGCCGCCGAGGCCCTCGACGGCCGCCGCGCCGGGGAGCCCCGCGAGCCCGCACCGGCCGCTCCTTCCGCTCCCGCCGCGCCGCCGGAACCGCCGCCGTCCGCGCGGGAGGGCCTGCGGGCACTCACCGAGCTGTTCTCCGCGACGGGCGTCCCCGCGGCGCTCGCCGCCGCTGCCGCCGCGCGGCTCGGCCCGGACGCCGCCGCCGGGCTGCGCGCCGATCCGTGGCGGCTGCTGCGCGTCCCGGGCGTCCGGCTCGGGCAGGCCGACCATTTCGCCCGCGCCCTCCTCGGGCCGGACGCCCGCCCCGACGACCCCCGGCGGGGCCGCGCGCTCGTCCTGCACCTGCTGACCGAGGCCGCGCGCGGCGGCCACACGGTCACGCCCGCCGCCGACGTCGTCGCCGAGCTGGAGCGCGCGCAGGTCCCCGACCCGCAGGGCGCCGTGGAGGCCGCGCTGGACGAGGCCGAGGTCGTCGCGCTCACCGAGGAGCCCGAGTTCGGCGAGGAGTTCCTCGACGAGGATGCCGAGCCGCCCGAACCCGAGGAGACGCTCGGCCCGGCGCGGTGGGCGCTCGCGGAGGAGGCGGCGGCCGAGGGCTTCCAGCGGCTGACGCTCACCGCCGCGCCGCTGCTGGAGGACGCGGCCGTCGGGGAACTGCGCGACGGCCTGCCCGAGGACCGCTCCCTCGCGCTCACCGCCGCGCTGCGCACCGGGGTGAGCATCCTGCGCGGCACGCCGGACGACCTCGCCCGCGCCGTCACCGGCATCGCCGCCGCGGCGGCGGGCCGGGGCGTGCGGACGGCCGTGGCCGCGCCCACCGACCGCGCCGCCGCCGATCTGGCCGCCGCGCTTCCCGAGGGCGCCGCGGACGTCGCGGTCGCCGGCCTGCACCGGCTGCTGGAGCCGCGGGACGAACCGCCCTCCGCGCCGGGAGCCGTCGTCTACGGCCGCGGCGAGCACCACCCCCTCGACCTCGACCTGGTCATCGTGGCGGACGCCTCGGTGCTCGACGTCGAGCTGTGCGCGGTCCTGGCCGAGGCGTGCCCCGACGGCGCGCATCTCGTGCTGTGCGCCGAGCCGGACGCCCCGCCGCCCGCCGGGCCGGGCCGCCCGCTGGACGACCTGGAGGCGTCCGAGACGGTCCCCGTCGTCACCCTGGACGCCGCGCCGCCGTCCGGCCCCCTCGGCGCGCTCGCCGAGGCGGTCCGCGGCGGCGACCTGGCCGCCGTGGACGCCCCGGACCGCGAGGTCGTGATCGTGCCCGCCGCCGGTCCCGGGGAGGCGGTGCACCGGGCCGTCCAGCTCGTCACCGACTCGATCCCCCGCG
This sequence comes from Actinomadura sp. KC345, assembly GCF_004348515.1. GTDB lineage: Bacteria > Actinomycetota > Actinomycetes > Streptosporangiales > Streptosporangiaceae > Spirillospora. The sequence continues at coordinate 27,017 of NZ_SMKH01000030.1, read as the reverse complement.
CGCTCGGGATCGCGGCCGAGGACGTCCAGGTCGTCGCCCCGGCCGCGGGCGGCGAGGCGGGCACGCGGGCGCTCAACGCGGCGCTCAAGGAGCGGCTGAACCCCGGGCCCGGCAGGTTCGGCGGGATGGACCCCGGCGACCGGGTGGTCGCCGCCGCGCCGCTCCCCCAGGCCGCGCCCGGCGAGACCGGTGTGGTGACCGGCGGCGGCCCGCACGGGCTGGACGTCGAGTTCCCCGGCGGCCGGGCGGTCGTCGCCCCGGCGGAGACGTCCCGGCTGCGGCACGGCTGGGCCGTGACGGTCGCGCAGGCCCGCGGCACCCGCAGGCCCGCCGTGGTCGCGGTCATGTCGCCGGAGGGCCTGTCGCGGCCGCTGGTGGCCACCGCGTTCGGGCTGGCCCTCCGGCACCTGTCGGTCGTCCAGGCGGCCGGCCCGGCACTGGCCAGGACGGTCCGCGAGAACGGCACGGCCGGGCGGCGGACCAGGCTCGCGAAACTGGTGGCCCACTGAGTCCACGGCGAGGTAAAGAAACCCCCGTGTCGCGGTTTACCGGCAGGCCCGTATGGGACACGATGTCAGCAGAGTCAGCAGACGCTTATCACGGGGTGGGAGGGGCCACATGCCTCATCGGGTCAGGCGGGTCGGTACGGCTTCCGCGGCGGTCTCGGCGGGTGCGCTCGTCCTTCTGCTGGCCGCCCCGGCGTCCCAGGCCGCGGCGGCCGAGGTCTGCAAGAAGGGCGTCGACCCGGAGACCACGATCGAGAACTGGAAGTGCAACCTCGGGAACATGCGCGAGGCGCTCACACCGAAGACGCCGACGCCCACCCCGAAGCCGACCCAGTCCAAGACCACCAAGAAGACCACCGCGAGCAAGAACACGGGGAAGAGGACGTCCAAGGCCCCGGCAAGGCGGCCGCGCACGCCGGCCTCCGCCCCGAGCGGCGGCGGCGCGCCCGCCCCGCCGGCCACCATGACCGGCTCGCGGGTCCCGCAACCGTACTCGGAGAACGCGCCGGCCACCACGCCCGGCCTGCCCGGCGTCCTGCCGACCCCCGAGATCGCGGCGGACCCGAACGCCTACCAGGACCCCCAGGCCCGCACCGTCGCCGGACCGCGGACGCGCCTCGTCTCCCCCGTCGCCGCCTCGCAGCGGGACGACGGCCGCATGCTCCTGGTCGCCGCCGCGGCAGGCGCCGCGGGCGCCGTCGGCGCCCTCAACCTCAGCGTCCTGTCCCGCGGCCTGCGGCACCGGCGTACTTGATCACCACCTGAAGGCGGTGGCCGACAAGGCGGTGGCCGTTCAATCGACGCCGCCGATGGCGTGGAGGCCGCCGTCCACGTGGACTATCTCGCCGGTGGTGGCCGGGAACCAGTCGGAGAGGAGGGCGGCGCAGGCGCGGGCGGTGGGGTCGCTGTCCTTGATGTCCCAGCCGAGGGGTGCCGCCTTCGGCCACATGTCGGTCATGCCCTCGAAGCCGGGGATGCTCTTGGCCGCCATCGTGGCCAGCGGGCCGGCGGCGACCAGGTTCACCCGGATGCCGCGCGGGCCCAGGTACTTGGCCAGGTAGCGGGAGCACGACTCCAGGCCGGCCTTGGCCACGCCCATCCAGTCGTACACGGGCCACGCCTTGGTCGCGTCGAAGTCCAGGCCGACGACCGAGCCGCCGTCCTCCATCAGCGGCAGGCACGCCATCGTCAGCGCCTTCAGCGAGTACGTCGAGGCGTGCACGGCGGTCGCCACGTCCTCCCAGGGCGTCTCCAGGAAGTTGCCGCCGAGGGCGGTCTGCGGCGCGAAGCCGATCGCGTGGACGACGCCGTCCAGGCGGTCGAACCCGCTGTCGCGCAGGTTCCCGGCGAGGGCGTCGAGCTGCTCGGTGTTCATCACGTCCAGCTCGATCACCGGAGGCGGGGAGTCGGGGCCGGACGGGAGCCGCTTGGCGGTCCTGGCGGTGAGCGTCGGGCGCGGGTAGGCGGTCAGCACCACCTCGGCGCCCTCCTCCTGCGCGACCCGCGCGACGTGGAAGCCGATCGAGGCGTCGGTCAGGACGCCGGTGACCAGGATGCGCTTGCCTTCGAGGATCCCCATGCCCGTCAGTGCCCCATTCCCAGGCCGCCGTCGACCGGGATCACGGCCCCGGTGATGTAGGCGGCGTCCTCGCTCGCCACGAACCGCACGGCCTTGGCGACCTCGTCCGGCTCCGCCATCCGCCCCAGCGGGATCGCGGACAGGATGCCCTTCTGCTGGTCCTCGGTGAGCGCCTGCGTCATGTCGGTGTCGACGAACCCGGGCGAGACCACGTTCACCGTGATGCCCCGCGAGCCCAGCTCCCGGGCCAGGGACCGCGCGAACCCGACCATGCCCGCCTTGGAGGCGGCGTAGTTGGCCTGCCCGGGCGAGCCCATCAGGCCGACGACCGAGGAGATCAGCACGATGCGGCCCTTGCGCTTGCGCATCATGGCCTTCACACCGCGCTTGGCGACGCGGAACGCGCCGGTCAGGTTGGTGTCGAGCACGGAGGTGAACGACTCCTCGCTCATGATCGCCAGCAGGGTGTCCTTGTTCATCCCGGCGTTGGCGACCACCACCTCGACCGGTCCCTGCTCGGCCTCGACCTTGGCGAAGGCGGCGTCGACGTCCTCGGCGCTCGTCACGTCGCAGCGCACGCCGAACAGTCCCTCGGGCGGCTCGCCGGACCGGTAGGTGACGGCGACCGCGTCGCCCGCGGCGGCGAGCTCTCGGGCGATCGCCAGGCCGATGCCCCGGCTCCCCCCGGTGACGAGGACAGAGCGACTCATCGCGACCCTCTCGTTGGCTGTTCGGTGATGACAGCGCACGACACTAGCGGCCTTCCGGCACCGTGCGGATGTGCCGAACCGACAAGATCCGCTCACCCGTGTTTGTTCGGGTCCCCTCCCGGGCGCGGCGGGTAGGTTCCCAAGCGTGCATGAAATCGATCCCGCCTTCACCGCGCTGCCGCTTCGCACGCTGGCCGACGCGGCGCTGTCCCGGGCCCGGGAGCTGGGCGCCGAGCACGCCGACTTCCGCCTGGAGCGCATCCGCAGCCAGACCCTCCGCCTGCACGACGCCGCGCTGGAGACCGCGCTGGACGCCGACGACGTCGGCCTGTCGGTCCGCGTCGTCAAGGACGGCACCTGGGGCTTCGCCGCCGGCATCGACCTGACGCCCGAGGGGGCCGCCCGCATCGCGGCCCGGGCCGTCGACGTCGCCGCGGTCGCCAGGGCCGTCAACCGCGAGCCCATCGAGCTGGCCCCCGAACCCGTGCACGGCGAGCGCACGTGGGTCTCGGCGTACGAGACCGACCCGTTCGACGTGCCGACCGCGGACAAGGTGGCGCTGCTGTCGGGCTGGAGCCGCCGGCTCCTCGGCGACGACCGCGTCGACCACGTGGACGCGACGCTGCTGCAGGTCAAGGAGAACAAGTTCTTCGCCGACCTCGCCGGGACCGTCACCACCCAGCAGCGCGTCCGGCTGCATCCGGTCGTGAACGCGGTGGGCCTCTCCGGCGGCCTCTTCGACACGATGCGCACGCTCGCGCCGCCCGCCGGGTACGGGTGGGAGTGGCTGTCGGGCGAGCACTGGGACTGGGACGGCGAACTCGCCCGCATCCCCGAACTGCTCGCCGAGAAGCTCGCCGCGCCGTCGGTCGAGGCGGGCGTGTACGACGTCGTCGTCGACCCGTCCAACCTCTGGCTGACGATCCACGAGTCGATCGGGCACGCCACCGAGCTGGACCGGGCGCTCGGCTACGAGGCCGCCTACGCAGGCACCTCGTTCGCGACCCCGGACAAGCTCGGGAACCTGCGGTACGGCTCGACGGTCATGAACATCACCGGGGACCGCACCGCCGAGCACGGACTGGCCACGATCGGCTACGACGACGAGGGCGTGCGGACGCAGTCGTTCGACATCGTCACCGGCGGGCTGTTCACCGGCTACCAGACCGACCGCCGCATCGCCCGCCTCACCGGCGCCGAGCGCTCCAACGGCTGCGCGTTCGCCGACGCGCCGTCCAGCATGCCGCTCCAGAGGATGGCGAACGTCTCGCTCCGGCCCGCCGAGGGCGGCCCGTCCACCGACGAGCTGATCTCCGGCGTCGAGCGCGGCATCTACATCGTCGGCGACAAGAGCTGGTCGATCGACATGCAGCGCTACAACTTCCAGTTCACCGGGCAGCGGTTCTTCCGGATCGAGAACGGCCGCCTCGCCGGGCAGCTGCGCGACGTCGCCTACCAGGCCACCACCACCGACTTCTGGAACTCCATGGAGGCGGTCGGCGGGCCGCAGACGTACGTGCTCGGCGGCGCGTTCAACTGCGGCAAGGGCCAGCCGGGGCAGGTCGCACCGGTCAGCCACGGCTGCCCGTCGGCGCTGTTCCGCGGCGTCAACATCCTCAACGCCCTGAAGGAGGCCGGACAGTGACGACCACCGGGCCGCAGGAGGCCGTCGAGCGGGCGCTGTCGCTGTCGCGCTCGGACGACTGCATCGTCATCGCCGACGAGGCGAGCACCGCGAACCTGCGGTGGGCGGGCAACACGCTCACCACCAACGGCGTGACCCGCTCCAGCCGCCTCACCGTCATCGCGCTGCGCGACACCCCCGGCGGCGTCGCCACCGGGGTGGTGTCGCGGTCGGCCGTCACCGCGGACGGCATCGAGGACCTGGTGCGCGCCGCCGAGGCCGACGCCGCCGGCGCCGAGGCCGCCGAGGACGCCGCGCCCCTGATCACCGGGGGGCCGCCCTCGGCGGACTGGGACGACGACCCGGCCGAGACGGGGATCGGCGTGTTCGAGGGGTTCGCACCGGCGCTGGGCGAGGCGTTCGCCGCCGCGCAGGCCGGCGACCGCCGCCTGTACGGGTTCGCCAACCACATGCTCACCTCGACGTTCCTGGGCAGCTCCGCGGGGCTGCGGCTGCGCCACGACCAGCCGACCGGGCTGCTGGAGCTCAACGCCAAGGGCGCCGGCGGCTCGGCGTGGGCGGGCGTCGGCACCCGCGACTTCACCGACGTCGACGTCCCCGCGCTGACCGGCGACCTGGCCAGGCGGCTGGAGTGGGGCGAGCGGCGCGTGGACCTGCCCGCCGGGCGGTACGAGACGATCCTGCCGCCGTCCGCCGTCGCCGACCTGATGATCTACCTGTACTGGTCGGCGGGCTCCCAGGACGCGCAGGACGGCCGGACGGTGTTCAGCGCCCCCGGCGGCGGCACCCGCGTCGGCGAGCGGCTCGCGAACCTGCCCGTCACGCTGTCCAGCGACCCCGCCGCCGCGGGCATGGAGTGCGCCCCGTTCGTCGTCGCGCACGCCTCCAGCCGCGAGTCGTCGGTGTTCGACAACGGCCTCGCGCTGGGCGCCACCGACTGGATCAGCGGCGGCGACCTCGCCTCCCTCATCCAGACGCGGCACTCCGCCGAGCGCACGGGGCTGCCGCTCACCCCGCCGGTCGACAACCTGGCGATGACCGGGCCGGGCGGCGGCGCGACGCTGGAGGAGATGGTCGCCCGCACCGAGCGCGGGCTGCTGCTGACGTGCCTGTGGTACATCCGCGAGGTCGACTCGCAGAGCCTCCTGCTGACGGGCCTCACCCGCGACGGCGTCTACCTCGTCGAGGACGGCGAGGTCGTCGGCGCGGTGAACAACTTCAGGTTCAACGAGAGCCCCGTCGACCTGCTGTCACGCCTCACCGAGGTCGGCGAGACCGGCCCGACGCTGCCGCGCGAGTGGTCCGACTACTTCACCCGCGCCGCCATGCCGCCGCTGCGCGTCGCCGACTTCAACATGTCGACGGTGTCGCAGGCGTCCTGAGGCCACCGTCCCGAGGACGAGCTTCGCTCGGCGTCGTCCGTGGCCGTGCCTGGGGCCCGCCCTCTCGGGGGCGGGCCCGCCGGGCTCAGGCGTCCTCCAGCCGGAAGCCGACCTTCATGGTGACCTGCATGTGGGCGACCTCGCCGTCCTCTATCTGGCCGCGGACCTCGGTCACCTCGAACCAGTCCAGGTGGCGCAGGGTCTGCGAGGCGCGCCTGACGCCGTTGCGGATCGCCGTCTCCAGCGACTCCGGCGAGGTCCCCACGATCTCCGTCACCCGGTACGTGCGATCGGTCATCTCGTTTCCTCCGATGTCTTGACCCGTACTGCTGTCGCCAGCCGGACCCCATGGGCTTACCTTGGAATCGTGAAGCCCAATCACGATCGGGAGCCGGAGGTCTACACGGTCACCGACGCTCCCCGCCCGATGTCCGAGGACATCGGCCACCGCCAGCGGCGCTACCTGGTGTCCATGGGGGTCCGGACGGTGTGCTTCGTGGGCGCCATACTCGCCGCCGTGGCCGGGGCTCCGGCGTGGCTGGCGATCGTCCTCGTGGCCGGGGCGCTCATCCTGCCGTACGTCGCGGTGGTCTTCGCGAACGGCGGACGGGAGCCGACCGCCCCCGCGTCCTTCGGCGACCGGAGGGACGATCCCGGCGACCGGGAACACAAGCCGGTTTCCGGACAGCGACCGGAAATCGGGTCGTGACATTCTCTTGACTAACCGCGGGGGGTTTCGGTGTACGATTTGTACCGGCGCTCTGGTCCCCCGTCGGAGCGCCCGTGCCGGTGTTCCGGGCCCCCGTCGGAACACCGATGATGCGGCGCCGGGTGGATTGCCCCCGTATCCACCCGGCGCCGCTTTTCATGTCCGGGGTCTTCTCCTGGAACTCCCCCGGGGCGCCGATGAACCGCCCTTGACGGCCGGCTCCGCCCCGAAGCACATCCGCGCGGGAAAGCAACCCCCGGCGGTGGCCTGCTCCGGCCACGACCCGAAACCCGACCGGACCGAACCTTTCTCCCCCGAATCCGTGTAGAGCACGGCGTTTCCGGCCGCGCACGGTCCGTCAGAACGACCTGGACGGGGTCCGATCCATTCCCGGGCGCCCTGCGTACTCCTGAGCGGCGCCGCCTACTCCTCCTCGGCGATGACACCGGCCCCGCGCCCGGAGGGTGGCCCCGCCGCGGCCGGGCCCGCGTCCGGACCTGAGCCGCCGGAACACTTGACGGAAGACGCCGATGAGACGAACATCACACGTGATCCTGCTGAAACACTTCCTCTATGTGTCTCACAGGGCGGCTGTCACCAAGCGGCGCGCCACGCCCCGGCGCCCCCGCCCGGGAAACGGAGATCGGCGATGAGCGGACACGACGACGTGCCCGAGTGGGCACCCCGGACCCCGCCGGAGACCGGCGACCCCGACGTCCCCTACACCTTCCTCGGCGCCTCCTACCCGGGCCATGTGCCCTCCTCCGCGTCCGGGCCGCCGGGCGGTCCCCCGGCCCCCGGCGCGGCCGTCGGCCGCCCGTCCCGTCCCACCGGCCCGGCGCACGCCGCCGCCGGGCCGGGCCGCCGAGGGCCCCGGCCGCCGAGGCGGATCGGCGGCGTCCTGCTCGGCCCGCTGGCCGGCGCGGTCGCGCTGGTCCTGCTGACGGGCGCCGGCGCGTACGCGATCACCTGGGCGGGCGACGACTGCTCCGGCGAGGACGCGCTCACGATCAGCGTGGCCGCGGCGCCGGACATCGCCCCCGCGGTGACCCGGGCCGCGGAACGCTTCAACGACGACCGCAACCGCGTCGCCGGCAGGTGCGCCCAGGCCCGCGTGCGGTCCGCCGAGCCGGCCGCGGTCGCGACGCTGCTGTCGGGCAAGGGCGTCGCCGGCGTCACCGAGCGGCCGGACGTCTGGATCCCCGACTCGTCCCTGTGGACCAGGCTCGTCGAGGGATCCGGGCGGGCCGGGGCTGCCGCGGGCCTCACCGGCCTCGGCGGGATGGCCTCGACCCCGGTCGTGCCCGCGATGCCGAGCGGGCTCGCCGCACGGCTGCGCGACCTCGGCGCGCCCGCGCAGCCGTCCTGGAAGGAGCTCCTGGCCGCGGCCGGGACGGCGGCGAACGCCGAGCAGGGGGCCGATGGCGCGCCCGCGGAGAGCGCGATCCCGCCGCGGCTGTTCCGGCTGCGGGTCCCCGACCCCGACGGCACCGCGACCGGCATGGCCACGCTGATGCTGGCCAGCGCGCTGCTGTCCGAGGACCCGCAGGGCCAGGCGTTGTTCACCGGCGTGGTGCGGACGATCCGGGAGGGGGTCGCGGTGTCCGTCAAGGCGGGGTTCGCCGAGTTCGGCCAGGACGCGGGAGAACGCCACCCGGTCGCGCTGGCGCCGGAGCAGGCGGTGTTCGCCCACAACGCGAAACGCTCCCCGGAGAACGCCGTCGCCGTCTACCCGGCCGAGGGCACGATCTTCCTCGACCACCCGGTCACCGTCCTGTCCGGGGACCCGGCCGAGCTGGACGCGGCGCGGCTGCTGCGCAGGGAGCTGGCCGGCGACGCCACCCGCGACGACGTGCACGGGCTGGGCTTCCGCACGCCCGACGGCGCCGCGCCGGCGGCGTTCTCCGGGCGGACCGGGCTGAGCAGGACCGCGCCGAAGGCGCTGCCCCCGGCGTCCGCGGCGGAGGTCGGGCGCACCATGCAGCAGTGGGCGCAGCTCTCGCTGAGCATCCGGATGCTGAGCATCATCGACATCTCCGGGTCCATGGACCGGAGGATCGGGCCCGGTATCACCCGCCTGCAGTCCACGATCCGCACGGCGCAGAACGGTCTGTCCCTGCTGCCGGACGACAGCGAACTCGGCCAGTGGGTGTTCTCCACGGAGCTGGAGGGAGAGCGGGACTGGCGGGAGCTCGTGAGCGTGGGGCCGCTGGCCGAGCGGCTCGGCTCGGCCACCCGGCGCCAGCTCGTGCTGAGCGCGTTCGCCCGGACCAGGGTCAAGGAGCACGGCGGCACCGGCCTGTACGAGACCGCCATCGCCGCGTTCGACCACATGAAGCGGACCTACAAGCCGGAGTACGTGAACTCGGTCCTGCTGTGGACGGACGGGAAGAACGAGGACCGGGAAGGCCCCTCGCTGGCGGAGACGCTGGACCGCATACGCCGCGCGTACGACCCCGAACGCCCCGTCCAGATCAACATGTTCGGCATCGGCGAAGGCGTGGACGCCGACGAGCTGCGGCGGATCGCGCGGGCGACGAAGGGCGACGCGTACGTGGCGCAGACGCCGGGGCAGGTCCAGTCCTTCTTCCTCAAGGCGCTGTCCCAGCGGGTCTGCGAGCCCGACTGCTGACCCCGGCCGCCCGGTCCGGCCGCCGCGCGGCCGCGGAACGCCCTGCTCGTATTTGATTCTAGAAATCGATTCGAGTTAAGTTAGCGTTCTGCTAGTTGTGCGGCGAAAGGGGCCAGAGCGTGCGGCGCACCGTGTTCAACGAGGACCATGAGGCCTTCCGGGAGATGATCCGGGCCTTCATCGAGGCGGAGGTCGCGCCCGTCTACGGCGAGTGGGAGGACGCCGGCCATCCGCCGCGCGGCTTCTACAACAAGCTCGGCGAGCTCGGCGTGTTCGGCGTCCAGGTGCCCGAGGAGTACGGCGGCGCGGGCGAGACCAGCTTCAAGTACCAGGCAGTGGTCTCCGAGGAGTGCGCCCGGGCCGGGGTGAGCTTCGGCGGCTACGGCGTGCACGTCAACCTCGTCCTGCCCTACCTGCTGAAGTACGGGTCGGAGGAGCAGAAGAAGCGCTGGCTGCCGCCGTTCGTCTCCGGCGAGATGATGACGGCCATCGCGATGACCGAGCCCGGCACCGGCTCCGACCTCGCCGGCATGCAGACCACCGCCCGGCTCGACGGCGACCACTACGTCCTGAACGGCGCCAAGACGTTCATCACCGGCGGGGTCCTCGCCGACCGGGTCCTGGTCGTGGCGCGCACGTCGCCGGCCACGCCGGAGAACCGCCGGGCCGGCCTGTCGATCCTGGCGGTGGACACGAGCAGCGCGGGCTACGCGGTCGGCCGCAAGCTGGAGAAGATCGGGCTGCGCAGCTCCGACACCGCCGAGCTGTCGTTCACCGACGTCCGCGTCCCGGCCGAGGACCTGCTCGGCGAGGAGGGCCGCGGGTTCGAGTACCTGACGCACAACCTCGCCGAGGAGCGGCTCGGCATCGCGACCAGCTCCTACGCGTCCGCCGCCGCGGCCGTGGAGTTCGCGCGCAGGTACGTCCAGGACCGGACGGTCTTCGGCAAGACCGTGTCGTCGTTCCAGAACACCAAGTTCGTCCTCGCCGAGTGCGCCACCGAGGTCGAGGCGGCCCGCTCGCTGGTCGACCGCTGCATCGAGGCCCTCGACGCCGGGGAGCTCACCCCCGCCGACGCCGCCGTGTGCAAGCTGTTCTGCACCGAGGTGCAGGGCCGCGTCGTCGACAAGTGCCTCCAGCTGCACGGCGGCTACGGCTACATCCTGGAGTACCCGATCGCGCGGCTGTACGCCGACGCCCGGGTCGCCCGCATCTACGGCGGCACCAGCGAGGTGCTCAAGACCATCATCGCCAAGGACATCCAGGTCTGAGAGGGGCAGGGAGATGACGGACTCTCGCGTCGCCATCGTCACGGGCGCGGCGCGCGGCATCGGCGCCGCCACCGCCGTCCGGCTCGCCCGGGAGGGCTTCGCCGTCGCGGTCTGCGACCTCGACGAGGCCGCCTGCGCCGGCACCGTGGCGGAGATCCGCGAGAACGGCGGGGAGGCCCTCGCCGTCGGCGTGGACGTCTCCGACTCCGGGCAGGTCCCGGCCGCCGTCGCGCGCGTGGCGGCAGAGCTGGGCCCGCCGGTCGTGCTGGTGAACAACGCCGGGGTCACCCGGGACAACCTGCTGTTCAAGATGTCCGACGACGACTGGGACACGGTCATGTCGGTGCACCTGCGCGGCTCGTTCCTGATGAGCCGCGCCGCCCAGGAGCACATGACGAAGGCCGGGTGGGGACGCATCGTCAACCTGTCGTCGGTGTCGGCGCTCGGCAACCGCGGGCAGGTCAACTACTCGGCGGCCAAGGCGGGCCTCCAGGGCTTCACCAAGACCCTGGCGATCGAGCTGGGCAGGTTCGGCGTGACCGCCAACGCGATCGCGCCCGGGTTCATCGCGACGGAGATGACGGCCGCGACCGCCGCCCGCGTGGGCGTGGAGTTCGAGGACTTCAAGGCCGCCGCCGCCAAGGAGATCCCCGTCCGGCGCGTCGGCACCCCGGAGGACATCGCCGGGACGGTCGCGTTCCTCGTCGGCGACGACGCCTCGTTCGTGTCCGGGCAGGTCATCTACGTCGCCGGCGGCCCGCGGGCGTGACGTCACCGCGGACGGCGCGCAGGGACGGCCCGGCGCGCGACCGGGAGGCGACCGAGGAGTCGCTGCGCGCGGCGGCGATCGCGCTGCTGCGGCGCGGCGGCGTCCTCGCCGGGCTGAACCTGCGGGAGGTCGCCGACGCGGCCGGGGTCAACCGCGGGCTGGTCTACCAGTACTTCGGGTCGCGGCGGGCGCTGCTGCGCTCGGCGCTGTTCCACCGGTCCCGGCCGAACGCCGAGGACGCGGTGGACGCGGCGGGGCTCCCGCTGCGCAGGCGGCTGTCGCGGCTGTTCTGGACGAGCCTGCGCAACCCGGAGCCGGTCGTCCTGGCGTCGCTGCTGGTGCTGGACGGCGACGACCGGCCCCGGGTCCTGCTCAACCGGGGCGCGGGCCGGGAGGACCTCGCCGCGGAAGCCGGGCGGGGCGAGCTGCCGGTGCCGGACGTGGCGGCCGTCCAGGCGGCGATCGCGTCGACGATCTACGGGTACACGCTGCTGCGCGAGCACCTGGCGCGGGAGATCGAGCTGCCGCCGGAGGAGCTGGACGAGCGCATGGCGGCCTGCGTGGAGGCGATGTTCGCGCGCGGGCCCGCCGGCGGCGGCCAGGGCGGAGATCAGTAGGTCCGGGCGGCGGCGAGCGCCCGCGCCAGCTCGCCCGGGGCGGCCGCGAGGGACGGGCCGTACCAGGTGAGGTACCGGCCGTCGACGAGCGCGGCGTCGATGCCGGGGAACGACTCGGGGCCGTCCTCCTCGGTGAACCGGTAGGGCTCGTCCGGCAGGACGACCAGGTCGGCGCCGGCCGCGTTCAGCTCGTCGAGGGGGACCTTCGGGTAGCGCTCGGGGTGGCCGCCGTAGAGGTTGGACACGCCCAGGCGGGACAGGACGTCGCCGGTGAAGGTGTCGCGGCCGACGACCATCCACGGCCGCCGCCAGACCGGGATGACGGCCGCGCGGGGGGCGCCCGGCGCGACGCCCGCCCAGACGCGGGACGCCTCGTCCAGCCAGCCCGGCACCGGGACCCGGCATGCCTCGGTGAGCATGCGCCGCAGGGACGAGAGGGCCTCGTCCACGGTGCGGATCTCCGTCATCCACACCGGGATCCCCGCGGCGCGCATCGCGCCGACGTCGGCGGGGCGGTTCTCCTCGGTGTTGCCGAGGACGACGTCGGGCCGCAGCTCCGCGATCCGCTCCAGGTCGGGGTTCTTGGTCCCCCTGACGCGCGGCACGTCCAGACCCGCCGGGTGGGTGCACCAGTCCGTGGCCCCCGCCAGCAGGCCCGGCGCGGTGACGGCGACGCTCTCGGTCAGGGACGGGACGATCGACACGACGCGGCGCACCCGGTCCGGGACGGGGACCGGGGCGCCGGTGTCGTCGAGAGGGCTCATCGGGCGTCAGACGTTGCGGCGGTACTGCCCGCCGACCTCGAAGAACGCGTCGGTGACCTGCTCCAGGCTGCACACGCGGGCCGCGTCCATCAGCACCGCGAACACGTTCTCCCCCGACCGCGCCGCGTCCTGGAGCGCGGACAGCGCCTCCCGCGCCTCGTCGCGGTGCGCGTCCTGGTAGGCGTGGACCCGGTCGAGCTGGGACCGCTTCTCCTCCTCGGTCGCGCGGGCCAGCTCGATCGTCTCCGGCGTCCCGTCGTCGGCCCCCGGGGCGCGGAACGTGTTGACGCCGACGATCGGCAGCGAGCCGTCGTGCTTGCGCTGCTCGTAGAGCATCGACTCGTCCTGGATGCGGCCCCGCTGGTAGCCGGTCTCCATCGCGCCGAGGACGCCGCCGCGCTCGCTGATGCGGTCGAACTCCGCCAGGACCGCCTCTTCGACCAGGTCGGTGAGGTCGTCGATGACGAACGACCCCTGCAGCGGGTTCTCGTTCATCGCCAGGCCCCACTCGCGGTTGATGATGAGCTGGATCGCCAGCGCCCGCCGCACCGACTCCGCCGTCGGCGTGGTGACGGCCTCGTCGTAGGCGTTGGTGTGGAGGCTGTTGCAGTTGTCGTAGATGGCGATGAGGGCCTGAAGCGTCGTGCGGATGTCGTTGAAGTCCATCTCCTGCGCGTGCAGGGAACGGCCGGACGTCTGCACGTGGTATTTGAGCTTCTGGCTGCGCTCGTTGGCGCCGTACCGGTCGCGCATGGCCACGGCCCAGATGCGGCGGGCGACGCGTCCGAGGACGCTGTACTCGGGGTCCATGCCGTTGGAGAAGAAGAACGACAGGTTGGGCGCGAAGTCGTCGACGTCCATGCCGCGCGCCAGGTACGACTCGACGTAGGTGAACCCGTTGGCGAGCGTGAACGCGAGCTGGCTGATGGGGTTCGCCCCGGCCTCGGCGATGTGGTAGCCGGAGATGGACACCGAGTAGAAGTTGCGGACCCCGTTGGCGATGAACCATTCCTGGATGTCGCCCATCATCCGCAGGGAGAACTCGGTGGAGAAGATGCAGGTGTTCTGCCCCTGGTCCTCCTTGAGGATGTCGGCCTGCACGGTGCCGCGCACGGTGGACAGCACACGCGCGCGGATCTCGGCGGCCTCGTCCTTGGACGGCTCGCGCCCGTGCTCCTCGTAGAAGGCGTCGAGCCCTTGGTCGATGGCGGTGTTGAGGAAGAACGCCAGGATCGTGGGCGCGGGGCCGTTGATCGTCATCGACACCGACGTCGTCGGCGACGACAGGTCGAACCCGTCGTACAGCGCCTTCATGTCGTCCAGCGTGGCGATCGACACGCCGGAGGTGCCGACCTTGCCGTAGACGTCGGGGCGCTCGTCCGGGTCGCGCCCGTACAGGGTGACCGAATCGAACGCCGTCGACAGGCGGGTCGCGGGCTGGCCCTCCGACAGCAGCTTGAAGCGCCGGTTGGTCCGGAACGGGTCGCCCTCCCCCGCGAACATGCGCGCGGGGTCCTCGTTGTCGCGCTTGAACGGGAACACGCCGCCGGTGAACGGGAAACGCCCCGGCAGGTTCTCGTTCCTCAGGAACCTCAGCAGCTCGCCGTGGTCGGTGAAGCGCGGCAGCGCCACGCGCGGGATCCGGTTGCCCGACAGGGACTCGCGCGTCAGCCGGGTGCGGAGCTCCCGGTCGCGGACGCGGACGACCTGCTCGTCGCCCGAGTACGACTCCACGAGCGCCGGCCAGCCCTCGATCAGCTCGGCGTTCTCCGGGGCCACGTCGCGGCGCGCCTTCTCCAGGAGCCCTTCGACCTCGGACGCGTCCGCCAGCTCGGCGCGCACCTCGTCCAGCCTTTGCACGCGCCGGACGGCCGCCACCTGCTCGGCGGTGCGGGCGTGGTAGCCGCGCACCGTCTCGGCGATGTCGGACAGGTACCGCACGCGGCCGGTCGGGATGACCGCCGCGGCGCCCGTGGAGACCTTCGTGGAGATCTCGGGTAGGGCGCCGTCCTCCAGCTCCAGCCCGTGCTCCCCGAGGAGCCCGCCAAGGTGCTGGTAGAGGGCGGTGACGCCGTCGTCGTCGAACGTGGCCGCGCTGGTGCCGAACACGGGCATGTCCTCGGGCCGCCGCCCGAACGCCTCACGGTTGCGGACGAGCTGCCGGGACACGTCCCGCAGCGCGTCCGCGCCGCCGCGCCGCTCGAACTTGTTGATCGCCACCACGTCCGCGAAGTCGAGCATGTCGATCTTCTCCAGCTGGGACGCCGCGCCGAACTCGGGCGTCATCACGTACAGCGAGACGTCGACCAGCGGCACGATCGCGGCGTCGCCCTGCCCGATGCCGGGCGTCTCCAGGACGACCAGGTCGAACCCGGCGGCCTTGCACGCGGTGATCATCTCCTCGACGCCGCCGGGCAGCTCGCGCGCGCCCCGCGTCGCCAGCGAGCGGAAGAACACGCGGTCGCCGTCGAGGGCGTTCATCCTGATCCGGTCGCCGAGCAGCGCGCCGCCGCCGCGCCGCCGGGTGGGGTCGACGGCCAGAACCGCGACGCGGAGCCGGTCCCGCTGGTCGACGCGGAGCCGCCGCACCAGCTCGTCGGTGAGCGACGACTTCCCGGAGCCGCCGGTCCCGGTGATCCCCAGGACGGGGACGTTCCGCCCTGCCGCCGCCTCGGCGAGCGCGGCGCGGTCGCCCTCGGCGAGCCTGCCCGCCTGCAGGCAGGTGAGGGCGCGGGCGAGGGCGCGCCGCTCCCCCGCCAGCACCGCCTCCACCGGGACGGGTTCGGCGGCGAGGTCGGCGTCGCAGTCGCGCACCAGCTCGTTGATCATTCCGGGCAGGCCGAGCCGGTGCCCGTCCTCGGGCGAGAAGATTCGGACGCCGGCCCCGGACAGCCGCGCGATCTCCTCGTGGACGATCACGCCGCCGCCCCCGCCGAACACCTTCACGTGCTCGGCGCCGGCCTCCTTGAGGCTGCGCGACAGGTACTCGAAGTACTCGACGTGGCCGCCCTGGTAGGAGCTGATCGCCACGCCCTGCGCGTCCTCCTCCAGGACGGCGTCGACGACCTCGCGGACCGAGCGGTCGTGGCCGAGGTGCACCACCTCGGCGCCCTGGGACTGCAGGATGCGCCGCATGATGTTGATGGCGGCGTCGTGGCCGTCGAACAGCGCCGCCGCGGTCACGAACCGCACCGGGTGCACCGGCGTGTGCAGCTCCCCCGTCACCGTCTCCACCCCAAACCTTGGACATCCAATATTTGGAAGTTAAAATAGTTTCCGTGCGCGACCCGGTCAAGACCACATACGGTGGGGCGGTGCCCGAGACCCCCGACCCGATCTCCGAGGCCCACCGCCAGTGGAGCCTCCGCTGGCCCGAGCACGCCGACCACATGGCGGCCGTGACCTCGGTGATGCGGGCCCAGCAGCTCCTGCTGAGCCGGATCGAGGCCGTCCTCAAACCGTACGCCCTCACGTTCGCCGCCTACGAGGCGCTGCGCCTGCTCGCCTTCACCCGCACGGGGACGCTCCCGATGGGCAAGATGGGCACCCGCCTGATGGTCCACCCCGCGTCGGTCACCAACGTGATCGGCCGGCTGGAGCGGCGCGGCCTCGTCGGCCGCGGCCCCTCCCCCGACGACCGCCGCGTCGTCCTGGCCCGGATCACCGACGCCGGGCGCGACCTGGCCGAGGAGGCCACCCGCGCCCTCAACGAGTCGGGTTTCGGCGTCGCCGGCCTGCCCGCCGCCCACGCCGCCGAGATCACCACCGCGCTCCGCCAGGTCCGCCTGGCCACCGGCGACCTCGCGGAGGCCGGCGGTGAGGGTCAGTGATCGCGGACCCAGGCGTCGACGAGGTCGGCGACCCAGGGGCGTGACCGCGGCAGGTAATGGGTGTCCTTGATGAAGTCGAGCGTCTTGTCGGGCGAGGCGAGGGCGTCGAACACCGCGCGGGCGTCGGAGTCGTAGACGCACTCGTCCGCCGTCGCGTGCACGACCAGCGACGGCGCGGTGATCCGGGCGAGGTGCGGCGCGGCGGCGCACTGGGACGTGCGCAGGCTCCACATCGACAGCCAGGTCCGCAGCGTGCACAGGGAGCCGATGCCGAACACGCCGTAGTTCGCCCTGGCCGGCTCGCCCAGGTAGCAGCGGTTGGGCTCGCGGTCGGACGGCTCGATCGACGGGTCGATCATCCGCAGGTCGGCCCAGGTGCGGTGCACGGTGAACAGGGTGTCGCGGGCGCGGGAGCCCTTCAGGGCGTCCAGGCGTTCCAGGACCCGGTCGGTGATGCGCTCGTTGCGGGCGCGCTGGGCGGCGCGGTAGCGGGCCTGGAAGGCGGGGTCGTAGGGCGGGCCGTTCTCGGGGTCGAACGGGTCGAGCGCGGGGTCGGCGGACAGCGGGTCGGTCTCGTCGGTGACCGACGGGTCCATCCACGCGGTGAGGACCTCGGGCCGGCCCGAGTGCGCGGCGAGGGCGATGAACAGGTCCCCGGGCGGCAGGTCCTCGATGGCGGGGACCGGCCGCATGCCGGCGACCGGCGTGACGTTGGGCTCGACGGCCTGGGACTGGTAGGCGGCCATGAGCGAGCCGCCGCCGGAGTTGCCGAGCAGGACGATCCGCTCGGCCCCGGCCTGCTCGCGCAGCCAGCGGACGCCCTCGCCGATCTCGGCGAGCGCGTGGTCGAGCAGGAAGTGCGCCTCGTTGCCGCGGAAGCGGGTGTTCCAGCCGAGGAAGCCGTAGCCGCGGGCCGCGAGGTGCTCGGCGAGGTAGTGCTCGGAGAAGTCGATGTTGTAGTGGGTCGCGATGAACGCCGTTTTCGGCGGCTCGCCCGCCGGCCGGTGGTAGACGCCCTGGCACGGGTGGCCGCCCGCGCCCGCCCTGCCGGCCAGGGGCGACGGCAGCCCCACGAACTCCTTGACGATTCCGCTCATCCGGACCCTTCCCGAGGCGCCACCGAATCCGGTTCTGATCGTAGGGGGCGCCGCCGCGGCGCCGTCCCCGGGGCGCGTGGAGCGATCCCATATGCTGCGGGCACATCCGTTGTGTCGCAAGGAGGCGTGATGGCGGATTCGCCGACGATGACGTACGGCGGGTACCTGAAGCTCGACGAGCTCCTGGCCTGCCAGGAACCGAAGACACGGGCCCACGACGAGCTGCTCTTCGTGATCATTCACCAGGTCTACGAGCTGTGGTTCAAGCAGATCCTGCACGAGGCCGAGCTGCTCCAGCGCAGGCTGGAGGAGGGCGGCAGCGCGGGGTCGCTGCACACCGCGCGCCGGATCGCCAAGATCCTCAAGACGGTGGTCGGGCAGCTCGACGTGCTGGAGACGATGACGCCGCGGCAGTTCGCCGCGTTCCGGGACGTCCTCGGGAGCTCCAGCGGGTTCCAGAGCGAGCAGTTCCGCGAGATCGAGGCCGTCCTCGGGCGGCGCGCCTTCCCCGCCTCGGACCTGCGCGACGACGAGCGGCTCCGGGCGGCGGTGTCCCGCCCGTCGGTCTTCGACTCCCTGCTGCGGTACCTGGACGGCAAGGGCTACGCCGTCCCGCGCGAGGCGCTCGACCGGGACACCTCCCGCCCCTGGGAGGCCGACCCCGGCGTGCAGAAGGCGCTCCTCGCCGTCTACGCCGACGAGTCCGGGCCCGCCGCCGAGGTGTGCGAGGCGCTCGTCGACGTGGACGAGGGCGTCCAGGAGTGGCGGTACCGGCACCTGAAGATGGTGGAGCGGACGATCGGCGCCATGATCGGCACGGGCGGCTCGGCCGGCGCGGACTACCTGCGCCGCACGCTGTTCACCCCCTCGTTCCCCGACCTGTGGGAGGTCCGCTCGCAGACCGAGGCGGCCGGCGCGGAGGAGGAGCCCGGCCATGGCGGGTGACGGCGGCCCCGCGGCAGGTGAGGGCGGGGAACGCGTCGCGATCGTCGGCGCGGGCCTCGCGGGCTGCCTGCTCGCCGTGCTGCTGGGACGCCGCGGCGTCCCCGTGACGGTGTACGAGCGGCGCCCCGACCCGCGCGTCTCCGGCGCCGAGCGCGGACGTTCGATCAACCTGGCGGTCTCGGCGCGGGGCCTGGCCGCGCTGGAGCAGGTGGGCCTGCGGGAGCGGTCGCTCAAGCAGGCCCTGCCGATGCACGGCCGGATGGTGCATCCGGTGTCCGGCGCGCCGAACTTCCAGCCGTACGGCTCGGACCGCGGGCGCGCCATCAACTCCATCAGCCGGGCCGAGCTCAACCGCTCGCTGCTCGACACCGCCGACGCCACGCCCGGCGTCACGCTCCGTTTCTCCCAGCGCGTCACCGGCGTGGACACCGCGGCCGGGACGCTGCTCCTGGAGGACGCCGACGACGAGCCCGCCGATGTCGTCCTGGCCGGGGACGGCGCCTACAGCGCGGTCCGCGGGTCCCTCGGGCTGGACGTCGACGCCGACTTCCTGGAGCACGGCTACAAGGAGCTGACCGTCCCGCCGAAGGACGGCGAGTTCGCGCTCGATCCGGACGCGCTCCACATCTGGCCGCGCGGCACCTCGATGATGATCGCGCTGCCGAACCTGGACCGGTCGTTCACCTGCACGCTGTTCTGGCCGAAGGACGACTTCGACGCGCTCGGCACGCCGGAGGAGGTCGCGGCCTACTTCGAGCGCCACTACCCCGACGTCGCGGGCCTGATGCCGGACCTGGCCGACGACTACGAGCACAACCCGGTCGGGTCGCTGGTGACCGTCCGGGCGTGGCCGTGGACGCGGCGGGGCGACGGCGCCGCCGTGGCGCTGCTGGGGGATGCCGCGCACGCGATCGTGCCGTTCTTCGGGCAGGGCGCCAACTGCGCGTTCGAGGACTGCATCGAGATCGACCGGTGCCTGACCGAGACCGGCGGCGACTGGGCCGGTGCGCTGTCGCTCTACCAGGAGCGCCGCAAGGCCAGCACCGACGCGATCGCCGAGATGGCCCTGGACAACTTCATCGAGATGCGCGACCGCGTCGCGTCGCCGGTGTACCGGGCGAAGCAGGCCGCGACGCACGCACTGGAGCGCTGCCTGGCGGGGCGGTACGTGTCGCGCTACGAGCTGGTGTCGTTCTCGACGATGCCGTACGCGGAGATCCCCGCCCGGATCAGACGCCAGAACCGGATCCTCGCCGCCGCCGCGGCGGGCGCCGCGGCCGTCCTGGCCCTGACCGTGCGCGCCTTGACCGTGCGCACCCGGCGCCGCAGGCCCTAGCCGGAGCGGCGGCCGGTCGCCACGTCGGCGACGGCCGCCGCCAGGGCCGCCAGGACGAGCACCATGATGACGACCAGCCCGTACCGGAACGCGGCCGCCCAGTCCCCGCCCGTCCGGGAGAGGGACGCGAAGAACACCGACCCGACGGCGGCGATGCCCATCGCGGTGCCGACGCGCTGGCCGGTCTGCAGCACGCCCGCCGCGCTGCCGCCCTCGGTGTGGGGCACCTCCGACAGCGTGATCGTCTGGTTGGGCGCGATGACGAGGCCGCTGCCGATTCCCGCGACCAGCAGCGGCGCCGCGGTCACCCACGCCACGCCGCCCCCGGGGTGCAGTTCGACCGCCACCCACGCCGCGCCGAGCCCCACCAGCACCAGCCCCAGCCCGGCGGCCACGAGCGGGCGGCCGTACCGCGCCACCAGCCGCCCCCCGACGGCGGACGCGGTGCCCGACCCGACTGCGAACGGGGTGATCGCGAGACCCGCGCCGAGGGCGCTGTAGCCCAGCCCGTTCTGCAGGTAGAGGACGAAGATGAAGAAGACCGCGGTGAATCCGGCGAAGTACAGCAGCGCGATCGTCGAGCCGAGCGCGTAGGACCGGAGCCGGAACAGGGCGAGGTCCATCATCGGGGTCCGGGCCCGGCGCTCCCACGCGGCGAACACGGCGATCAGCACCACGCCCGCGAGGACCAGCAGCCACTTCAGGTCGCTCCGCCACTGCTGCTCCTGGACGAGCGGCAGCAGCACGCACACGATCCCCGCGCCCAGCAGGACGACCCCGGCCGGGTCGAGGCCCTGGCGCTCCCCGTAGACGGGGGCGGGCAGGAGACGCCACGCCAGCACCAGGGCGGCCACCCCGACCGGGACGTTGACGTAGAACACCCAGCGCCAGCCCTCGTCGGGCCCGGCGACGGCGATCAGGGCGCCGCCGAGCAGCGGGCCGACGGCCGTCGCGATCCCGATGACCGAGCCGAGCGCACCGAACGCCCGCCCCCGCTCGGCGCCGCGGAACAACTGCTGGATGAGGCCCGCGACCTGCGGGTTCAGGATGCCGCCCGCGACGCCCTGCAGGAGGCGCGCCAGGACGAGGAACAGGACCGTCGGGGCGAGCCCGGCCAGCCCGCTCGCCAGCGTGAACAGGGAGAGCCCGGTCATGAAGACGGCGCGGCGGCTGCGCGCGTCGCCGAGCCTGCCCGCCGGCACCAGGACGAGCCCGAACGTCAGCGCGTACCCGGACAGGATCCACTGCAGCCCCGCCTCGGACGCGTCCAGCCCGTCGCGGATCGACGGCAGCGCCACGTTGACGATGCTGACGTCCAGCAGTGTCATGAACGCCGCGACGAGGCAGACCGAGAGCGCCTGCCAGCGGCGCCTCCCGTCCCAGACTCCCTCCGCGTCCGCGGTCTCCGTGCGCACTGCACGGTCCTATCCGCCGACCACCGCGCGAAACGCGGGGCGGGCACGTTCCACGCGGCGTGCTGTGCCACAGTTGCCCGATGACCGACTCCGCTCCGGGACCCGGCCCCGACGAGGAACTCCAGTGCTCGGCCAAGGGCTGCCGCGCCGACGCCGTGTGGGCGCTGCGGTGGAACAACCCGAAGATCCACACCCCGGACCGGCGGAAGGTCTGGCTCGCCTGCGACGAGCACCGCGAGAGCCTGTCGGCGTTCCTCGGCCGCCGCGACTTCCTGAAGGACGTGGTGCCGGTCACCGACCTCGGCGAACCCCCGCGCGAAGGTTAGGCGCCCGGGGGCCGGGCGTCGTCGAGGACGGCCTCGCCCGCCGGGCCCGGCACCTCGGAGGGCTCGCGGGCCTCGGCGTCCCAGCCCTCGGCCATCTCGGTCAGCCGGGCGGCGGCGTCCCGCGCGGGCGCGCCCCGGCCGACCGCGAGGCCGAGCAGGTACGCCGTCAGCGGCGCACCGGGCCGCGCGACCCCGTGCGCGACGTCGCGGGCCAGGTCCAGCACCAGGTCGCGGTCGATCTCGCAGCGTTCGAGGCCCAGTTCGTGACAGGCCGCGTTGATCCAGTCCTCCAGTACGGACACGGGTCCCCCTTCACGCGTGGTCTCGGCGAACCTGCCCACTCTCGCACGGTCGAAGCAGGCGGTCGGCGGCGGCCAACTCCTCGGGGGTGTCGCAGTCGTACCAGGCGGGGCGGGCGCCCGCCGGCGACCCGACCGTGACGGGTCCGAGGGGGCCGAGGAGCCCCCGCAGCGACGCGCCCGTGTAGGCGTCCAGCGCCGTCCGCAGCGCTCCGGCGTCCCAGCAGCCCGCGAGCCACTGCTCGCGGCCCTCCTCGTCCACCAGCACCGCCCCGGGCCGCTCCCCCAGGGCCTCCAGCAGCCGGGAGACGTGGGCGGGACGCAGGAACGGCAGGTCGGCCGCCAGCAGCGCCAGCCGCGGCGCCCGCACCTCGGCGAGCCCGGCGCGCAGCGCGGGCACCGGCCCGCCGCCCGGCGGGTCCTCCCGGACGAGCACGGCCCCCGGCAGGACGTCCCGCGGCGGCCCCACCACGATCAGCCGGGACGCCCCGGACGCCGCTGCCGCCGCCCACTCGATCAGCGCGCGGCCGCCGACGGGCGCGGCGGGCTTGTCGGCGCCGAACCGCCGGGCGCGCCCGCCCGCGAGCACGACCGCGTCGAACGCCCCGGCGCCGCGGGCCATCAGCCGCCGATCGCCGACATGGGCCGGGCGGGCTGCAGGAAGGACGGGTCGTCGATGCCGTGCCCGGCGCGCTTGGCCCGCACGGCCGTGCGCCAGCGGTCGGCCAGTTCGTCGTCGGCGGCTCCGCCGCGCATCGCGTCGCGCAGGTTGGACTCCTCGGTGGCGAACAGGCAGTTGCGGACCTGCCCGTCGGCGGTGAGCCGCACCCGGTCGCAGACGCCGCAGAACGGCCGGGTCACCGAGCCGATGACGCCGACGGTCTCCGGGCCGCCGCCGATCGCGAACGACTCGGCGGGCGCGCTGCCGCGGTCGTGCGCGTCGTCGGGGGCCAGGTCGAACTCCGCCGCCAGCCGCTCCAGGATCTCGTCGGCGGTGATCATGTCCTTGCGGGTCCAGCCGTGCTGGGCGTCCAGCGGCATCTGCTCGATGAACCGCAGCCGGTAGCCGTGGTCGAGGCAGTACCGCAGCAGCGGGACGGCCTCGTGGTCGTTCACGCCGCGCATCAGCACCGCGTTGATCTTCACCGGTTCGAGTCCCGCGGCCTGCGCGGCGGCCAGGCCCTTGAGGACGTCGTCCAGGCGGTCGCGGTGCGCGAGCCGCTCGAAGGTGCCGCGGTCGAGGGTGTCGAGAGAGACGTTGACCCGGTCGAGCCCGGCCTCGGCCAGCGGCGCGGCCAGCCGGTCCAGTCCGATGCCGTTGGTGGTCAGCGACACCTGGGGACGCGGGGCCAGCTCCGTCGTCCGCGCCACGATGCCGGGCAGGCCGCGCCGCAGCAGCGGCTCGCCGCCGGTGTAGCGGACCTCGGTCACTCCCAGCTCCCGGACGGCGAGCCCCACCAGGCGTGCCACCTCGTCGTCGGTGAGCAGTTCAGGCTTGGGCAGCCAGTCCAGGCCCTCGGGGGGCATGCAGTAGGAGCATCGGAGGTTGCAGCGGTCGGTGAGGGAGACCCGCAGGTCCGTCGCGGTTCGGCCGAAGGTGTCGACCAGCACGGGCGCCCCTTCCTATTGCGGTCGGACACTCCACCCTATTCCGGTGGTTGACGTTCCGTCGCATCGCGAGAGACGGTTACTTTCCGTCGACCACGAAGGAGGCCGGAGTGACCACGTCGCGGGAATGGGAGTTCGCGGGGACGCGGGGCGCGATCACCGCCCGCATCTGGGCGGACGGCGAGCCGCGCTACGTCGCGGTCCTCGTCCACGGCTACGGCGAGCACCTCGGCCGCTACGACCACGTCGCCGACGCCCTCGTCGGGCACGGCGCCGTCGTCTGCGGGCCCGACCACATGGGCCACGGCCGCTCGGCGGGCGACCGCGTGCTGATCGAGGACTACGAGGACGTCGTGGCCGACCTGCACACGGTCGTGGAGTCGGCGCGCGGCGACCACCCCGGCCTGCCCGTCGTCATGATCGGTCACTCCATGGGCGGGCTGATCGCGACCCGGTACGCCCAGCTGCACGGCGGCCTCCTCGCCGCGCTGGTGCTGTCCGGTCCGGTGCTGGGCCGCTGGCACGTCGTGGACGGCCTGCTCCCGCTGGACGAGATGCCGGACGAGTCGATCGACACGTCCACGCTCTCGCGCGACCCGGCCGTCGGCAAGGCCTACACCGAAGACCCGCTCATCTGGCACGGCCCCTTCAAGAAGACCACCGTGCGGGCCCTCGACACAGCCCTGCGCGCCATCGACGCCCACGGCCCCCTCGGCGAACTCCCGACCTTCTACGCACACGGCGAGGCCGACCGACTCGTCCGCCCCGAGGACACCCGCACCGGCATCGAGGCGATCCGCGGCAGCCGCTTCACCGAACGCCTCTACCCCGGCGCCCGCCACGAGATCTTCAACGAGACGAACCGCGACGAGATCCTCACCGATGTCACCACCTTCATCGAACACCACCTGCCGAAGTCGCCGGCTCCCGGGCGATGACCTCAGCCACGCGCGCGAGCGCGCGACCTGACCGGTGAGGCGACGCCGGAGGCGAGCCTCACCGGGAGGATCGCGAAGCGATTCGCGCTCGCACAGGCCAGGTCACGGAGCGAGCCGCCAGGCGAGCGCAGTGGGCCGGGCCTGCAATCAACTCAGCCCTTGACGCAGATGAGCTGGCGAAGGTGGGCGACCACTTCGACCAGGTCGGACTGGGCCTCGATCACCGACTCCAGGTCCTTGTAGGCGCCGGGGATCTCGTCGATGACGCCGCTGTCCTTGCGGCACTCGACGCCGTGCGTCTGCGCGACGAGGTCGTCCACGGTGAAGTTCTTGCGTGCCTTGGTGCGGCTCATCCTGCGGCCCGCGCCGTGCGAGGCGGAGTTGTAGGCGGTCTCGTTGCCGAGGCCGCGCACGATGTAGGTGCCGGTCGCCATCGATCCCGGGATGATGCCGAGGTCGCCGGCGCCCGCGCGGATCGCGCCCTTGCGGGTGACGAGGAGTTCGGTGCCGCCGTACTCCTCCTCCGCCACGTAGTTGTGGTGGCAGGAGATGGGCTGGTTCCAGCGGCAGCGCTTCTCCCCGAACCGCTTGGTCACGACGTTCTGGGCGAGCGCCATCATGACGGCGCGGTTGCGTCGCGCGTACTCCTGGGCCCAGAAGAGGTCGTGGCGGTACGCGTCCATCTTCACGGTGCCGCTGAGGAACACGGCGAGGTCGTTGTCCGGCAGGTCCTGGTTGTGCGGGAGCTTGCGGGCGGCCTCGATGTGCTGCTCGGCCAGCTCGTTGCCGATGTTGCGCGACCCCGAGTGCAGGACGAGCCAGATCGCGCCCGCGTCGTCCGCGCACAGCTCCAGGAAGTGGTTGCCGCCGCCGAGCGTGCCCATCTGCGTGCGGGCGCGGCCGAGCCGGGACCGCACGGCGGGGTGCAGCTCGTCGAACGCCTTCCAGAAGTCGTACCAGCCGCGCTCCCTTAGGTTCGGGAGCCCGTCCGGGTCCACGGCCTGGCGGTGGGAGCCGCGTCCGACGGGGATCGCCTTCTCCAGGCGGCCGCGCAGGACCGACAGGTCGTCGGGCATGTCCTCGACGGTGAGCGTGGACTTCGCGGCGGTCATCCCGCAGCCGATGTCGACTCCGACGGCCGCCGGGGAGACCGCGTCCTTCATCGCGATGACCGAGCCGACGGTCGCGCCCTTGCCGTAGTGGACGTCGGGCATCACCGCGAGGCCCTCCACCCACGGCAGGGCGGAGACGTTGCGGAGCTGGTCGAGCGCCTGGTCCTCGACGGTGGCCGGGTCGGTCCACATCCGGATGGGAACGCGGCCGCCCTTGATGGTCTGGTACGGCATGCCTTCTCCTTGATCGACGGGATCCGAACCGTGATCTATGACGCCAGAACGGGCCTTCCCGTTCAACAGGTTTTCATGAGGGGCGGCGTTCGGTGAGGCCCAGCCCGTCCAGGTGGCGCAGGAGGGCGACGGCGACGCCGCGGCTGGTCGACAGGGCCTCGCCCGCCTGCCCGGGGGTGAACGGCTGCGGCAGGGCCGACAGGATGCGCAGCGCCTCCCGGTCGGCGCCCGGCAGCAGGACGATGTCGTCGTCTGCCTCGCCCTCGATCCGCAGGACGGCGCCCGCGCGCTCGGCCTCGGCGAGCACTCCGCCGGTGAGGCCCAGCTCCGCGAGCCGGTCGGCGCCCGGCGGGGAGAACGGCGCGCCGGCCAGCGCGGCCCGGAGGCGCTCCACGGCGTCCGCCCAGGGCGGCGGCGGGGCGGTGGCCACCGCGGCCGGTCCCGGGGCGTGCCCGGCCTCCCGCGGGGCGGGCGGCGGGCCGTGGACGCGCCCGGCCTCGACGCGCAGCGGCGGGCGGACCAGGGCCGCGACGAGCCGCCGGGCCGGGAGGCCCAGCCGCAGCCGGACGGTCTCCAGCGGGATCCCCGGGGCGCTGGGGTTCTCGGCGGCGTGCCGCGACGCCTCCTCGGTGAGGCGCTCGAACAGCGAGTTCCAGTGCGCGGGGTCGGCGACCCACTCGCCGTTCAGCGTGACGGCGTCCCGCGGCGCCGCGCAGCCCATGACCGACAGCTCCGACCGGCGCAGCACGCCGTGGCGGCGCAGGACGAACGTGCCGTCCGGCCGGTCGGGCCAGGAGGCCAGCTCCCGCGCGCGGGCCGCGCCGGCGTCGCGCCGCACCAGCGTCGGCGGCCGGACGTCCAGGACGCTCACGCCCGCGATCGAGCGGCGCTCCGGGTCGCGCAGGACCCCGGTGTCGCCGAGGTGCAGGGCGAGCCGGGTGTTGAGGGTCAGGCGGGCGGTGTCGGGGCCGAGGGGCCGCAGCCGCACCGGGACCGCCGCCGACCCGATGTGCAGGGTCAGCCGCCGCGCCAGCCGGCCGGACGCCTCGCCGAAGCGGGTGCGGACGTCGACGGAGGTGGTGTGGGTCCAGGCGCCGTCGGTGACGAGGGCCATGCCGCCGTCCACGCGCCCGGCGTCGCGCAGGGTGAGCACGATCCGCGAGACGCCGCCGACCGCGTCGCACGGCTCGCCCGCGCAGCCGATCGTCCGGACGCGGACGCGCTCGCCGGCGGGCATGAGGAGCAGCTCGTCCCCGACGGCGACCGTCCCGGCGGAGAGGGTGCCGGTGACGA
>NZ_SMKH01000309.1 GCF_004348515.1 Actinomadura sp. KC345 | reverse complement strand
CCCTTGAACGCTGCGAGCTGCTGGGCCGCGCCGTCCGGGAGGCGGTGCTGGACTTCCCGGGCGGCCGCCGGGTCGCGGTGATCGGGTCCGGCGGGCTCTCGCACCGCCTCCCCTGGCCCGACTGGCGCGACCCGCGGGACGACGACGAGGAGTTCATGGTCGGCGCCTGGCTGAACGGCCGCGACCGGTGGCAGGACTACGACGCCAGGCGGCGGCGGATCATCCGCGCCGCCGAGGCGTCGATCAACCCGGAGTTCGACGAGGAGTTCCTGGCCCTGCTGGAGCGCGGGGAGGCGGCGACGATCACCGGGCTCAGCACGGAGCGGCTGGAGGAGATCGCGGGCAACGGCGCCCAGGAACTGCGCACCTGGCTCCTCATGGCCGCCCTCCTCGACCACGTCCCAGCGAGGCGGCTGTCCTACGAGGTCATCCCCGAGTGGCTGACCGGCATGGGCGTGGCCGTCCTCGATCCCGCCCGACCCCGAACCGCGAAAGGCGACCCATGAGCATCTGGACCGAACTGGTCGACGTCGACTACCGGCACACGTACGTGGACGCCGGAGGCGTGCGTACCCGCGCCCTCCAGGCCGGGCCCGAGGACGGTGAGCACGTGGTGTTCCTGCATGGCACGACCGGCCATCTCGAGGCGTTCGTCCGCAACATCCCCGCGCATGCCGAGCGCTACCGGTGCCACGCCGTCGACATGCTCGGGCACGGCCACACCGGCAAGCCCGACCGGCCCGGCGAGATCCCCGCCTACGTCGAGCACCTGCTGGCCTACCTGGACGCCGTGGGCGCCGAGCGGGCGCACCTGGTGGGCGAGTCGCTCGGCGGATGGGTGTCGTCCTGGGCCGCCGCCGGGCATCCCGACCGCGTCGCCTCGCTGCAGCTCCTCTGCATGGGCGGCACGAAGATCAACCCGGAGGTGATGGAACGGCTGAAGACCTCCACCCGGGCCGCCGTGGAGCAGCGGGACCCCTCGTTCACCCGGGAGCGGCTGCGGCTGCTGTGGGCGCACTGGGACGAGGCGCTCGGGGAGGAGCTCACCGACGTGCGGTTCGACGTCTACCACCGCCCCGAGTTCAAGGAGAACCTGCACAACCTGCTGGCCCTGCAGGAGGTCGAGACGCGGGAGCGCAACCTGCTGCGCCCGGAGCGGATGGCGATGATCAAAGCGCCGACGCTGGTGGTGTGGGGCAACAAGAACCCGCTCGGCGACGTCCCCGAGGCGGAGGCGATCGCCGCGGCGATCCCGGGGGCGCGGCTGGAGGTGTTCAACGACTGCGGGCACTGGCCGCAGCATGAGAAGGCCGATCTCTACAACCCGCTCAGCCTGTCCTTCCTCGCCGAGGCGTCATGACCGGGGCGGCGGAGCTCCCCCGTTTCGCTCGTGACGCCCCGCCGCCGGGCGATGATGCGGAATCTGACCTGCGAAAAATCAGCAGCGCCACCCTGGCGGTCACCAGGGGCGGCGTGGTTCCGTTGATGGAGCAACGATCTCGGAGGTCTCCGAGTTGATCGCGAGGTTCCTTTCATGACCGTCGTTTCGATCGACCACACCCGCGCCGGGCGAGTACCGGCACCCGGCCAGAGTCCATGTTCCGACCCGATGAACTCCGTCCTGGGGAAGGCCCAGCTGATCATCGAAGCGTTCACCGCGGAGGACGCCACCCTGTCGCTCGCGACGCTGGTGCGGCGCACCGGCGTGGCCAAGGCCACCGTCCACCGGCTCGCCCAGGAGCTGGTGGAGTGGGGCCTTCTCGAACGGGACGGCTACGACTACCGGCTCGGCCTGCGGCTGTTCGAGATCGGCCAGCGGGTGCACCGGCAGCGCATCCTGCGCGAGGTGGCCCAGCCCTACATGGAAGACCTTCTGCGCGCGACCCAGGAGACCATCCACTTCGCGATCCACGACGGGCTCGACGTGCTGTACCTGGAGAAGATCCTGGCGCATCGCGGACTCAGCGAGCAGTCCCGCGTGGCGGGGCGGCTCCCGCTGTACTGCACCGCCACCGGCAAGGTCATCCTGGCCTTCGGCCCCGACTCCCTGTTCGGCGAGGTCGTCCGCAGCGGTCTGAAGCCGCTCACCCGGCACACCATCACCTCGCCCGCCCGGCTCCGCGCCCAGCTCCTCCGGGTGCGCACCGAACAGCTCGCGACCGAGGCCGAGGAGACCCGGCTCGGCTACATGAGCACGGCCGTGCCGGTGCTGGGGCGTGGCTCCGCGCTGGTCGGCGCGCTGTCGATCACCGGCCCCACGTACCGGATGGACCCGGCGAGGCTGTCGGGCGCGCTCCGGACGGCCGGCATGGGCATCACCCGGTCCCTGCGGCAGGTGCTGTGAGCCGGGCTCTGGACGACGTCCTCGCACGCGCCGAGGAGGTGGGCGGCCGCTGGGAGGCGGAGGACTGCGGCACGGTGACCGTCAAGGACTTCTGCCGGTACGCCGCGGCGCTCAACGACGCCGCCTACGTCCGGCGGGCCCGCGCCGACGAGGCCGCCGGACGTCCCGTGGCGGCGCCTCCGCTGTTCCTGACCGGGATGCTGAGTTGGGCGGACGGCCCGGTCGAAGGCGAGCTGCGCCCGGACGGCCTGGCGGCCAGGGAGTCGCCCTGCACCCAGGGCCTGCCGGTGCGGCAGGTGCACGGCGGCCAGTCCGTGCGGCTCGGCCGCCCGCTGGTCGCCGGCACCCGCGTCCGGGCGGAACGGGCGGTGCGCTCGGCCGCCCGCAAGTCGGGCCGCTCGGGCGACTTCGTGCTGCTGTCGGTGACCACCCGCTTCACCCGCGAGGACGGCACCGAACTGGCCTCCGTCGAGGAGACGATCATCGTGAAGGACGACGCACCGGAATGACCACCACGGGCATGACCACCCCCGGCGAGAGCTGCCCCTCGCGCTCGTACAGCCACAGCACGCTGCAGCTGTTCCGGTTCAGCGCCGTGTCGTGGAACTCGCACCGCATCCACTACGACGAGCCGTACGCGAGGTCCGAAGGCCATCCCGGGGCGGTCGTCCAGTCGACGCTGCACGGTGAGATGCTCGCCCGGCACGCGCTCGACTGGGCCGGGCCGGGCGCGCGGCTGGAGGGCGTGAGCTGGCGCAACCAGGGGACCGCGGTGGCCGGCGAGCCGCTGACCTGGAAGGCGGTCGTCCGCTCGGCCGTGCCGGGCGGCGGCGGCCTGCGCCTGTCGCTGGACGCCTCGATCGTCAAGGCCGACGGAACGCCCTGCGTCACCGGGACGGTCGACGTGCTACGCCCGCCCTGATCCGCCCCAGGGCCGCGGGCGGCGCGAGCCGAGGTCCGCGCTGATGATCTTGGCGGTGCTGTAGCGGGCCAGCATCCGCTCGCCGACCTCCCGTCCCGGCGCCGGCCCCTCCGCGGGCTCGGAGGAGAACCAGCACGGCGAGTCGAACCACCGGTTGATCCAGACGATCCCGGCCTCCAGCTCACGGGCGATCCGGTGCCCGCGCGAGAGGTCGGCCGTCCATACCCCGGCGGCACGTCCGGTGCCGCCGGGGTTCATCCGTTCCAGTGCCTCCCGCTCGTCCGAGAAGGGCTCGACCACGGTGACCGGACCGGGCGGCGGCTCCTCGCCTCCCTCTGGATCGGCCAGCACGGTCGGCGCGTGAAAGAACCCGCCGTGCAGTGCTCGCGGCAGCCCGGACGGCTCCCCGCCCGCCAGCAGACGCGCGCCCGCGGCGAGGGCGCGGTGGACCGCCTCGCGCACCTCCCCCCGGCGCTCGCCCGAGATGAGCGGCCCCATCTCGGTGGACAGTTCGAGGGGGTCGCCCAAGGCGACGGCCTTCGCCGCCGCCGCCAGCCGTCCGGCGAACTCCTCGTACACCGCAGCGTCCACGAGGATCCGGGACGGCGTCCCACCCGCCTCGCCGGCCGCCGTGCACATGCCGGTCAGGGCGTCGAAGACGGCCGCGTCCAGGTCGGCGTCCTCGAACACGATCATCGCGCCGCCGGGAGGGCCGACCCGCCGCGAACCGAACCGCACCGTGCCGGGGCACGCGTCGAGGGAGGCGGCGATCCGCTCGTCCACCCCGGTGACCACGTTGAGCACGCCCGCCGGGAGCAGGTCGCCGACGGCGAGGGCGAACTCCAGCACCGTCGCCGACGCCCGCCGCGCCGGATGGACCACCACCGTGTTGCCCGCCGCGAGCGCGGGCGCGAGCTGCTCCGCGAGCGCCACCAGCGGCGCGTTCCACGGCACCCGCACGATGAGCACCCCGAGCGGCGACCGCACGGTGTACGCCATTCCGTGCGGGTCCTCGACCGGCACCTGCTCGCCCCGCGCACCCCTGGCCAGCCCCGAGAACAGGCGCAGCGTGGCCACGCAGGCGGGCACGTCGGAGAGGTACGCCTCCCGGACCGGCCGCCCGCCCTCGGTCGCCAGCAGCGCCGCCCAGCGGCCCGGATCCGCTTCGATCCGGTCCGCCATCCGCCACAGGGCCTCCTGCCGCGCCGCCAGGCTGGAGCGGCGCCAGCCGCCGAAGGCCTTGCGCGCGGCCGCCACCGCGTCCTCGACCTGCTCCGGCCTGGCCTCGGGGATGCCGGCCCAGGACGTTCCGGCGCTGGGGTCCACCGCCTCGAAGGTCCCGCCCGCGGTCACCCACTCGCCCGCGACGAACAGCCGGTACGGCTCGTCGGGCAGGTGCGCGTCGCGGCGCCGGGCCCAGCGCTCATCCACCGGTACCGCCTCCCGCGCCGGCGTACTTCTCGTACCAGCCCTTCAGCAGCACGGTGTCCAGGTCGGGCGCCTTCTTGATCAGCTTCTGCTGGAGCAGGAAGTCCACCAGGCGCCGGGCCGAGGCCAGATCCTCGGGCGTGAATCCGCGCGCCCGGAAGGTGATCTCGGGCAGCACCCGCTCGGTCTGGTCGGCGGGCAGCCGCACCTGCTTCTGCGTGGCCCGCGCCGCCGCCTCGGGGTCCTTGGTCACCCGGGAGTCCGCGTCCGCGATGACCTTGAAGATCTTCCCGGCGAGTTCCCGGTTGGACTCCAGCCAGGCGGTCCCGGCCAGGACCCACTGCGCGTAGCCGATGCCGAAGTCCCCGGTGCGCGCGGTGATGTGCCCGCCGTCGGCCTCGCCCTTGGCGGCCCACGGCTCGTAGAGGATGTAGCCGTCCACCGAGCCACGCGCGAGGATGCCGGGGATCTCCGGCGGGGAGCTCTGCACGATCTTGATCGAGGCCGGGTCGATGCCGTGGTGCCGCAGGTACGCGTGCGTCGCGTACAGGCCGATGCCCTGGATGGACGCCATCGTCTTGATCTGCTGCGGACGGTCGACGCCGTCCCGCAGGACGACCTTCAAATACCGGTCGGACTCCTGGAACACCCCCAGCGCCCGCAGGCCGCCGCTGGACGCCATCAGCGGAAGCGCGCTGGAGTCGGCGTTGAGCGCGATCTGCGCGGTGCCCGCCACGACGGACTCGGCCGCGGCGGGACCGCCTTCCACCTGCATCAGCTCGACGTTCAAGCCCGCCTTCTCGAACAGGCCCTCCTCCTTGGCCAGGTACAGCGGCGCGTACGAGGCGTCCACGCCCAGGGCGATGCGCACCCGCGGGCCCTTGCCGCCGCCCTCGCCGCCGGACGAATCGGTGGTGCCCGCCGTACAGCCGGCGGCCAGCATGAGCGCCGAGAAGGCGGCGAGCACGACGACTAGCGGGCGGGGCCTGAATCTCGCGTTCACAGGATCTTTCTCCTGTCCCTGGAGCGGTACGACGACACACCCGCACGCTTCCAGTCCGGCCCGTCCCGCTTAAGCGAGGCGTACTGCTCACCGGAACGGTCCCCTATCCCACGGCCATGGGCGGGGAGGGCCAAGGGCGGGCTCGCTCGATCTGGGCGGCCAGGCGGAGCAGGAGGTCCTCACGCCCGTACGCCCCGCCGAGCTGGATCCCGGGCGCCCAGGACCAGCAGTGCCGCGGCGGCGAAGGCCAGCAGGGCGGTGACCGACCAGGCCGCGTCGCGGCCGAACCGCTCGAAGACCACGCCGAAGAGGAGGGGCCCCGACATGGCGCCCGCGTAGACGCCCGCCTGCGTGATACCGATCGCGTGGGCCACGTCGTCTCCGTAGCGCAGCGCGACCGAGAGGTTGAACAGCCCCGACCAGCCCCAGCCGAGGCCGAACGCGACGACAGCGCCGATCGTCAGCAGCCAGACCGGGCCGGTGGCCAGGAACACGTAGCCGACACCCCCGGCGAGGAGCATCGCGGCGGCCGGGCGGAAGTATTCGGGCCTGCGCCCGTCCCCCAGCCATCCGGCGCTGATCCGGACGAGGATGCAGACCACGCTGCCCGCCATCTGCAGCCCCGCGGCCGCCGCGACCGTCATCCCCGCCTCGACCGCGGAGGTGGTGAGGAACGTCGGGAGGTTCGTCGCGGCCATCGAGCCCACGGCGGTGCCGGAGGCGAGCAGCAGCAGCGGTCCCGGCGAGGGCCGGCCGCGCCGCTCCCGCCGGGGCCCGCCGCGCGGGACCGCCGACCGGAGCCGGGGGACGAGGAAGGCCACCACGATCGCCTCGGCCGCGAGGACCGCGGCGCACCAGCGCCAGCCGACCGTCAGCGAAAGGCTGGGGATCAGCAGCGCAGCGAACAGCGTGGACAGCGGGATCGCCGACTGGTTGAGGCCGAAGGCGGCCCCCCGGTACCGCACCGGGGCGGTCGCGTTGAGGACCGAGCCGACCACCGGCTGGATGACCGAGTTCCCCGCGCCTGCGACGAACTGCGCGAGCAGCACCAGCTGCCAGTTCCCCGCGACGGCCAGCACCCCGAGCGAGATCCCGGCGAGCAGCGCGGCGCCGCGCAGGCAGCGGCGCGCGCCGTACCGGTGGGCGATCCGGCCGGCGGGCACCGACATGGCCGCCGACACCGCGTAGTAGACCGCGACCGACATCGCCAGATGGACCGACGTGAACGGGAAGTCGTCCCGCATGTGGACGGCGAGCACGCCGACCAGGAACGGCGGCACGGCCGCGGAGATCGTGCAGAAGACCGTGGCGGCCACCACCGACCATTCGTACCGTCCCACCACGGGCCGTCCCACCACGGGCCGTCCCACCACGGGCCGTCCCACCACGGGCCGTCCCGCCCGCGCCGTCCCGCCGTCGCGGGTCACGCCTCGCCCTCTTCGCGCGGAGCCGGGGCGGCCCCGGTCATCGGGACGTCACGAAGGACACGACCTCGCGGGCGAACTCGGCGGGACGCTGCTCGGGCAGCGCGACCCCGGCGCCCTCGACGGCCCGGACGGTGCAGCCGAGCAGCTCCGCCATGGGGGCCTGGTCGGGCATCGAATAGGCGTCATCGGCGCCGCACACCAGATGGACCGGGGCCTCGATGTGGGGAAGGCGGTCCTCCATCCGGTAGTCGTTCACGGCGACGTGCCCCTCCTCGACCCTGTCGAGCACGGCGAGCGCGTCGATCACGAACCGGCCGAGCGCGTCCTCCCGCCCCGGCGGGTAGAAGGCGCGCCGGCGGTGCCACAACGCGGTCAGATGCGCACCGTCTGCGGACGGCTCGATGTGGTCGATCGGGGCGCGGCTCCGGACCCGTTCCCGGCGTTCGGGCGTGACGAGCGGCGTGCCCGACAGCAGGAGCGCGTCCACCCGCTCCGGGCGGCGCGCGGCGACCTCGACCGCCACGACCCCGCCGGTGTGGTGGCCCACGAGGGCGGCGCTCTCCAGATCCAGGGCGTCCATCAGCGCGAGGACACCGTCGGCGAACAGTTCGATCGAGAAGGGTCCGTCGACGCGCGCGGACTGGCCGAACCCCAGCGTGTCCATCGCGATCGCCCGCACGTCGCGTCCCGCGTGCGGCAGGACGTCGATGTACTCGGTCCAGGAGCGGGGCGTCTGGTGGAGGAACAGGACGGGCCTGCCGGAGCCGCACTCGGCCACGTGGATCTGTCCGAGGGGGGTGTCGGCGTACCTGCGGCGGATCGTGCCGAGCCGGGTCTGCATGAAGCTGCTCCTTTGTCGTTCCACGACGGGGTTCCGCGACGGGGTCAGGCGGCGAAGACCGGGGGGCGCAGATGAGCCCAGAGGCGCTCGGCCTCGATCTGGGCCGCGACCGCCAGCAGCAGGTCCTCGCGCCCGCAGGCCGCGACGAGCTGGACGCCGATGGGCTCGCCGGCGTCCGTGACGACGCGGGTACGGAGATCGCCGGCTGGCCCGTGGTGTTGAAGGGCGCGGTGAACGCCAGCACGTCGACCGAGAGCCGGACGCCGTCGGGCTCCGTCCACGGCCAGCTCACCGCCTTGGGCGGGGTGGCGAAGACCGGGCTCAGCAGCAAGTCGAAGCCGTCCCCCCACCGGGAGGCCATCCTGGCGCGCAGGCCGCCCTGCCAGGTCAGCGCGTCCGCCAGGCCGGCGCCGGTCATCCGCCGCCCGCGCTCCTCCCAGAACCGCGTGACCACGTCGAGGTCGTCCGGTCCGGGCGGACCGCCGAGCTCGGCGGCCATGGAGTCGATGGACTGGACGACGGTCACGCTCAGCGTGTCGAAGAACATCGGGAGGCACAGCGGGTCCATCAGCGCCTCCGGATGGCCCTCCTCCACGCGGTGGCCCATCCCTTCGAGCAGCTCCGCCGTGTCCCGGACGGACCGCGCGACGACCGGCGCGACCTGCGGGGCGTGCTCGGGCGCGCGTGCGAGGACCCCGATGCGCAGGCTTCCCGGGTCGCGGCGGGCGGCCCGTGCCCACC
>NZ_SMKH01000308.1 GCF_004348515.1 Actinomadura sp. KC345 | reverse complement strand
GGTGTATAAGAGCAAGGTGCGGCAGCTCGGCGTCGGCGGCCGCGGCGAGGTCCTGCCAGCCGCCCAGCACCCGGTCCACGGCGGCGTGCCGTTCGGCGGGCTCGTCCTCGCCGGCCAGCTCGGCGGCGAGGAGGTGGATCAGGTCGTGCATCCGGTGGCGGGGCCCGGTGGCGCCCCGGCCGGCGGGTTCGACGAGGTGCACGTCGACCAGGTCGTCGAGGAGCCGTTCGGCCGCGGCGTTACGCTCGTCCAGCAGCGCCGCCGGCACCCACGGCGGGAACTCCCCCGGCTCCAGGAGCCCGAGCCGGCGGAACAGCCGCCGCTGCTCACCGGTCAGCGAGGCGTAGCTGTCCTGGAAGCTGGCCCGGACGCCGAGGTCGCCCTGCTGGAGCCAGTCGAGGCGGTGCCGCTGGGAGGCGAGCCGGGCCGCCATGTCGGCGGCCGTCCAGCCGGGACGGGACGCCAGCCGCGCGGCCGCGATGCGGATGGCGAGCGGCAGCCCGCCGCAGAGCCGGACGATCTCCACGGCGGCCCCCGCGTCGCCGCCTCCCCGGCCGGCGGCCGCGCGCGGGCCGGCGACGGAGCGGAACAGCGCCAGCCCCGCGTCCGGGGGGAGCGCCCCCAGCGCCACCGCCCGCAGCGCACCGGCCCCGCTGAGCCGCTGGCGGCTGGTGACCAGGACCGCGCAGCGCGGCTCGCCCGGCAGCAGATGCCGCAGCCACGCCTCGTCCGCCGCGTCGTCCAGGACGATCAGCACGCGGCGGTTGGCCAGCAGCTCGCGGAACAGCGCGCCGCGCTCGTCCAGGCCCGCCGGGACCCCGGCCGGCGGGACGCCGAACGCGTGCAGGAACGCCGCGAGCACCTCGGCGGGCCCCGTCCGCTCCCGGAGCCGCGCGTACAGCCGGCCGTCGGGGTAGGCGCCGCGCAGCCGGTGGGCGAGGCGCAGCGCCAGCGCCGTCTTCCCGATCCCGCCGGGCCCGGTGATCGCCACGCAGGGCGGGGCGGCGCGCGACCCCGCCGCCAGCTCGGCCGCCAGCTCGTCCAGGACGTCATCGCGGCCCACATGGTCCGGGACGTCGGCCGGCAGCTGGCACGGCACCAGGTACGGCCGGCCGTGACCCGCGTCCGCCTCCCCCGGCCCTCGCGCGCCGGTGAGGATCGACCGGTGCAGCTGCTGGAGGCCGGTGGACGGCTCGATGCCCAGCTCGTCGACCAGCCGTTCGCGCAGGGCGCGGAAGACGGCGAGCGCGTCGGCGGGCCGCCCCGCCCTGGCGAGGACGGTCATCAGCTGGCCCGCGCACCGCTCCCGCAGCGGATGCTCGCGCACCAGCGCCTGAAGCTCGGCGACCAGCCCGTCCCACCGGCCGAGGGCGACGTCGGCGTCGACGCGGTCCTCGGTGGCGGTGAGCCGCAGATCCTCCACGTCGGCCGCGACGCGCCTGACGTACGGGGACGGGACGTCGGCGCACACCGGTCCCCGCCAGCGGGCGAGCGCCGTGTGCAGCAGTCCGGCGGCGCCCTCGGGGCGCCCAGAGGCGGCCAGGCCGGCGGCGTCCGCGACCTCGCGCCGGAAACAGGCGAGGTCGAGGCGCTCCTCCCGGACCGCGAGCCGGTACCCGGGCGGGCGCGTCTCGATCGGAGCCGACGCCCGCTCGCCGTCCGCGCCCAGGGCCCGGCGGAGCCGCGACACGATTCCCTGGAGCTGGACCCGCCACGACGCCGGCGGCTCGTCGTCCCAGAGCGCCTCGGCCAGGCGTTCCACCGCGACGGTGCGGCCCGCCTCCAGCAGCAGCAGCGCAAGGACGGTGCGGTTCTGCGGGCCGCCCACGTCCAGGGGTACGCCGTCGCGCTCGGCCACGAGCGGCCCGAGGACCCTGAAGTACAGCCCACAGCCCAACGGGCGTTCACCTCACGGCAGGGGGAATAACGGAGCCACACCACTCTAGTGGAGGCGTCCCCGGGACCCGCCGGGGTTCGTGCAAGCGCGAGGTCAGGCCGGAACCCGGCGCTCCTCGTGGACGAGCGCGGCACCGAGGTCGGTGAGGACGTGCACCATGCTGTTGGCCCTGCGCCGGCTGATGACCAGCCCGGCCTCGCGCAGCACTCCGGCATGGCCGCTGGCCGTGGCCGCGGACACGCCGGCGCACCGGGCCAGCTCCGTGGTGGTCCGGCCGCCGGCGGTCGAGCGCAGGACCCGCGCCCGCGTGGCGCCCAGGAGCCGCGCCAGGGAGGTGTCCGTCCCGTCTCCCCCGCGCGCCGCGTCCGCCCGGCCGGTGCCGCCCGGCCCCGGTCCGGCCGTCAGCCGCATCGGGTAGATGATCGTCGGAGGCAGCGCGGGGTCGGCGACGGGCACCGGCCGCCGCCAGCAGAACCGGGACGGGACGAGGACCAGCCCCCGCCCTCGCAGGTGCAGGTCGCGGTCGACCGGATGGCTCATCTCCAGGACCGGCGGGGACCACGTCATCATCGGCCAGAACCCCGCGAGCACCTCGCCGATCCCGCCGACCCGCCGCTCCAGGT
This sequence comes from Actinomadura sp. KC345, assembly GCF_004348515.1. Taxonomy (GTDB): domain Bacteria; phylum Actinomycetota; class Actinomycetes; order Streptosporangiales; family Streptosporangiaceae; genus Spirillospora. Next base: position 6,214 of record NZ_SMKH01000308.1, on the reverse strand, counting down.
GGCGCGCGGCCAGATCGGCGTCCGCGCGCTCCCTGATGCCCGGCCAGTACGGCCGCACCGCCGTGTCGTGGTAGGCGCGCAGTGCCGCGCCCAGATCGTCCCGGACGGTCCGGTCGCCTCCCGCGAGCGCCCGCACCGCCGCCGGGACGCCGCCGGGGAACTCCAGGCGCCCGATCTCGCGGCGCAGCCTCGGCGCGGGGGTGTCGAGCACCGCGGCGATCCCCGCGTCGAGTCCGAGCAGCCCTTCCGGCGGGGTGAGGAAGTCGGGGAAGTACGCGGCGTCCGGGGTGAGCGGGAAGAGGAGTTCCCGCACCACCCCGGACAGCCCGCCGCCGCGCAGGTCCGCCCGTACCCGCGAGCGCCATTCGCCGAAGACCGCGCCCCCGTACCGAGCACGCAGCATCTGGAGGCTCAGCACGGTCTCCCACAGCGGGTCGGGGGTCTCGGCCACGCGGGTCCGGACCAGGTCTTCACCCGTGAAATGCACCCGAAGCATGGCCGCCCCCGCGACAGATCCCCGTCCAGCAACGCCTCCGAGGATCGCGCAACCCGCTAACAATCCGCTAAATACCGATCATGGACGCCGCCGACCTGCGCTTTTAGCGCCGCGCCGAATCATCGTGCGCGCCGCGCGACCGCCCGCACACCATTCGACGCAGAGCGGCCGTGCCGACGGCCCCACCAGAGGAGGATCGATGACGAGCTGGAAGACGAGAATCGGGGCGACCGCAGGGCTGGGCCTGGCGGCCGGCGTCTCCGCCTTCGCGCTGACCACGGGCCCCGCCCTGGCGCAGGAGGCGCAGTCCGCCCCGCAGGCCGCTGCGGCGGACTGCAGCGGGACGCTCATCGACCGCAAGGTCGCCAAGTACGACGGCAAGCCCGTCGCCGAACTCGTCGTGTACTACAAGGACGGACGCAACTGCGCGAGGCTCAACCATCTCGGCGTCACCCGGGGCAAGAGCCTTCGCACGACGGTGTACCTGGCGGCCTGCAAGGAGACGAGCCCGGGGCCGCGCTGCACCCCCGTCCGGTGGCCCTCGACGGAGGACGACGACTTCAAGTACTACGCCGGGCCCGTGTACCAGAACGCGCGGAACCGGTGCATCCACGCCGCCGGTGACATCTACTTCCACGGCAAGCGGCACCTGGAGACCTCGCCCATCGCCTCCCACTGCGGCTGAGCTCCCGGCGCGCGGTCAGTCGCCGCGGACGGCCCTGGAGAGGCGGCGCCCCAGGAGCAGGTAGGCGATGACGACCCCGATGACGTTGAGGATGACGTCGTCGATGTCGAAGGCGCGGCCCATGACGAGGCCGCCCTGGATCGTCTCGATGACGAGGGAGAGCATTCCGGCGAGGAGCGCCAAGCGTATGGGGCCGCGGAGGGTCGTCCAGACGAGGGGAATGAGCACGCCCAGAGGGGCGAGCAGTGCGAGGTTGCCGCCGATCTGGAGCAAGGCGTCCTTGGTGGGACGCTCCAGGTAGAAGCGGAGCGAGCGGCCGGGGTCGGTGTTCCCGCCCGCCTGCCCGTTGTCCCGGACGGGGGTCAGCGTCAGCTTGAAGGCGAAATAGAAGAAGACGCCGAGAGCACCCAGCGCGATCGTCACGACGACGACGCGCAGGGCGAAGACGTACCAGGGGACCTTCTTGCCTGGCGCTGCGGGCTGCCACATCTCCACCAACACGCGCCGCGTCGTCCCCGCCCTCCCGCCGCCCATGTGCGGCGGGAGATAAGGGACGTCCGAAACCAGGGATGACGTCGGAACGCCCGCGCCGGGACCGGGCCCGGCGCGGGCGTTCCGGGAGGATCAGGCCGCCACCGGCGTGGTGGCCGGCTCCAGGGCCAGGTCCAGCACCTCGCGGACGTCGCTCACGGCGAACACCGTCAGGTTGTCCAGGACCTCGGCCGGGACGTCCTCAAGGTCCGGCTCGTTGCGCTTCGGCACGATCGCGGTCGTGATGCCGAGCCGGGACGCGGCCAGCAGCTTCTGCTTCAGGCCGCCGATCGGCAGCACCCGCCCGGTCAGCGACACCTCTCCGGTCATCGCCACGTCCGAGCGGACCGCCCGGCCGGACAGCAGCGACGCCAGCGCCGTCGTCATCGTGATGCCCGCGCTCGGCCCGTCCTTCGGGATCGCGCCGGCCGGCACGTGGACGTGGACGCCGCGGTCCTTCAGGTCGCCGACCGGCAGCTCCAGCTCCGCCCCGCGCGAACGCAGGTAGCTGAGCGCGATCCGCGCCGACTCCTTCATGACGTCGCCGAGCTGCCCGGTGAGCGTGACCCCCGTGTCGCCGGTCTCCTTGTCGGCCAGCGACGCCTCGATGTAGAGGACGTCGCCGCCCGCGCCGGTGACCGCCAGGCCCGTCGCGACGCCGGGCACGCCCGTCCGCCGCTCGTTCCTGCTCAGCTCGACCTCCGGCGTGTACCTGGGCCGCCCCAGGTAGTCCTTCAGGTCGCCCGCGCCGATCGAGACCGGCAGCCCGGACTTCTCCAGCGCCACGTTCGCGGCGACCTTCCGCAGCACCCGCGCGATCGACCGGTCCAGCGACCGGACGCCCGCCTCACGGGTGTACTCGGACGCCAGCAGCCGCAGCGCGTCGTCGCCGAAGCCCACCTCGGACGCCTCCAGCCCCGCCTTGTCGAGCTGGCGCGGCAACAGGTGGTCGCGGGCGATCGTGACCTTCTCGTGCTCGGTGTAGCCGTCCAGCTGCACGAGCTCCATCCGGTCGAGCAGCGGCGCGGGGATCGCCTCCACCACGTTCGCGGTGGCGAGGAACAGCACGTCGCTCAGGTCGAGCTCCACCTCCAGGTAGTGGTCCCTGAACGTGTGGTTCTGCTCGGGGTCGAGGACCTCCAGCAGCGCCGCCGTCGGGTCGCCCCGGTAGTCGGCGCCGACCTTGTCGACCTCGTCCAGCAGAACGACCGGGTTCATGGAACCGGCCTCGCGGATGGCCCGGACGATCCGTCCGGGAAGCGCGCCCACGTACGTCCGGCGGTGACCGCGGATCTCGGCCTCGTCCCTGACACCGCCCAAGGCGACCCGGACGAACTTGCGTCCCATGGACCGTGCGACCGACTCGCCGAGGGACGTCTTACCGACGCCAGGAGGGCCGGTCAGGGCCAGGACCGCACCGCTCCTGCGTCCGCCCACGACGCCGAGGCCCCGGTCCTCTCGCCGCTTGCGCACGGCCAGGTACTCGATGATGCGCTCCTTCACGTCGTCGAGGCCCGCGTGGTCGGCGTCCAGGACCTCCCGGGCGCCGGTGATGTCGTAGGCGTCCTCGGTCCGGTCGTTCCACGGGATGTCGAGCACGGTGTCGAGCCAGGTGCGGATCCATCCGCCCTCGGGCGAGGCGTCGGACGACCGCTCCAGCTTGTCGACCTCCTTCAGCGCCGCCTCGCGCACCTTCTCGGGCAGGTTCGCCGCCTCGATCCGGGCCCGGTAGTCGTCCTCCTCGTCGGCGGGGTCGCCGTTCAGCTCGGCCAGCTCCTTGCGGATGGCCTCCTGCTGCTGCCGCAGCAGGAACTCCCGCTGCGTCTTCTCCATGCCCTCCTGGACGTCCTTGCGGATCGTCTCCGCCACGTCCAGCTCGGCCAGATGGTCGCGCGCCCACCCGATCACCAGGTTGAGCCGCTCCACCACATCCGGCGTCTCCAGGACCTCGGTCTTCTGCTCGTCGGAGAGGTAGGGCGCGTATCCGGCGTTGTCGGCCAGCGTGGACGGGTCGTCGATCTGCTGCACCACGTCCACGACCTGCCAGGCGCCCCGCTTCTGCAGGATCGCGCTGACCAGGCTCTTGTACTCCTTCGCCAGTTCCTGCGCGCGCCCGGACGCCGGCGGCGTCTCGATCAGGGTGCCCTCGACCCACAGCGCCACGCCGGGCCCGGTCGTCCCGGTCCCGATCCGCACCCGCTGCACGCCTCGGACGACGACCCCCGGCTCACCACCGGGCAGCCGCCCCTCCTGCTCGACGACGCCGAGCGTCCCGATACCGGCGTACTGCCCGTCCAGCCTGGGCACCAGCAGCACCCGCGGCTTGCTCGCCGACCGGATGCCCGGCCCCTTGGACTGGGCCACCGCCCGCGCGGCCTCGATGGCGGCCCGCACCTCGCCGCTCTCGGACAGGTCCAGGGGCACCACCATGCCCGGCAGAACGGCCCCGTCGTCCAGGGGCAGCACCGGCAGCGTCAGGGTCTCGCTCATGCTCAGCTCCAAGTCCGTACGTCACCCAACATCAAGTTGAGTCATACACACTCAAGAATCCGGAGCACCATTTTGTTTCCTCAACAACGTTCGCTCTCAGCGATCACCATCCCGGGGGGCCTCCGCCTCGGCCATGGGACGGGAAAACCCCGTTGCCGGTGTGGGCAGAACGTGCGAGGTTCGGTGGGATGTTCCGGGTCCGGTTCGGGAGGCTGATCGTGTACATGGGCTTCGGTAAGGCCACGGCCGGCGCCTCGGTGGCGGAGCGCGTCTCGGTCTAGCCGGCACTTCGGTCCAACCGGCACGCGCTCCTCGACGCCGAGGCGAGTCTCACGCGGGGTTCTCGCGCCCCGCCGGCCCTTGCCGCGTCGAATCGATGGAGCATCCGTGTCCTCGCACGCCTCAGAGCCCGGCGGCCTCACGCGCCGGGTGGTCTTCCTTCTCTCTCTGACCTGCGGCGTCGCCGTGGGGAACCTCTACTTCCCGCAGGCGGTCAGCCCGCTGGTCGCCTCCGGGCTGGACGTCTCGCCGGACTCGGCCGCGCTGGTGGTGACGGCGGCGCAGCTCGGGTACGCGGCGGGGAACTTCCTGCTGGTGCCGCTCGGCGACCGGTTGCCGCACCGGACGCTGATCGTGGTGCTGCTGGGCGTCACGGGGGCCGGGCTGCTGGGCGCGAGCGGCGCGCCCGCGCTGCCGCCGCTCGTCGGCGCGAGCGCGCTGGCCGGGGTCACGACCGTGGTCGCGCAGGTCATCGCGCCGATGGCGGCCGGACTCGCGGGGGACGACCGGCGCGGCGCGGTCATGGGAACGCTGCTGTCCGGCTCGATCGGCGGCATCCTGCTGGCCCGCACGTTCGGCGGGCTGATCGGCGAGCGGCTCGGGTGGCGGGCGCCCTACGTCGTCGCCGCGGTGGTCGCCCTGTGCCTCGCGGTGGCGCTGGCGTTCGCCCTGCCGCGGACCGTCCCGCCGTCCAGGCGGCCGTACCCGGCCCTGCTGGCCGAGCCGCTGCGGATGCTGCGCCGGGAGCCGGAGCTGCGCCGGACGTGCCTCTACCAGGCGACGGTCTTCGGCGGTTTCCAGGCCGTGTGGACGGGCGTCGCGCTGCTGCTCACCGGCCCGGAGTACGGACTCGGGGCGCAGGCGGTGGGAGTGCTGGCCCTGGTCGGCGCGGGCACCATGGTCGCCACTCCCCTGGCCGGCCGCCAGGTGGACCGCAGGGGCTCGGATCCGGTCAACCTCGCCGCCATCCTCGGGACCATCGTGTCGGCCGGGATTCTGGCGTTCGGCGCCGCCGGGGGCGCGGTGGGGCTCGCGGCGCTCGCGGCCGGAACGCTCCTGCTGGACGTGTCGATGCAGTCCGGCATGGTCGCGAACCAGTCCCGGATCTTCGGGCTGCGCCCCGAGGCCCGCAGCCGGATCAACACCGCCTATATGACCTGCGCCTTCCTGGGCGGCAGCACCGGCTCCTGGCTCGGCGCCGCCGCCTTCGCGCGGGCCGGCTGGGCGGCCGTCTGCGCGCTCGTGGCGTCCCTGGCGCTCGTGGCCCTCGCGCGCCACGTCCTGCACCGCGGCTCCCCGGCCGCGCCCGCGGGGGCGGGCAACGCGGAGGCAAAGGCCGGTTCGCGATCATGATTCTTTGCGCGGGGGGCGGTTTACGCGCGCATGACGCAGGGGTACTTAACGCAACGAGATCGTGACACAGGGTGAAGGAAAGATCCTCGGGGCGGCAAAGCCCCAGGTCGAAAACGGGAGGGCCCCCGGGTGAACCGCACAGAGCGTGAGAACCGGACCGTCCCGTCCCCGCGCGGCCCGGTCCGTACGGCCGAGGACGACCGCGGCGCGCCCGACCGCGGCGGGCACCGTCCCCCAAGCGGTGCCGCGGGCGGCATGACGCAGGGGTACTTAACGCAACGAGATCGTGACACAGGGTGAAGGAAAGATCCTCGGGGCGGCAAAGCCCCAGGTCGAAAACGGGAGGGCCCCCGGGTGAACCGCACAGAGCGTGAGAACCG
>NZ_SMKH01000307.1 GCF_004348515.1 Actinomadura sp. KC345 | reverse complement strand
GTCCACCATCGTGACCCGGCAGCCGTGGGAGATCGCGGTCCCGGCGGCCTCCGCCCCGATGAAGCCGCCGCCCACCACCACGAGGTCGCCGCCGCGGGCCAGGCCGGCATGCAGCGCGCGGGCGTCGGCCAGCGTCCGCAGCACGTGGACGCCGGGCCCGCTCCACGCCGGCGGCCTCGCCCGCATTCCGGTGGCGATCACCAGTACGCCGTAGTCGAGCCGGCTCCCGTCGGACAGGGTGAGGCGGCGGGCGGCGGTGTCCAGGCCGGTCGCCTCGACGCCGAGCAGCAGCTCCAGGCCGAGCCGCTCCGCCTCCCGGAAGGTGAGCAGCCGGGTGGGCTCGGTCAGCCGCGCCTTGGAGAGCGGCGGTTTGTCGTAGGGCTCCTCCGCCTCCCGGTCGACCAGGCGGACGCGTCCGGTGAAGCCGCCCGAGCGCAGGGCCCGGGCCAGGGCGACCCCCGCCACCGAGGCGCCGACGATCACCAGGTCGCGGGTCACGTCGCCTCGAGCCGGAGGGCCGCGGCCGGGCAGCCGCGGGCCGCGCGGTCGACGCGCTCGCGGTCGGCCTCGGGCACCTCGGCGGCCAGCAGGACGACGAGGCCGTCGTCGTCGATGTCGAAGTAGTCGTCGGCCGCGATGACGCAGCTGGCATACCCCTGGCAGGCTTCGGCGTCCGCCTTCAGGATGGACATTCGGGACTCCTGTTCTCGTGTCGTCGTCGGCCCTCGCCGTGTCAGCCCTTGATGCCGGCGCCGCCGTCGCTGTGGAGCACGGTGCCCGTCATCCCCCGGGACATCGGCGAGGCGAGGAACAGGTAGCTCCAGGCGTGGTCCTCGCCGGAGAGGGCCACCCGCAGGGGGACCCGCGCGGCGATGTCGGCGGCGCGGTCGGGGCCGTCGAGGCTCTGCCCGTCCAGCCCCATCGCCTGCGCGCCGCGCAGCCGCGTGCCGACGGTGCCGCCGGGCGCGACGCTGTTGACCCGGACCTCGGGGGCGAGGTCGTGGGCCAGCGCGATGCGCAGCCCGCGGACCGCGAACTTGGTGGAGACGTAGAGCGCGCCGCCCCGGCCCGGCCGGTAGGCGGAGGTCGACTCCGTCAGGACGATGCTCCCGCTGCTGCGCCGCAGCTCCGGCAGCGCGGCGCGGACGCCGTGCATGGCCGCCCGCACGTTCACCGAGAACATCTCGTCGAAGGCGTCGTCGAAGGCGTCCTCCGGCACGGCGTCGAGGGGGCGGTAGAAGTCGAAGATCCCGACGCAGTGGACCAGCACGTCGAGACCGCCGTGCAGGTCCCGGCACCGGTTCACCGCGCCATGGTTGACCGCGGCCTCGCGGGCGTCGCCCTGGACGACGTCGATGCCGGGAGCCGCTTCGCGTAGGTCATCGCACTTGGCCTCGTCGCGCTCCAGGGCCACCACGGCCGCGCCCTCGGCGGCGAACCGCTCCGCCACCGCGCGGCCGATGCCCGACCCGGCGCCGACCACCAGCGCCCGCTGCCCGTCCAGCACGGGAGTGTTCATGAGGCCGGCTCCTGCCCCGTGCGGTCCTGTCCTGTGCCGGTCTGTTCTGTGCCGTCCCGTCCTGTGCCGTCCTGCTCGGGGAACAGGGGCGAGAACGGACGGCCGACCATCGCGGAGAACGTCGCCGGGCCCTGCCAGGTGAGGGCCTCCAGCTCCAGCGGGTCCAGGGTGACCCACTGGGCGGACTGGGGCGCCTCGACCAGCAGGCGCACGCCGTTGCGGGTCTGGACGAGGCTCACCTCGATCTCGGAGAACTCGTTGACCAGGGTCAGGGACTCGCCGATCCGCCCGGCCCGCAGGGCCGCCAGCTCCTCCGCCGCCGCGCGGGCGCGGGCGCGGTCCTCGAGTTCGCCCTCCCAGTACAGGCTCATAGGAAGACCGCCAGGTTCTGGGTGCGGAGCACCGACTCGTCGACCGTGATGTGGCGGCGGGCGAGCCGCCACTCGCCGCCGGCGTCCCGTAGCACGTCGCTGCGGCCCGCCGAGAGCAGGGACGGCTCGTTGACGTCGCCGCGGCTGCGGAAGAGCAGCACCGCCGACTCCACGAGGATCTCGCCGGGCACGTCGGTGGCGAAGGTGCGCACGTTGGACAGGTGGTGGCGCAGCCGCGAGGGCGGGTCCTCGGTCCAGGCGTGCCCGGTGCGCAGCCGGGCGACGCGGCGTTCCAGGGAGTAGAGGTCCTCGTCGAAGTGGGCCATCCGCCGGGCGGTGTCGTAGCCGGTGCCCAGGGAGGTCGTGACCCGGATCGGCATGAAGTAGTGGACGTCCTCGGTCATCCGGGCGAGCCACCGCTCGAGTTCCTGCCGGTCCAGGAGGTAGGTCTCCTCGACCAGCCACTCGTGGGCGGCCAGATGCGCGGGATCCGAGAACGGGAGCGGGTCGCCCACCGCGACGGCCGGGGTCGCCTTGGCGCCGAGGGGGCTCTCGGCGGAGGTGACGGGGATGTGCGCGGTCATCGGGCGTCCTCCCGTCCCGGGGTGCCGACGGTGACGCTCGCCGTGTCGGGGGGCCCCGTCTCGATGAGGTCGGCCCATCGGTTCATCAGGTGGCGCTGGTTGTACTCGCCGTACCCGACCCGGGACTCGCCCGGGCCCGCCCACTCGTCGGCCCCCAGGGCCGGGGCGATGGTCGAACCGTCGGCCAGCATGCCCATGCGGCCGTTGAGGAGGAGGCGCTGCGCCATGGTGCCGGCGGCGGTGGCGGTCAGCGAGACCCAGTTCTCCACGTCGTCCTGCTCGAACATGCCGCTGCTGCCGAAGCACATCAGGTAGGCCTTGTAGGACAGCGCCTTGAACTCCTCCGGTGCCTCCTTGTCGACCACGAACCAGGAGAGCACCTCGGTCTCGTTCTCGCTGATCGGCTGCCACTGCCGCAGGGAGACGAAGGGGAGCACGTCGTCGGAGTCGGCGACCCTGGGCCAGTTGTGGACGAAGCTGAGGTTCGGGAAGACCGACGCCGCCGAGACCATGAAGCCGTCGCGGCCGATCAGGTCGAGCTGCTCGGCCGACCACGACCGCTTCATCCGGTCGATCATCTCGTCGGGGTAGCCGACGTAGCGCAGGCGCTCTTCGAGCGTGCCCGGCGGGAGCTTGTAGGTGGTGCCCCCGCCGCTGGTGGCCCAGTACGTCGTGCCGTCCTTGCGCCTCTCGGCCTTCGGCTCGCGGAAGAGCCCGATCTCCACGACGCTCGTGTGGGTCTGCGGGGTGTGGTACATGTCCCCGGCGAAGTTCTCGGCGCCGATCTTCCAGTTGGCCTTGATCCGCCACCGCTGGGGCCCGAGCACCTCGATCCCGCTCGGGCTCTGGCGGGTGTAGTAGTCGAGGTAGAACGCGAAGTCGCCGAGGTACTCGCGCAACGGGGGCGCCTGGGGGTCCAGGGAGACGAAGATCAGGCCGTTGACGGTGTCCATCGCCGGTGCGGGGAGGAGCCGCCGCCCGCGCTTGCTGAACCCGTCCTCGCCGCCGTACGCCTCCCGGTGGAAGGGCAGGCCGACGATGCGGCCGTCGTTGCGGTAGGACCACCCGTGGTAGGGGCAGCGGAAGTGCGAGGCGTTGCCCTGCTCGGCGCGGCACACCTGCATGCCCCTGTGCAGGCACATGTTGAACATGGCGTGCACCGCGCCGTCGTTGGCGCGGCTGACGATGAAGGAGTTCTGCATGACGCGGCGGACCACGTAGTCGCCGACCTGGGGGATCTCCGACTCGTGCGCCAGGAAGACCCAGGAGCGCGAGAAGATCGACTCCCGTTCGGCGGCGAAGATCTCGGGGTCGTTGTAGATGTGCGCGGGCAGCATCCCGTTGCGCACATGGCCGACGACGTCGGACGGGTCGAACACCGGGGGACCTCTTTCTGTAGAACAGAAAGGAATTCTGCCCAGGGCCTCTTCCCTTGTCAAGGAGTGCGTTTCTGGTATCAAGAGAACTCGTAGGCCCCGACACCAGGAGACGATATGCCGCGTCTGCGCCAGGTCCGCCGTTCCGAAGTCCAGGACGAGGTCGTCCTCGCCATGTACCAGCGCCTGTTCCCCGACCGCGACCCGGTGGAGGAGCCGGGCACGTCCACGGGCACCCCCGGCGACTGGTGGACCGTGTTCGCGCTGGTGCCCGACGTCTTCCGGCACGCCGTGAGCGGGTTCTCCCTGTACCGGAGCCCGGAACGGACGCTGGACCCGGTGCTGCGCGAGCTGGGCCAGACCCGGGCCGGCTGGGCCCGCGGCAGCCAGTTCGTCTACTCCCAGCACTGCAAGGCCCTGCGCTCGCTCGGCCTCGGCGAGGAGAAGATCGAGGCGGTCCGGTCCTGGGAGGTCTCGACGCTGTTCTCGCCGGTGGAGCGCGCGGTGCTCGCCTACACCGACGCGCTGGTCATGGGCGGCGGCCGCGTCGACGAGGCCGTCTTCGCGGCGCTGCTCGGGGAACTGTCCGACGAGGAGGTGCTCGAACTGACCTACATCACCTGCCTCTACGACATGCACGCGACGATGACCAGGGCGCTGCGGCTGGAGTTCGACGACCGGGACGACGCGATCACCGAGGTCGCGGCCCCCGGCGAGTTCCAGGGCCTCGACCTGGGCGCCGCGATCAGCCATCCGGGAGCATGACCGGCCCGCGGCTCCGGCCCGCCCATCCCCGCTCCACTCCCCGGCGCGCGTCGGGCAGAAAGGTTTGCTCATGTCCGAGTTCGTGACCGGTCATCCGTCGACCCATGGGGACGGCTACCAACTGAACACCACGAACCTGTTCCGCCAAGCGGTGGTGACCCACCCGGAGCAGGAGATCGTTTTCCGCGACGCGGCCGGCGAGTGGCGCAGCACCTCGTACGCGGCGACGTGGCGGCGGGTGGCGCGTACGGCGCACATGCTGCGCGGCATCGGCGTCGGGCCGGGGGACGTCGTGGGCGTCCTGGACTGGAACCACATCCGGCACTTCGAGCTGTACTGGGCGATCCCCGGCACCGGAGCCGTGATGCTGCAGATGAACCTGCGGCTGGCCGTCGACGACCTCGCGTACGTGGTGGAGCACGCGGGTGCCACGGTGGTGTGCATCGACGAGTCCCTCCTGGGGCAGGCCGAGCGGCTGGCGCCGCGGTGCCCGCAGGTGCGGCACTGGGTCGTGATGAGCGACAGGCCGCCGGCGGAGGTCGGGACCTCGCTGCCGGACCCCCTGCACCACGAGGCGCTGCTGGCCCGGCAGGACGAGGAGTTCGACTGGCCGGTCATCGACGAGACCTCGGCCTACAGCGCGTGCTACACCACCGGCACCACGGGACGTCCCAAGGGGGTGTTCTACTCGCATCGGGGGATCGTGCTGCACACGATGATGTGGGCGGCCGACCAGGCGGTGGGCGACCACGACAACGTCCTGCTGACGACGCCGATGTTCCACGCCCAGTGCTGGGGGCTGCCCCAGGTGGCGGTGTACGCGCGGGCGCGGGTGGTCTTGCCGGGTCGCTACTCCGCCGAGGAGATCGGGGTGCTCGCCCGCGCGATGGTCGACTACGAGGTCACGGTGACCAACGGGGCACCGGCGATCTTCGCGCCGATGCTGGAGTACCTGCGCTCGCTGCCCGAGCCGCCGGACCTGTCCCGGGCGCGGATGATCTCGGGATCCACCGAACCGCCGCTCAGCCTGATCAAGGGCTACCACGACCTGACCGGGGCCGCGATCGTCCACGGGTACGGCGCCACCGAGACCACGCCGCTGGTCACCTCCAACCGGCCCAAGCCCTCCCTGGAGGGGCGGCTGGAAGAGGGGGAGTCCTGGGACCTCAAGCGCTCCCAGGGGCTGCCCGTGGCCGGGGTGGACGTCCGGCTGCTGGGCGCCGGCGGAGCGTTCCTGCCCCACGACGGGACGTCGGTGGGGGAGATCTGCGTCCGTGGCCCGTGGATCACCGAGAGCTACTGGAAGTCCGACGAGGCGGGCAGGTTCCACCGCGGCTACTGGCGCAGCGGCGACATGGGGGTGATCACCCCCGACGGGTACGTGAAGATCACCGACCGGCTCAAGGACGTGATCAAGTCGGGTGGGGAATGGATCTCCTCCATCGACCTGGAGAACGCGCTCACGGGCCACCCGTCCGTCCGCCGGGCCGCCGTGGTCGGCGCCCCGCACCCCAAGTGGCAGGAGCGCCCCGTGGCCCTGGTCGTGCCCGAACCCGGCCGCGACGTCGACCTCGACGAGCTGCGGACCCATCTGGCCGCCACGTTCGCCAAGTGGCAGCTGCCCGACGAGATCCTCGTCGTCGACGACCTGCCCACGACCAGTGTCGGCAAGCTGGACAAGAAGATCCTGCGCGAGGAGTACGCGGACTTCTACAGCGGGCGCTGACCCCGGCCGCCGCCCGCCGGACCGCGCTGCCGTTCGCGAAGGCCCGTTCGCGGGCGGCGCGATCCGCGGAGCGCGCCGCCCACGGTGTCACAGATCCTCTTTGATCTCCAGGCGGAGGAACGCCCTGGCGATCGGCTGGGCGGTCAGCTCGATCTGCCAGTGGCGGGCGCCGAGGTCGCCGAGGGCGACGGCGATCGCGGAGGTGGAGGCTTCCCCCGGCGGCGTCCAGGCCAGCCGGCGGACGGAGTCGGGCTGCATGAGGTTCTCCGACGGCATCGAATGCTCCTCGGCGAGCGCGGCGATGACGGCGCGGGCGGCCGTGAGGCGCTTGGCGGCCTCGGGGTCGCGGTCGGCCCAGCGGTGCGCGGGCGGCGGGCCGTCGCCGGGGATGTTGGACTCCGGCAGGCTGCGTTCGGGCAGCTCGCGGGCGCGGCCGACGGCGCGCAGCCACGCCGACTGGTGCCGGCGGGCGCCGCGTCCCCGCATGGTGGGCAGCGCCTGAAGGTCGGCGGGCGTCCTGGGGGCCTTCTGCGCCAGCTCGATGATCGCGGCGTCCTGCAGCACCCGGCCGGGGGACAGGTCGCGCTCGCGGGCGATCTTGTCGCGGGCCTCCCACACCTCGCGGACGGTGGCGAGCGCCCGCCGGTTCCGGACGCGGTGGATCCCGGACGTGCGGCGCCACGGGTCGGGGCGCGGCGGCTTCGGCGGCGTCGCCAGTATCGCGGTGAACTCCTCGAGCGCCCACTCCAGCTTGCCCGCGGACTCCAGCTCCTCCCGCAGCGCGTCGCGCAGCTCGACCAGCAGCTCGACGTCCAGCGCGGCGTAGCGCAGCCAGTCCTCGGGGAGGGGACGGGTCGACCAGTCGGCGGCCGAATGCCCTTTCTCCAGGACGAACCCCAGCACGTTCTCGACCATGGAGCCGAGCCCGACCCGCGGGTAGCCGAGCAGCCTCCCCGCCAGCTCGGTGTCGAACAGCCGCCGCGGGACGAGGCCGACCTCCGCCAGGCACGGCAGATCCTGGTTGGCGGCGTGCAGCACCATCTCGGTGTCGGCGAGCGCGGCGTCGAGGGCGGACAGGTCGGGGCAGGAGATCGGGTCGATCAGCGCGGTTCCGGCCCCGGCGCGGCGCAACTGGACCAGGTAGGCGCGCTGTCCGTACCGGTAGCCGGAGGCCCGCTCGGCGTCGACGGCGACGGGGCCGCTCCCGGCGGCGAACGCCTCGATGACGCGCTCCAGCTCGTCGGCGTCGGTGACCACGGCGGGGACGCCCTCGCGCGGTTCCAGCAGCGGGACGGCCGGGGGACCGGCGCCGGCCTCCCCGCCGTCCGGGCCGGGCTCCGCCCCGGCCGGCGCTGGAACGGTCCCTGGCCGCCTCTCGGCGGCCGTCTCCTCCGCACCGGCCTCCCCCTGGGAGTCGGTGGCGCGCGTTTCGGACACTCCTGCTGAACCCTTTTCATCCTCGGGTTGGCGGACCGGCCGGGGCCTTGGGGGCGCGGGCCGCCGGGGAAGGTGCACTTCTCCCGTGTTCTCCCCCGCTGCCTCGGTTTCGGACGCTCTGCTCACGTCCCTACCGTACGTCGCTCAGCCGTCCGCCCCGCCCGGTCCTCCCGGACCGTTCGGCAGCGCGGCGACGCCGGACGGCGGCAGGCCCGCCGTGGTGCACATCACCTCGCACCAGGCCGTCACGTGTCCGGCGAGGTCGTCGCCGGTCGGCGACCAGGAGGCCCGCAGCTCCAGCTCGGTCGTGGACGGCTCGTCGCGCTTGTCGCCGAAGCTCTCCGACACCGCGCGGGTGATCGTCCCGGACACGCCCGCGTAGCCGGCGGGTTCCAGCGCTTCGAGCAGCCAGTCCCACGCGACCGGGCCGATCAGCTCGTCGGCGGCGATGTCGGGTTCGAGGTCGCCGCGGATGTAGGCGACGACGCGGAAGCCGTTCGTCCAGCCGCTGCGGCCGTCCGGGTCGTACAGGACGATGAGGCGCCCCATGGCGGCCTCGGTGTCGTCCTCGCGGTAGACGCTGCCGGACAGGGCCGCCGCGTACGGGGCCAGGCTCTGCGGCGCGGGCATGTCCTCCAGATCGAGCTCCGGCCTGAGGGCGGGGCCGTCGAGGATCTCGCGCAGCGTGTCGAGGGCCCGCTGGAAGGCAGGTGGGTTCATGGATGGACCGGCCTGGTTGCGGGGGAGTGACTCGGGTCGGGGATGCCGGTGGGCGCCGCCGTGGGCGGCGGCTCGGCCGGCGGTGAGGGGACGGGGAGGAGAAGCAGGCACAGCACTGATGGTTTCGTTTCCGGGGCCGGGCCGTTCAGGCCACGGCCCGCGCGGTGGCGGCGCGGCCGGAGGTCCGGCCGGGCGCCGTGACGGTCGCGGTCGCGGTCGCCGGGGCGGCGGCGAGAGCAGGCGGCGGCGCACCGACGAGGATGGCCTCTCCGCACTCGACGCACGCTCGCTCCGGGCACTCCTCGCCGTGCCCGTCCGGACACGGCGGCTGCTCGAACACACGTTCATCACCGCAGGTGGAGCAGTACAAGGGGGACCTCCCTCGGCTATGACACGCAT
>NZ_SMKH01000306.1 GCF_004348515.1 Actinomadura sp. KC345 | reverse complement strand
CTCGTGGGCTCTCGTGGCTTATATGGGGTCAGCGCGGGACGGCGTATTCGGCGGGTGGGGTCGGTGTCTCGCCGAAGCAGGTGGCGATCGGATCCTCGATGGAGCACCAGCCGGGCTTACGTACCGGGACATACCCGGACGGGACGCCGCGGTTCGCGATGATCGACCGGTAGGTCGGGACGGCGTCGGTCGGGCGGCGTGTCAGGGACGGGTCGGTCAGCACGTCCACCGTGTAGATGCCGAAGCGCGCGCGGTAGCTCCCCCACTCGTAGTTGTCCGTGAGGCTCCAGTAGTTGTAGCCCATCATCTTCACGCCTTCGGCCATCGCACGCTGGATCCAGTACATGTGGTCGCGGAGATGGTCGGTGCGCGTATAGCCGTCTGGGCGCGGCCTGCCGTCATCGGTCGGCATGCCATGTTCGACGATGTAGACGGGCAGGTGCGGCAGCCTGCGCTGGTAGTTCTTGAGGACGTAGTAGAGCCCTTCCGGCTCCGGATCGACCTTCCAGTACTCCCCGGTGAGGGCGTGTATCGCGGTCAGGTTCTCCAGGTTCGCGCCGTAGTAGTAGTCGATCCCGATGAAGTCGAGCTTGTCGGTGACGTCGTTGAACATGGCCGCGTCGAAGATGCCGTTGACGACGGAGCCGTAAGCCACGTTGCTCGACACCATGGCGCCCGGATCGACTCTGTGAATCATGTCGTAGGCGGCGCGGTGCGTCTTGATGAGGGCGTCGCGCATGGTCAACATCTGCCCGAGGTCCAGCGGACGGGCCATCAGCTCCTCGAAGATGTAGGAACTCGCCTCGTTGAACGTGATCCAGATGACGTCCTGGTCCTTGTACCTGTCGACGACGAACTTGGCGTTGCGCAGCCAGTCCTTCTGGGTCTGCGGGTTGTCCCAGGCGCCCTGGTCGGCGACCCACCCCGGGTACACCCAGTGGTCGAGCGTGAGCATCGGCCGCATTCCATTCGCCTTGATCTGGCGGATGAGGTCGTCGTAGTAGGCGATCGCCTCCGGGTCGCGGTGGCCCCGTCGCGGCTCTATCCGCGACCACTCGATGGAGGTGCGGAAGACGTCGACCCCGAGCCCCTTGGCGAGCTTCAGGTCACTGGGGTAGCGGTTCCTGAAGTCGACGGAGTTGCCGTACGGGTGCTCGACCCCGGATCCGCCGCGCTCCGCGTACCTCGTCCAGTTGCTGTCGGGGAACGACCCCTCGCTCTGGAAGCCGGACGTGGAGACGCCCCAGAGGAAGCCGGGCGGGAACTTGGCCGTCGCGGGCGTGTGCGCCGTGGTGGAGAGCGCCGTGGTGGAGAGCGCCGTCGTGGACGCGGCGGCAGGGGACGCGGTCAGCGCGAGCGCCACCGAGAGAGCGAGGGCTGTAAGGACGTGCACGGGGCGTGCTCTGCCGGGCCTGCCGAACACGGAACTCCCTCCGAAAACCGGACATGAATGTTCTTCGGACTACAGGTGGCCCAGGCGCTCCCGTCAACCCCTGTCCCTGACCGAATCCAGCTATCCGGACTGACCGCTTCACCGGTCGTCCCGCACCGGAGGAGGCGGCATGGCAACCGAGGGGATTCATCGGAATTGGCCACGATCGACGGCATTTAGCGATCTGTGATCAACCACACAAATGACCACCCGAGCTCCCGGGGTTTTCCACAGAACGTGGTTCTACCGCCCCGCCTTCGTCCGGAGCGCGAGCATGGACGCCGGTCTTCATTCGGGGATCGGTGACACGTCTCACACGTCCCGGAATGAAGCCGTAATCGACGCAGGGCAATGGCGGGGCGCCGTCCCGTTGCCAGTGCCTGCCGACACGGAATCGCCGAGGGGGATTTGCCATGTTCGCCCGATCTTGTCTACGTTCCTGCTCGGTTCATGCGGCACAGAAGGCCGCCCGGACAACAGAACACGCACTCCGACGAGCGGCTGCGGCGTGGCGCCGGCACCTCCGTGCCCGGCCGTCACGACACCCCGAGGCCGTCCCCTGGGACCCCTCCCGGAAAGCCGCCGTCGGCCGCCGAATCCGTGCAGTTCAGAGGCACGGGACCGGTCACGGCCGTCATTCCCCTTCTTCCTTTCGGGGCCGGGCGGCCGCCGCATCCCGAATCCATGGCGAACACCCCGTGGACGACGGCTGCCCGGTAGGCATCACCCGCGAAGTCTGGAGTCATTCTGCATACCCCCCGAATAACCCCGAAGACCGGAATCACCGCCGGCGTCCTCACGTCGGCCGCGGCGCTGGGAGCGTCCCTTCTCACGACGGCTCCCGCAGCGGCGGCACCGCCGCAGGAGGCCGTCCTCACGGCCACCAAGGCCGCCGCATCCCGGTCCGCCAAGCAGAAGAAGCGCGCGGCCCAGGCCGTGAAATACGCCTCGAAGCAGATAGGCGACCCGTATCGCTACGGCGGGACGGGCCCGGGTTCGTGGGACTGCTCAGGCCTCGCCGGAGGCGCCTGGCGCAAGGCCGGGGTGAAGCTCCCCCGCACCAGCCAGCAGATCTACCGCGCCGTCAAGAAGAAGGTCTCCTGGAAGGGGGCCGTCAAGGGCGACCTGCTGTTCTTCTACGACGGCCGGACCCACATGGGCATCTACGCCGGGTACGGCCACATGATCCACGCCCCCAACTCGGGCTCCAAGGTCAAGAAGATCAAGCTGAACGGCTACTACAAGCGCAACTTCAACGGCGGCGTCCGCCCCGGCCTCTGACCGGGGCCGCCGCGCACCGGCGGCACACACCGCCTGCCGCGGCCCGGACCGCCCGCCCGCCCGGCGTCGCCGTGCCGGCCGGCACGGGGCTCTCGCCCCGGTCCCTACGCCGGCCCGGCGACGCGGGCCGGGCCGGCGCGGCCGCTCCGTCCCGCAGCGGCGCCCCGCCGTCTCGACCCGGTCCTGCCCCCGCGTCAGACAAGGGCCGGGTAGTCGGTGTAGCCGCGGTGGTCACCGCCGTAGAACGTCGCCTGGTCAGCCTCGTTGTAGGGGCCGCCGACCCTGATGCGGGCGGGCAGGTCGGGATTGGCCAGCCACAACTCGCCGAAGGCGACCGCGTCGGCCACACCGTCCCGCAGCGCCTGGACCCCGTCCTCCGGCGCCGCCGGGAACGACCGCGCCGTCGGATGCGGGTTGAGGATCAGCACCCCCGGCCACTCGGCGCGGATCCGGTGCGTCAGATCCCGGTTCAGCTCCTCCAGGACGTGCAGGTAGGCGAGACCGTAGGGCGCGAGCGCCGCGATCAGGGCCGAGTACAGCTCGGGGGTGTCGCTCTCGCTGACGCCCTGCGAGGAACCGCCCGGGGACACGCGCAGGCCCACCCGCTCGGCCCCGACCGCGTCGGACACCGCCCGAACGACCTCGACGGCGAACCGGATGCGGTTCTCGATGCCTCCGCCGTACGCATCCGTCCGCGTGTTGCTGCCGTCGGCGAGGAACTGCTGGATCAGGTAGCCGTTCGCTCCGTGCAGCTCCACTCCGTCGAACCCGGCCTCGATCGCGTTGCGCGCCGAAGCGGCGAACTCCTCCACGGCCCGCGCGATGTCGTCCAGCGTCATCTCACGGGGAACGGGGTGGTCGAGCATGCCGTCCGGCGTGAACAGCCGCTCACCGGACGCGAGCGGCGACGGCCCGAGCGGCAGCCCGCCGTCCGGGTACAGGACGGGATGACCGACACGGCCCGCGTGCATCAGCTGGGCGAAGATCCGTCCGCCCTCGGCGTGCACCGCGTCGGTCACGCCTCGCCACGCCGCCACCTGGTCTTCGGAGTGGAGGCCCGGCGTGAGGATGTATCCCTGGCCCCGGACACTCGGCTGCGTGCCCTCGGTGATGATCAGTCCGGCGCCGGCACGCTGCCGGTAGTACTCGGCGGTCAGCTCGGTCACGGTGCCGTCCTCGGTGGCCCGGCTGCGGGTCATCGGCGCCATCACGAGGCGGTTGGGCAGTTCCAGCTTCCCCGCGGACAGTGGCTCGAACAGTTCCTGCATGATGTCCTCCTAGTACGTCCTAGCTGGTCAAGAACGTACGAGCCGTTCACCACGGGGCGAATCCGTATGACTTCGGTAGTCAGCCCCGTAGTTTGGAGGCGTGCTTTACGGGCGGAACGACGAACAGGCGCGGATCTCCTCGATGATCGCCGAGGCACGCGATCATGGCCGCAGCGGTGCGCTCCTCCTGCGCGGGGAGGCCGGTGTCGGCAAGTCGGCGCTGCTCGCCGGGGCGGCCGCGCTCCTGCCCGCGGACGGGCCTCCGCACGTCCTGCGGATGACCGGGGTCGAGGCGGAGTCCGGCATCGCGTACGCGGGGCTCACCCAACTGCTGTGGCCCGTCCGGGAGCGGCTGGAGACCCTCCCGCCCCCGCAGGCCGCCGCGCTGCGCTCCGCGCTCGGTGGCCCGGAGACCGCGACCGCCGGCCCCACGCCGGACCGCTTCACCACCGGCCTCGCCGTCCTGACACTGCTCGCCGACCTGGCCGAGCAGGACGGCCCGCCCCTCGTCCTGGTGGACGACGCGCAGTGGCTCGATACCGCGACCGCCGAAGCACTGCTGTTCGCGACGCGGCGCCTCGCGGCCGAGGGCGTCGTGATGCTGTTCGCCGCCCGGGACGACGCGTTCGCCGGCACCGGCCTTCCGGAGCTGCGGGTCGAACGGCTGGGACGCGACGACGCCCGGCGCCTCCTCGCGGCGCGGGACCTCGCGCCCGCCGTCCGCGACCGGGTGATCCGGGAGGCGGCCGGCAACCCTCTCGCGCTGGAGGAACTGGGCGCCGTACCGACGGGCCTCGCGCACGGCCCGGACCCGCTGCCCGTCGCCGACCGCGTCCTCGCCTCGTTCCGCGCGCAGATCGGCCGCCTGCCCGAGAGCGCCCGGCTCATGCTGCTGATCGCGGCGGCCGAGGGGCGCGGGCACGTGCCGTCGCTGCTGCACGCGGCGCACCACATGGGCGTCGGCCTCGCCGACCTGGAGGAGGCCGAACGCGCCCGGCTCGTGACGGTGACCGGGCGCACCATCGCCTTCCGCCACCCGCTGATCAGCGCCGCCGCGTACCATGGCGCACCCGCCGCGCGGCGCATCGCGGTCCACCAGGCGATCGCCGACATCGCCGACGATCCGGACTGCCGCGCCCGGCACCGCGCGTCCGCGACCATGGCACCGGAGGAGCACATCGCCGCCGACCTCCAGAGCGCGGCCGAGCGCGCCCGTGGCCGTGTCGCCTACGCGACGGCGGCCCGGCTCTACCGCCAGGCGGCGGACCTGACGCCCGCCCCCGAAGCGCGCGGCACCCGGCTCGGCTCCGCAGCCGCCATGATCCTTCAGGCGGGACGGCTCGACGAAGCCGAGGACCTGGCCGTCCAGGCGGAGAAGCTCACCACCGACCCCGCCGGGCTGGCGCGGCTCGTCCGCGTCCACGCCACCGTCGAGTACGAGCGCGGCGACCCGCGCGCCGCGTCCCGCATGATGGTCGACGGCACCGCCGGCGCCGCACCGGAGGAACGCACCGCGATGCTGCGGACCGGTGCCGTGTACGGCTGGACGTCCGGCGAACTCCCCGCCGTCCTGCGAGCCGCCGAACTCCTCCCGGACGACCGCGTGATCCACGGCCTCGCCCTCCTCGCCGAAGGCGACCACCCCCGCGGCCTCCCCCTCCTCAACCAACTGGTCACCGAAACCCGCACCACCCCGAACGATCGGGTTCGGGGCGCCCAGCTGGCGCTGATCGTCGGGGACGACGACGCGGCCCTGGAACTGGCGGGCGCCGAGGTCGCGCATTCGCGGCGGCACGGCCTGATCGGTGCGCTGCCGGACGTCCTGCAGACGCTGGCCCAGACGCAGATCGCGGTCGGCCGGCACGCGGACGCGGAGGCCACCGTCGCCGAGGCGATCGCGCTGGCCCGCGACACCGGGCGTCCCCACCGTGAGGGACGCCTCAGCGCCGCCCTGACACGCGTCGCTGCGATCGAAGGCGACGAGGTCCGGCTGCGGGAGCTGATCGCCGAGGCCCCGCAGCCGCACGGCGGCCTCGCCGACAGCGCACTGGCGCTGCTCGATCTCGGCCTCGGCCGCTACGACGACGCGCTCCGCCGGCTCGAAGAGATAGCCCACGGCCGCCATCGCCACAGCACGGGCAGCATGGTCTCCGCCGCCGACCACGTCGAGGCGGCCGTACGCTCGGGGCAGGCCGAACTCGCTCGCGCACCCTTCGAGCGGTTCCGCACCTGGGCCGAGGCAGGAGAGCAGCCATGGGCTCTCGCGGTGGCCCTGCACTGCGAAGCCCTCCTGGCCGACAGCGAAGAACCCTACGAACGGGCTGTCCAGATGCATGAACGGTCGACGAGGCCGTTCGAGCGGGCCCGCACAGAACTCCTCTACGGCGAGTGGCTGAGGCGGGCCCGCCGACGCTCCGATGCACGTGTTCCGCTCCGCTCGGCGGCTGAGATCTTCGAGCGCCTCCGCGCGACCCCATGGCTGGACCGCGCGCGCGCCGAACTACGGGCCACCGGTGAATCCGGGCCTTCTTCCGTAGCGACTTCGCCGGATTATCTGGACCGTCTCACGCCGCAGGAGCTTCAGGTTGTCCGCCTGGCGGCGGCGGGCACGAGCAGCCGCGAGATAGCCGCCCAGCTCTTCCTCAGCCCGCGAACGGTCGAGTACCACCTCTACAAGGCGTATCCGAAGCTCGGTATCTCGTCCCGCAAGGAACTGTCCCGCCTCCCCCTGGAGCCCGCCACCACATGACGACGCACGCGTACACGGCTCTCCAAGGGCTCGCTCTAGGGGACGCGCTGGGCTCCCAGTTCTTCGTCCCGGCCAACCGCCCCTTCTTCGAAGCGCAGACCCTTCCCCCTGGGCCTTGGCAGTGGACGGACGACACCGAGATGGCGGCGTCCATCTACCTCGTCCTCACGCGGCACGGAACCATCGACCAGGACGCTCTAGCCGCGAGCTTCGCGGAGCGGCACGACTTCGACCGCGGCTACGGTCCCTCCACAGGACGCCTTCTGCGGCTCATCCGTGAAGGGGGCGACTGGCGCACCCTCGCCAGGGAACCGTTCGACGGCGCGGGCTCGTGGGGAAACGGCGCCGCGATGCGTGTCGCGCCCCTCGGAGCCTGGTTCGCGGACGACCCGGCCGAGGCGGCCCGCCAAGCCGCGCTCTCCGCCGAGGTAACGCACTTTCACCCCGAGGCGGTAGCGGGCGCGATGGCCGTGGCCGTCGCCGCGGCCATCGCACCCACCACACCGGCACCGGGCAAGTTCATCGACGAGGTCCTCCGCCACGTCCCTTCCGGGACGGTCCGCACGGGCATCGCCGAGGCCCGTCACCTCCTGACCATCGGCGACCCGGCCACGGCGTCCGCCGTCCTCGGGAACGGCCGCCAGGTCGCCGCGCACGACACCGTCCCGTTCACCATCTGGGCCGCCGCACGCCACCTCGGCGACTACGAAAGCGCCTTCTGGACGACCGCCGCAGCCGGTGGCGACATCGACACCACCTGCGCCATCGTCGGCGGCATCGTCGGCGGCGCCCCCGCCGCCTGGCTGCCCCACTGCGAACCGCTGCCGTCCTGGGCGCTATGAGAGCGTGCGTGCGAGGAAGTCCACGGTGAGCCGCCACGCCCGCTCCGCGGGTTCCGGCTGGTAGAACATCGGCGCCTTCCGGTTGTGGAACGCGTGCCCGCCGTTCTCCTGGACGTGGATCTCCATGCCGTCCCGTCCGTCTACCGCACGTTCCACCTTCGCGACGTCCTCCCGGGGGATGTACGGGTCGTCGCCACCGAAGTGGAACTGCACCGGACTCCGGATGGCGTCGATCTGGTCCAGGGCACCCGGCACACCCGACCCGTAGAAGGACACCAGAGAATCGATCTCGGCCCTGGCGCCCAGCAGATACGCGAGCATCCCGCCGAAGCAGAACCCCAGGACACCGACCTTGCCGACGCCCGGCAGCCCCTTCAGAACCGCCAGCGCCGCCGCCGCGTCCTCGACGCCCTTCTCCCAGTCGAACTGGGAGACCATTGACATCCCCTTCGGCACGGCCTCCTCGTTGTGCACGACCGCCCATTCCGGCTCGATCCGCCAGAACATGTCGGGCGCCGCGACGACATACCCGAGCGCCACCAGATCCCCGGCGACCGCCTCCATGTACTCGCCGACCCCGAAGATCTCCTGGAGGAGCAGGATCCCCGGCCCCCCGCCCTCCGGAGCCCACACGTGCAGGTTGAACTCACCGTCCGGGACAACGACCTTCTCAATGCGCGTCATATCACCCGATGATCGCGTAAACGGCGCTCGCATGCGCGACGGTCTTCGAATCCGCCGTCATGCCGATCTCCGCGAACGCCAGCGTCCGCCCCAGCTTGGTCAACTCGACCGCCACCAGCACGTCCCGCCCCACCACGGGCCGCTGAAAAGAAGTGCTGAGCTGCACCGTCGTCATGGGGACGAACCCACCCTTCGCCCCCGACACGGCGATGACCACCGCCGTGTCGGCCGCCGCCATCAACGCCTGCCCGGACAGCGCCCCGCCCTCCCGGGCCAGCCGGTCCGACCACGGCAGCCGCAACACCGCGGTGCCGTCCCCGACCTCCTCGACGACGAGGCCCAGGTCCAACACCCACGGCGCAAAATTCTCACGCAGGATTTCTTCAGGCTTCACCGTCACATGATGCACGCTGAGGGCATGCACGAGGAGATCTTCCTGCCGTCCACCTACACGACCGGGGTCCCGTACGACACCTTCAGGAAGCTGCGGGCCCAGTCCCCGGTCACCTGGGTGCCCGAACCGGCGGTCGGCCCGTGGCCCGCGGGCCCCGGCTACTGGGCGGTCTTCCGGCACGCCGACGTCAAACACGTCCTGCGCTCACCGGACCTGTTCTCCTCGAACCTCGGCGCCACCCAGATCCGCGACCCCGACACGCCCGAGGATCTCGCCTTCGTC
>NZ_SMKH01000305.1 GCF_004348515.1 Actinomadura sp. KC345 | reverse complement strand
TGACAGACTGAGTATCCAACGGAGTTCCTGCACTTCAGCGATCTTGGTCGACGCTGTTCTAGCAGGAACTCCGTTGCCGTCTGCGGGCCTTGACAATCCCACCCATCCGCCTAACTACACGGCTTTGCGGCTAGCCCCCGGCGATCCGGTCCAGCCACTCGTTCAGCAGGGCCGCCTCGGACGCGGTCATGTGCGGCGGCGGCGCGGCGGCCAGGGCGGCGCGCAGGGCGGCGGCGCGGCCCGCCGCCGAGGCCGTTCCGCTCTCCCCGTCCGGCGGGACCGTGATCGCGGCCAGGATCGCCTCCCTCGTCCTCGCGGACAGTTCGTCGTCGCCCTCGCCGGCGATGATCGCGAGGGTGACGCCGACCCCGGCGGCGTGGGTCATCCGGGCGGCGGTGCCGACGGAGACCCGCAGGCGCCCGGCATCCGCGACGGCCCCGATGAGGCCGAGCAGGATGGCGTGCGCCTCCTCCGCGACCGGCGGCGTGCGGGACGTCCCGTACATCAGCGTGTAGAACGCGGGGTGGGTCCTGCCGTACTCGACGTGCAGGTCCCAGCCGCGCCGCAGGTCCTCGACCGGGTCGCCGGTGCTCTCCTGGGCGCGCTTGCCCGCCAGGTACTCCTCGAACCCGTACGCGGCGACGGCGTCGAGCAGGCCGCGCTTGTCGCCGAAGTGGTGGTAGAGGGTCGGCGCCCCGACCCCCGCGGCGGTGCAGACGGCGCGCGTCGAGACCGGCTCGCCGCCGGCCTCGGTGAGCAGCCGGGCGGCCGCCCGCAGGATCCTGTCCCGGGTGTCGGGGTCCTTCTGCGCAGTCACAACATCGATGTTACAGAGTTTTACCGAACATCGCTATGCAAGTCCGATGTAGCAGCGTTATCCTCATGGCTATACCAACGCTATGAGAAGGGATGCCTGCCATGCGCAGTGCGCTTCTGTCCGCACCCGGAAAGCGACTGGAGATCGTCGAACGGGAGGCGCCCGAGCCGGGCCCCGGCGAGATCCTGGTCGAGGTCACCGCGTGCGGGATGTGCTTCTCCGAGGTCAACCACCTGCGGGGCCACTACCCGTTCGGGACGTTCCCGACCGTCCCCGGCCACGAGATCAGCGGGGTCGTGGCCGCGCTCGGCCAGGGCGTCGACCGGCCGCAGGTCGGTACCCCGGTCGGCGCGCAGTGGCTGTACGGCTCCTGCGGCCACTGCGACCAGTGCGTGCGCGGCGACCAGATCCTGTGCACCGGGGCGCCCAGGCCCGTCACCGGCGTCAACCGCGACGGCGGCTACGCGGAGTACTTCCTGGGCCGCGCCGGGTTCGTCACCCCGCTCCCGGACGGTCTCGACCCCGTGGCGGGCGCGCCGCTGATGTGCGCCGGGATCACCGCGTTCAACGGCCTGCGGCAGGCCGGCGCGGTCGCCGGGTCCAGGGTCGCCGTGCTCGGCACCGGCGGCGTCGGGACGATGGCGCTGCGGTTCGCCGCCGCGATGGGCGCCCGGGTCGCGGTGGTGTCCCGGTCGCGCCGGACCGAGGACGAGGCCAGGAGCCTCGGCGCCGAGCTGTTCGTCGCCACCTCCGAGCAGGACCCGGCCGAGGCCCTGCGGGCGTGGGGCGGCGCGGACGTGCTGATGAACACCGCGCCCGACACCGCCACCGGGCAGGCCGCGTTCGGCGGCCTGGCCCCGGACGGCACCCTGCTCTACCTCGGCTTCGGCGCGGAGAACGTCTCGGTGCCCCCGGCGGCACTCGTCATGAACCGGCTGCGGGTGATGGGCGCGCCGTCCGGGTCCCCGCACGACCTGCGCGACACGCTCGACTTCGCGGTGGCGCACGGGATCGTCCCGGAGGTCACGCCCGTGACGCTGGACGACGCGCCGCGCGTCCTCGCCGGGATGGACGAGGGCGTCCACCGCGGCCGCGCCGTCATCACGTTCGGGTGAGCCGCTCCGCCTCCGGAGGACGCCACGGCCGCCGCTTCCGCCACGGACGGGCCCGCTCGAAGGCGTGGCAGGCGGCCATGACCAGGGCGTCGGCGTGGCGGGCACCGACGACCTGGAGGCCGATCGGCAGGCCGCCGGACGTGAAGCCGCACGGCAGGCTCGCGGCGGGCTGCTGGGTCATGTTGAACGGGTAGGTGAACGGGGTCCAGCTCGTCCAGCGCGGGGACGGGGAACCCGGCGGGACCTCCAGCCCGGCCTCGAACGCCGCGATCGGCATCGTCGGGGTGAGCAGCAGGTCGTAGCGCTCGTGGAACAGGCCCATGATGCGGCCGAGCTCCATGCGGCGGGCCGTGGCGGTCAGGTACTCGACGGCCGAGTAACCGGCGCCCTGCTCGCAGATCTCCCGCAGGCCCGGGTCGAGGCGCGCGCGGGCCTGCGGAGACAGGTGCTCGACGACCTTGGCGGCGCCCGCGAACCACAGGACCTCGAACTCCCCCGCCGGGTCGCCGCCGAGACCCGGGTCGGCGAGCTCGACCGTCGCGCCGAGTCCGGCGAAGACCTCGGCGGCGGCGGCGACCGACGCCGCGATCTCGGGATCGACCCTCGCGAACCCCAGGTCGGGGCTGAACGCGACGCGGAGCCCGGTCAGGTCGTCCGGGACGGCCTCGGCGAACGGGACGTCCGGCGGCGGAAGCGACGACCAGTCGCGGCCGTCCGGGCCGCAGACGGCGTCGAGCAGCAGCGCCGCGTCGGCCACGGTGTTCGTCATCGGGCCGGTGTGGGCGAGCGTCCCGAACGGGCTGGCCGGGTAGTGCGGGATGCGGCCGTACGTCGGCTTGATCGTGAAGGTGCCGGTGAACGCGGCGGGGATGCGCACCGAGCCGCCGCCGTCCGTCCCGAGGGCGAGCGGCGCCATGCCCGCCGCGACCGCCGCCGCCGCGCCGCCGCTCGACCCGCCCGGCGTGCGGGACACGTCCCACGGGTTGCGGGTGACGCCGGTGAGCGGGTTGTCGGTCACGCCCTTCCACGCGAACTCGGGCGTCGTCGTCTTGCCGACGAACACCGCGCCCTGCTCGCGGAGGCGGGCGACGGACGGGGCGTCCTCGTCCCACGGCCCCGCCGGGTCGATCGTCGTGGAGCCGCGCAGGGTGGGCCAGCCCCGCGTGAGCAGGACGTCCTTGATGGAGACGGGCACGCCGTCCAGCGGCCCGAGCGTCGTGCCGCGCGCCCGGCGGTCGGCCGCCTCGCGGGCCATGTCGAGCGTGGTCTCCTCGTCGACGAGGCAGAACGCGTTGAGTTCGGGGTCGGCGCGCTCGATCCGGGCGAGGACGGCCTGGGCCGCCTCGACCGGGGAGAGCGTCCCGGCCGCGTAGTGGTCGAGCAGTTCGGTCGCGGTCAAGTCGGCCGCGTCGGTCCCGCCCGCCTCGGGCTTGGTCGCCTCTGGCCTGGCCACGGTCACTGCTACCCCCTCTGGTCCGCGGTTTCCCGCTGAGAGCCGACATAGCCGAGAGTTTTGTCCACGACGTTGCGCAGCGGGCGGCCGGACAGGTAGCGGTCGAGGTTCGCGGCGAACATGCGGACCAGCTCGTCCCGCCAGCCGACCACGTCCCCGGACATGTGCGGGGAGACGACGACGTCCGGCATGTCCCACAGGGGGGAGGACTCCGGGAGCGGCTCGTCCTCGAAGACGTCGAGCGCCGCGCCCGCGATCCGGCCGGCCCGCAGCGCCTCGACCAGGTCGGCCTCGGCCACCAGCGCGCCGCGGCCCACGTTGATCAGCCGCGCGGACGGCCGCATCCGGTCCAGGGCGGCGGCGTCGATCATGCGGCGGGTCCGCTCGGTGAGCGGCGCCGCGAGCACGACGTAGTCGGCCCAGGCGAGCGCCTCGCCGAGGCGTTCCATCGGGTGGACGAGGCCGAGGTCGGGGTCGGCGTCGCGGGCCGTGCGGCCGGCTCCGGCGACGGCGAGGCCCGCGGCGGACAGCCGGCGGCCGATCGCGCGGCCGATCGGGCCGGTGCCGACGACCAGCGCGCGGGCGCCGGTGACCCGCTCGGTCTCGCGGTGCCGCCAGCGCCGCTCGCCCTGGAGCCGGACGGTGGTGTGCAGGTCCTTGGCGAAGGTCAGCACCAGCCCGAGCACGTACTCGGCGATCGGCTCGTCGAAGACGCCGCGCGAGTTGGTGACGACCGCGTCGCCCTCGACCAGGCCCGGGAACAGCAGCCGGTCGACGCCCGCGCTCGCGATGTGGACCCAGCCCGGCCCGCAGTCCTCCGGCCACGCTCCGGCGAGTGCCTCGGAGAGGAAGTCCCACATGAACAGGACGTCGGCGCCGGGAAGGGCGTCCGCGAGCTCTGTTTCGCGCACGTAACGGACGCGGGCGAGGCGCTCCACATCCGCCATGCCGCGCGGCTCGACGTCCCCTACCAGCACCACCACGTCGGGTGGCCCACCGGGTGCGGGCGGAACATGCTCCATCGGCGTCGCTTTCAGGGTGTCCGGAGTTTACGTGATGGGAACTCGGGGAGGCATTGACACGCTAGGAACAGTTCGTAGGATTGTCAACAATCAGCGCGTTGCACCGCGGCCCCGGTCGGCGCACTGAGATTCGTGTGCTGCAAGACCGTCGCAACCTGCCCACGCAAGGCCAGGACGGATCCCAAAGCGCTCTAACGGAAGAGTCCTTCGGGTGGCGACGCTCTCGCCCACCCCTGCCCACGGGGAGGTCCGGCATGCCCAAGCTCATGACCATCACTCTGGAGCGTCGCGGCGTGTCATGCGTCGCGGAACTGCTGGAGAAGGACGCGCCGCGCACGTGCGAGGCGGTGTGGCGCTCCCTGCCCCTCGGCGGCGACGCCTACCACGCCAAGTACGCGCGCAACGAGGTGTACACGATGGTCGAGCGGTTCTCCGAGGAGGAGGTCGGCCTCGAGAACCCCACCGTCACACCGATCCCGGGCGACGTCGTCTACTTCTCCTTCGCCGGCGGCATGCTCGACCGCAGGTTCAAGGAGGAGAAGAACATCGACGCGCTGCCCGGCATCATCGACCTGGCGATCTTCTACGGGCGCAACAACCTGCTGCTGAACGGCGACGTCGGCTGGGTGCCCGGCAACGTGTACGCGACGATCGTGGACGGGCTCGACCGGATGGCCGAGGCCTGCAATGACGTCTGGCGCTCCGGCGGAGTCGGCGAGCGCCTGGTCTACAGCCGTGCCGAGTCCTAGAGCGGTGGGCGCGCACATGACATTCGACCCCACGCTGGTCGTCGGCCCCGAGCTGCTCGCCCAGCACGGCATCGGCGTGGTCGCGCCCTTCGACTTCGCCCTCGACCGCGAACTGTGGCGGTGGACGCCGGACGACGTCTCGCTGTTCATGACCCGGCTCCCGTACGTGCCGGTCCCGGTCACCGTGGAGATGGCCTCCGCGCTGTCGGACCAGTCGATCGTCCGGCAGGCCACCCGCGACGTGCTGGCGCCCGAGCCGCTGGCCGTCGCCTACGCCTGCGCCTCGGGGAGCTTCATCCGCGGCAAGGCGGGCGAGCTGCAGCTGCACCAGTCGATGATGTCGGCCGGAGCGCCGATCTCGACGACGACCTCGGGCGCGCTCGTGGAGTCGCTCCGGCTCCTGGACGTCGGCCGGGTCGCGGTCGTCACCCCGTACATCGACGCGGTCACCGAACGGCTGGTGTCCTTTCTCGGCGAGTACGGCATCGAGGTGGTGTCGTCGGTCGGGATGGGGCTGCTCAGCCACATCTGGAAGGTCGGCTACGGCGAGATCGTGTCGGCGGTGTCGACGGTGGACGCCCCCGAGGCGGACGCGGTCTTCATCAGCTGCACGAACGTGCCGACCTACGACATCATCGCGCCGCTGGAGCAGATGATCGGCAAGCCGGTCCTCACCGCCAACCAGGTCACTATGTGCTCGGCGCTGCGCGCGATGGGCCGTTCCGCGGCCGGTCCCGGGCAGTCGCTGGTGCAGCTGGCCCCGTCCACGGCGGCTTGATCGCCCTGAGGGTTAGGATTGACGATTCCATGCATCAGAACAGGTTGAGCGTCGGGTTCCTCTACCCCGGCTACAGCGCTGAGGACGACTACCCCGCCATCGAGAGCGCCATCGGCGGGGTGAGCCTGCCGGTCGTGCACACGCTGATGCGCGAGGACGCCCACCGGGTGGACGCGCTGCTGGACATCGGCGGCGCCGACGTCCTGGGCGACGGGGCCCGCGAGCTGCGCGCGATGGGCGTCCAGGCCGCCGTGTGGGCCTGCACCAGCGGGAGCTTCGTGTTCGGCTGGGAAGGCGCGGAACGGCAGGTCGAGGGCGTCGGCGAGGCCGCGGGCGTCCCCGCGTCCAGCACGTCGTTCGCCTTCGTGAACGCCGCCCGCGCGCTCGGCGTCACCCGGGTCGCGGTCGCCGCGACGTACCCCTCCGACGTCGCCGAGCGGTTCGTCGCGTTCCTCGGCCACGCCGGCATCGAGGTGGTGGCGCTGTCCTGCCGGGGCATCATCACCGCCGCCGAGGTCGGCACGCTGGGCCGCGACGAGGTGCTCGCGTTCGTCGCCGCCAACGACCATCCGGACGCCGAGGCGGTGCTGGTGCCCGACACCGCGCTGCACACCGTGTCCTGGCTCGACGAGCTGGAGGCACGGACCGGCAAGCCGGTCCTGACCGCCAACCAGGTGAGCGTGTGGGAGGGACTGCGGCTCGCGTCCGGTCCCGGGGGGCTCCCGCCGCGCACCGGGCTGGGCCGGCTGTTCGCCGTGCCCGCCCCCGTCCCGGCCGGCGCCGCCGACGTGGGACGACATACCTGACAGCGACGAGAAAGGGGCCCGAGGGCATGGGCCAATTGGGTGAGCTGGAACCTGTCCCCCGCAAGTCGACCGTCGAGATCGTCTCGGACGAGCTGCGCTCGGCGATCATGTACGGGTCGCTGGAACCCGGGGCCCAGCTCGGCGAGGCCGAGCTGGCCGGCCGCCTGGGCATCAGCCGCGGCCCGCTGCGCGAGGCGATGCAGCGGCTCGTCCAGGAGGGCCTGCTGGTCAGCGAGCCGCACCGGGGACTGTTCGTGATCACCCTGGACGAGGGGGACGTCGAGGACGTCTACCTCGCCCGGCTCGCGATCGAGCGGGAGGCCTGCCAGCTGATCATGGAGCGGAACCGCGGCGAGGCCGTCGCCCGGCTCACCGAGGCCCTGGACGCGCTCGTCGAGGCGGCGAGCGAGCGCGACCGGATCGCGATGAGCGACGCCGACCAGGCGTTCCACGAGGTGCTGGTCGCCGCGTCGGGCAGCCACCGGCTGGAACGCATGGCGCACACCCTCCTGGTGGAGACCCGCATGTGCCTCAACGCGCTGCAGGACACCTATCCGGAGCCGTCCGAGCTGGTCGAGGAGCACCGCCGCCTGGTCGACGCGATCGGCGACGGCGAGGAGGAGCGGCTGCTGACCCTCATCGAGGAGCACATGACCGACTCCATCGACCGCCTGCGCGTCACCTAGCGGCCGGGCCCCGGGCGCCGGGCATCCGGTGCTGGACATCCGGGCCGGGGGGCACTTACATTGCAGATTGTCGACAATCTACCGAAGGCACCGGAGGGACGACCCATGGCGAAGCTGTCACCCCAGCTCAAGCAGGCCACCCCCGTCCTCGCCGAGCGCGGCGAGGGCGTCTACCTGTACGGCACCGACGGCCGCCGGCACCTGGACTTCACCGCGGGGATCGGCGTCACCGGCACCGGCCACTGCCACCCGCGCGTGGTCGAGGCGGCGCAGCGGCAGGTCGGCACGCTGATCCACGGCCAGTACACGACGGTCATGCACGAGCCGCTACTGCGGCTCACCGACGCGCTCGGCGAGGTCCTCCCGCCCGAACTGGACTCGCTGTTCTTCCTCAACAGCGGCAGCGAGGCGGTCGAGGCGTCCATCCGGCTGGCCCGGCACGCCACCGGCAGGCAGAACATCGTCGCCTTCCACGGCTCGTTCCACGGCCGGACGATGGGGGCCGCCGCGCTGACCACGGCGGGCACGAAGTTCCGCGCCGGGATCGGCCCGCTGATGCCGGGCGCCGCCGTCGCGCCGTTCCCGCAGGCCTACCGGTACGGCTGGGACGAGGAGGAGGCCACCCGGTTCGCGCTGCGCGAGCTGGACTACCTGCTCGTCACCGCGAGTCCCGCCTCCGACACCGCCGCGTTCATCGTCGAGCCCGTGCTCGGCGAGGGCGGCTACATCCCCGCCCCGCCCGGGTTCCTGGAGGGCCTGCGCGAGCGCGCCGACCGGCACGGCATCCTGCTGATCATGGACGAGGTGCAGACCGGGTTCGGGCGGACGGGCCGGTTCTGGGGCCACGAGCACTCCGCCGCGCGTCCCGACGTCCTCGTCACCGCCAAGGGGCTGGCCAGCGGTTTCCCGCTGTCGGCGATCGCCGCGCCCACCGCGCTGATGGAGAAGGCGCGTCCCGGATCCCAGGGCGGCACCTACGGCGGCAACGCCGTCGCCTGCGCCGCCGCGCTCGCCACGCTCCAGGTCATCGCCGACGAGAACCTCGTCGGCAACGCCGCCCACCAGGGCGCGCGGCTGAGCGACGGCCTGCGCAAGGTCGCCGCCGACCACCCGGAGATCGGCGACGTGCGCGGGCTCGGGCTGATGCAGGCCGCCGAGTTCACCGCGCCGGACGGCGAGCCCGACGCCGCCGCCGCGCAGCGCGCCCACCAGGCGGCGGCCGACCGCGGGCTCCTGCTCCTGACCTGCGGCGCGTACGGCAACGTCGTCCGGATGATCCCGCCGCTGATCGTCACCGAGTCGCAGATCGACGACGCCCTGGCCCTCTGGTCGCAGTCCGTCGCCGACGCCGTCGGTTGACCCGCGGCCCCGGCGCCCGGTGGTCGACGGTAGGTGGTCGACGGTAGGTGGTCGACGGTAGGTGGTCATCGGCCGATGATCGCCAGGAGGGGGATCACCGGGCGCCGCCGCGAGTATCAGGCCTGCGCCACCGCGCCTTCCTTGAGGAGGGTTTCGGTGTCGTCGAAGCCGAGGTCGTCCAGGAC
>NZ_SMKH01000304.1 GCF_004348515.1 Actinomadura sp. KC345 | reverse complement strand
GGGGCGGGGGCCGAAGCCAGGCGGGCGGCCAGGCCGTGCAGGTAGGCGCCGGCCGCGGCCGCGTCCAGGGCGGGCATGCCGGCGGCCAGCAGGGCGCCTATCAGGCCGGACAGGACGTCGCCCGTTCCGGCTGCGGCCAGGCGGGGGGTACCGGTCGGGTTGACGCGGACGGGGCGGTCCTGTTCGGCGACCAGGGTCGTGGAGCCCTTGAGCAGGACGGTGGCGGACAGTTCGGCGGCGGCGCGGCGGACGTGCTCCAGGCGGCGGGCCTCGATGTCCTCGCGGTCGGCGGCGATCAGGCGGGACAGCTCGCCGGCGTGCGGGGTGAGGACGGTCGGGGCGGCGCGGCGCAGGAGGTCCCGGCGGCGGGACAGGACGGTGAGGCCGTCGGCGTCCACCAGGGCGGGCAGCTCGGTGGTGAGGACGGCCTCCAGGAGCGACTCGCCGGCGTCGCCGGTGCCGAGGCCGGGGCCGACGACCCACGCCTGGACGCGGCCGACGCGTTCGAGGACCTTCGGGTCGCGGGGGCCGGGGTCGATGACCGTGGTGACGGCCTCGGGCCAGCGCTGCCGGACGAGTTCGACGGGGCGGGCGACGGAGGCGAAGCGCACCATGCCGGCGCCGCCGCGGAGGGCGCCGCCCGCGGCGAGGACGGCCGCACCGGTGAACTCGTCGCCTCCGGCGAGGATGCCGACGACGCCGCGGCGGTACTTGTCGGACTCGGGGCCGGGCTCGGGCGGCCGGACGTCCGCCGGGCGTGCGGCGACGACGTCCGGGTCGGGCAGGTCGGGGCCGAGTCCGATGTCGACCAGTTCGACCACACCGCAGTGGGACGCGCCCGGGTCGATCAGGAGGCCCGGCTTGTGCGTCCCGAAGGTGACGGTGACGTCGGCGTGGACGGCGGCGCCGTCGACCCGGCCGGTGCTCGCGTCCACGCCGGACGGGACGTCGCAGGCGATGACGAGCCCGGTGGACTCCGACGCCAGCGCGGCGTACCGGGCGTGGGGTTCGCGCAGTCCGCCCGTGCCGCCGATGCCCGTCAGGCCGTCCACGATCAGGTCGGCGGCCTCGATGGCGGCGGCCTCGCCGCCCTGGAGGACGCGGCCGCCCGCCGCCCGGAGGGCGTCCAGCCCACCGGGGTGGATCTTGGTGCCGGCCTGGACGACCCTGACGCGGGCGCCGCGCCGGGCGAGCCGGGCCCCGGCGTAGAGGGCGTCGCCGCCGTTGTCGCCGCCGCCCACGAGGAGGACGACGCGCGCCCCGTACACGGCGGGCAGGACGCGGGCGCAGACCGACGCCAGGCCGGTGGCCGCCCGCTGCATCAGGGCGCCGTCCGGGAGCCGGGCCATGAGGGCCTGCTCCGCCGCCCGGACCTTGCCGACCTCGTGCGCGTACCTCATCCGCCGCTCCCCAAGCCGATCACACACTCAGCGTGCCACGTGAATGCACTCCGCAACCGCGCCTCCGGGGTATTTGTACGTTGCACTGCAAGTTTCGGTGTCATGTGCGGGAAAGAATGATCGGTCGTAGAATCTTCCTCATCCGGTCCGATGTATTCGCACTGCGGCGCCCCGGTGCGGCAGAATGCGCCCAGATCAGTCCGCCGGGACTGGAGAGGCCCCAGCAATGAGCACTTCCCGTGGTCCCTCCGTCCGGCAGCGGCGGCTGGCCGCCGAACTACGGAGACTGCGCGAGCGGAAGGGGCTCACGGGGGACGAGGTCGCCGATCGGCTGACCTGGTCCACCGCCAAGGTGAGCCGGATCGAGAACGCGCGGACCGGCGCGAAGATCGGCGACGTGCGGCGCCTCCTCGACCTGTACGAGATCGACGGCGCCCGCCGCGACGACCTCATCTCCCTGGCGCACGACGCCGCGCAGCGGGGATGGTGGGAGGAATACCGCGACCTGCCGAGCGAGCTCGCCGACTTCATCGCCCTGGAGTCCGAGGCCACGGCCGTCCGGGAATGGGGCAGCACCGTGTTCCCGGGGCTGCTGCAGACCGAGGGTTACGCCCGGCATGTGATCGGCGGCTGGAGCGATCTCGCCACCCTGCCGCCGCAGGAACTCGAGCGCCGGCTGGAGGTCCGAATGCGGCGGCGGGAGCTGTTGCACGGTTCACATCCGCTGGAACTGTCCGTGGTTCTCGACGAGGCGGTTATGCAACGCCGCATCGGGGACCAGAAGGTCATGCGGGAGCAGCTCGAACATCTGTGCCGGATGACCGAGCTTCCGCACGTGACTTTGCAGATCCTGCCTTTGGGTGTCGCACACTCGGTGTTGGCTGAGTCGTTTATACTTCTGGAATTCTCACCGGTGCACGACATCGTTTTCCCTGATATCGTGCACACCGAATCCCTGACAATCAGCCACTTCGCGGACGAGACTGTTACGTATATGTACAGGCTCGCCTATTCAAGCTTGGCCGATCAGGCCCTGGACGCCACCGAGTCACGGCGGCGCATCATCGAGGCCAGAGACGCCTGGTAGGGCCCGCGAAGGGGCTCAATCCTTGTGAAAGGCATCGAGTGTCCCCTTTCGTCAGCCCTGCTCCGCAATGGAGGAGAAGCGCCCACTGCGGGGCGAGCAACACGTGCGTCGAAGTCGCCACTCTGGCCGGTTCGTCCCATTTCATTGGGGCGCGTGATGCCAAGCACGGCACGCAGAGCCCTGTCCTGTCGTTCTCCCAGGGAGAGTGGCGGGAGTTCCTCGGACGAGCCAAGAAGGGTGAATTCGACCTGGGGCGATGAGACGCGGCGATAGCCCGTCCGCCGCCCGCTGAGGGCTCGGAGGGGCGCCGCAGTGGACGAGCCGGGTCCACGCACGGACTCGGCTCGTTGCCTTCACAGCCGAAACTCTGGCTCTACCTCGCCACTCCTGACACCCGCGCATCGCACTGACCGCAGGTGATCAGGAGTTTTTTGTGATCTTGTTACCTTGTGCTTGGCACCGGCAGCACGGCCGAGGGGCAAGGCAACTTTCAAGGCAGGAGCCGGCATGAGTTTCGATCGGACACCGCTCTCCCGATGGAGGAGGAGCGCTCGATGCGGCGCGAGCAATGGGTGCGTCGAGGTCGCACGTATGGACGTGGAGGCCATATGCGTGCGGGACACCGAGGACACCTCAGCCCACCTCGCGTTCGGTCTCGCCGAATGGCGCAGGTTCACCGAGGAGGCCAGGAGGGGACGTTTCGACGGCCCCTGAAAGGTTCCCTGCAAGTTGCGGCGGCATTGAGAATCTCATCTTGATCGGAGAATTGCGTTCAGCGCCGTTGAATGCGTTCCGCACCGCCGCACACCGAATATTTTCATGCCCGGCCTGATCTCGTCCGGCGAATTTCCATCCGATGATCAGTCCGGGCACACTTTCACGCCACGCGGACGCCTTTCGGAACCCGGTGGAGGGGTGTCCGCAACCGGGAGGTCGTGACGCGGATCGCACCGGCGCCGAGGGCGAGGTTGAAAAGGAGCCCGTAGGGCCACACGGCCTTGCCGTCCTCTTCGTCGCGCGAGCCGTCGCCGTACAGGGAGCCGCCGTCGTCGCCGTCGCCGTGGCGGATCTCGCGCACGTCCCGGCTCAGCCCGCCGAGCGGGTCGTCCGACGGCGTTCTCGTCATCACGTGGTCGCCGACCAGGATCCGCCGCTCGGGAAGCCGCGGGGCCGCGTCGGCGAGCACGACGACCGGGTTCGGGGCCAGCAGCCACCACACCCGCTCGGTGTGCTCCTTGGTGTGCGTGTGCTCCCCGTGGTCGATCCGCTCGGCGGTGAGCGCCGTCCCGATCATGAACAGCAGCGGGGTGCCGACGAGCAGCCCGAAGACCGTCAGGTACGACATGAGCACCGAGGTGATGCTGCGCGACAGCAGCGCCGACCAGGCCTGCGAGACCGCGCAGACCACGCCGATGAGCAGGACGATGACGCCGAGGACGACCAGCGCGCGGCCCGGCCCGACCGCGCCCGTGGCCACCGGCCACAGCACGCACGGCAGGGTGAGCCCCAGCGTGAGCACACCCGTTCCCCACGCGGCGACGAGCTTGCCCAGCGCGATGTCGCCCGGCGCGAGCCGCGTGACCTGGAGCGTGGCGAGCGTCCCGCGCTCCCGGTCACCGTTGATCGACTGGCCGCTGAGCGCCGGGGTGACCAGCAGCGTCAGCACCAGCACCCCGAGCAGGACGCCGCCGAACACCGGCACGCCCGAATCGCCGAAGTCGGAGCTGTCGCCGGCCCGCACGGCCAGCCCGAAGAGCACGCCGAGCCCGTTGACGGCCACGAACCAGACGGCGAGCAGCGTCTTCCAGCGTCCCGTCCGCAGCCGGGTCTTGATCTCCTGCCGTGCCACCAGGCCGATTCCGCGCGCGGTCATGGCCGTTCACCTCCGGTTCTGGGTCATCGCCAGGTAGGCCGATTCGAGGGCGCTGCCGGCCGGACCGAAGCCGGTGACGGGCACGTCCGCGGCGACCAGCTCGGCCAGCAGCCCGGCGGCCTCGGTCTCGGTGAGCGGGCCGGCCTCGGCGCCGCCCGGGAGGTCGCTGACCGGTTCGAGGTCCGTCCGCCCGCCGAGGGCCGCGGCGAGCGCGCGGGCGAGCAGTTCCGGGTCGAGCGAGCGGATCCGCCAGCGGACGCGCGCCACGGCGCCGGTGAGGTCCGTCATCGCGTGGTCCCCGGCCGTCTGCCCGTGGTCGACGAGCACGACCCGGTCGGCGATCTCCTCCAGCTCGCTGAGGATGTGGCTCGACACCAGCACCGCGACCCCGTCGGCGGCGAGCGAGCGCAGCAGGTCGCGCAGCTCGATGCGCGAGCGGGGGTCGAGGCCGGAGGCGGGCTCGTCGAGCAGCAGGACGCGCGGCCGGTGCACGAGGGCGCGGGCCAGCCCGAGCCGCTGCTTCTGCCCGCGCGACAGCGCGTGGACGGGCTGCCCGAGCCGGTCCTCCAGGTGGACGAGACTGAGCAGCGCCCTGAGCCTGCGCGGGCGCTCCTCCCGCGGCACCCCGTAGGCGTCGGCGAAGAACGCCAGGTACTCGTCCACGGTGAGCTGGTCGTACACGCCGAAGGTGTCCGGCATCCAGCCGAGCGCGTCGCGGGCCCGGTCCGGGTGGGCGCGGACGTCGTGCCCGCCGATCCGCACCGTGCCCGCGTCGGGGGCGAGCAGGGTCGCGAGGATCAGCAGCAGCGTCGTCTTGCCCGCGCCGTTCGGCCCGACCAGCGCGGTGACCTGCCCGTACGGGACGGTGATGTCGAGTCCGCGCAGTGCCTGCACGGGTCCGAAGCGCCGCGCCACCCCGCGCGCCTCGACTCCCAGATCGCCGTTTTCCGCCACCCGGTCACCTCCGACAAACGGCCCGCCCGACCTGTCTGGGACGCGGGCCGCCGCCGGGAGGTTCCGGGCTATTCGACCGTCACGGACTTGGCGAGGTTGCGGGGCTGGTCGACGTCGTGGCCCTTCGCGCTGGCCAGCTCGCACGCGAACACCTGGAGCGGGACGGTCGTGACCAGCGGCTGCAGTAGCGTCGGGACGGCCGGGACGCCGATCAGCGTGTCGGCGTACGGCTCGACCGACTCGTCCCCGTCCTCGGCGATCACGATCGTGCGGGCGCCCCGGGCCCGGATCTCCTGGATGTTCGACACGATCTTGTCGTGCAGGACCTCCCGCGCCCGCGGCGGCACGACGACCACGACCGGCAGGCCCTCCTCGATGAGCGCGATCGGGCCGTGCTTCAGCTCCCCGGCGGCGAAGCCCTCGGCGTGCATGTACGCGAGCTCCTTCAGCTTCAGCGCGCCTTCGAGGGCGACGGGGAAGCCCACGTGACGGCCGAGGAACAGCACGCAGTGCTCGCCGGAGAGCGACCGGGCCAGCTCACGGACCGGCTCCATCGTCTCCAGGACCTTCTCCACCTTCTCCGGCATCCGCTCCAGGAGCTGCACCATGGCGAACACCTCGTCCCCCCACTTGGTGCCGCGGACCTGCGCGATGTAGAGCGCGATGAGGTAGACGGCGACGAGCTGGGTGAGGAACGCCTTGGTGGACGCGACCGCGATCTCCGGCCCCGCGTGCGTGTACAGGACGCCGTCGCACTCGCGCGGCAGCGTCGAGCCGTTGACGTTGCAGATGCCGAGGAGCTTGGCCTTCTGCTCGCGGGCGTGCCGGACGGCCATGAGCGCGTCCATCGTCTCCCCCGACTGGGAGATCGCGATGACCAGCGTCGACGGGGACAGGATCGGGTCCCGGTAGCGGAACTCGCTGGCCAGCTCCACCTCGCAGGGCAGCCCCGCCCAGTGCTCGATCGCGTACTTGGCGATCAGCCCGGCGTGGTAGGACGTCCCGCACGCGACGATGATGATCTTGTCGACCTCGCGGAGCTCCCGGTCGGGGATGCGCATCTCGTCCAGGTGGAGCCGGCCGTCGGCGCCGATCCGGCCGAGCAGCGTGTCCGCGACCGCCTGCGGCTGCTCGGCGATCTCCTTGAGCATGAAGTAGTCGAAACCGCCTTTTTCCGCGGCCGACACGTCCCAGTCGACGTGGTACTCCTTCACGTCGGCGGGACGCCCCTCGAAGTCGGTGACGGTCACCCCGCCGGCCCGCAGCTCGACGATCTGGTCCTGGCCCAGCTCGATCGCGTTCCGGGTGTGCGCGATGAAGGCGGCGACGTCGCTGGCGAGGAAGTTCTCGCCCTCGCCGACCCCGACGACCAGCGGCGAGTTCCGGCGGGCGCCCACGACCAGGTCGGGATCGCCGGTGTGCACCGCGACCAGCGTGAACGCGCCCTCCAGCCGGCGGCAGACACGGCGCATCGCCTCGACGAGGCCGCCGCCCGCCTTGACCTCGTCCTCCAGGAGGTGAGCGACCGCCTCGGTGTCGGTGTCGGACAGGAGCCGGTGCCCGTTCTCCTCCAGCTCCGCCCGCAGCTCGGCGAAGTTCTCGATGATCCCGTTGTGGATGACGGCGACGGAACCGGTGCAGTCGACGTGCGGGTGCGCGTTCCGGTCGTTCGGCGCACCGTGCGTGGCCCACCGCGTGTGGCCCATGCCGAGCGTCCCCTCGGGCGGCGGCTCGTCCTCCAGGGCGCCCCGGAGGTTCACGAGCTTGCCCGCGCGCTTGGCCGTGGCCAGCTTCCCGTCGGCCAGCACGGCCACCCCGGCCGAGTCGTAGCCGCGATACTCCAGCCGCGCCAGTCCCTCCACGACCACGTCGAGCGCCGGCCGGCCGCCTACGTACCCCACGATTCCGCACATGGCGGCAACTCTATTCGGTGTCCCGCCCGGGACCTACCGGCACGGGACGAGAAGGCATGACGCTAGCGTGGACCATCCGTGAAAACCCGGTGACCGAAAGAAGCGCCCGGTTACTGTTCAGCCATGACGAGCGGATGGGACACCGTGCCGAGCCCCTACGTGGAACTCTCCCGTGTCGCCTGGCGCGGCCTGCGCGCGAACACGCCGCTGCCGCTCACCCCCGGTGAACTCGACGCGCTGCGCGGCCTGAAGGACCCGATCGACATCACCGAGGTCGAGGAGATCTACCTGCCGCTGTCCCGGCTGCTCAACCTGTTCTTCCAGTCGGACGGGCGCCTGCGCGACACCGTCAGCGGCTTCCTCGGCGGCGAGGTGCGGCCCACCCCGTT
Source organism: Actinomadura sp. KC345 (assembly GCF_004348515.1). Lineage (GTDB taxonomy): Bacteria > Actinomycetota > Actinomycetes > Streptosporangiales > Streptosporangiaceae > Spirillospora. The sequence continues at coordinate 1,413 of NZ_SMKH01000304.1, read as the reverse complement.
CATCATCGGGGTGGCGGGCAGCGTCGCGGTCGGCAAGTCGACCACGTCCCGGCTGCTGCGCACGCTCCTGGCCCGCTGGCCCGAGCACCCGACCGTGGAACTGGTCACCACCGACAGCTTCCTGTACCCGAACTCGATCCTGTCCGAGCGCGGGATCATGGACCGCAAGGGCTTCCCCGAGTCCTACGACCGCCGCGCGCTCGTCCGGTTCGTCTCCGCCATCAAGTCGGGCGCGAGCGAGCACGCGATCCCGGTGTACTCGCACCTGGAGTACGACATCGTCCCCGACGCGACGCAGACCGTCCGGCGTCCCGACATCCTGATCGTCGAGGGGCTGAACGTGCTGCAGGCCCCGCCCGCCGGCAGCCTCGGCGTGTCGGACTTCTTCGACTTCTCCATCTACGTGGACGCCCGCGTCGAGGACATCCGGCAGTGGTACATCGACCGGTTGTTCGCGCTGCGCCGCACCGCGTTCACCGACCCGCGCTCCTACTTCCACAAGTACGCGCACGAGCTGGACGAGGACGAGACCGCCGCGTTCGCCCAGCGGATCTGGCGGGACGTCAACGAGGTCAACCTCGTCTCCAACATCCTCCCGACCCGCGCCCGCGCCACCCTCGTCCTCCACAAGGACAGAGAACACGCCGTCCAACGCGTCCGCCTCCGCCGAATCTGACGCCGCCGGGCAACACACCGTTGACTTGCGGCGTGTTGTTGTCATGGCAGGCCGGATAACGACAACACGCCGCAAGTGAATCGGTGCTCTGGCGGGGCGGTATCCGAGAGATCGGGTGCCGCCCCGTTGACGTGCCTGGAAGCGGGTTGACCTGCGGTTTCTGGCGCCAGGGGGCCTAGTACTGGCGTTGATCTTGTCTCACTGGTGCGTGCTGGTTTCCGCTGGTGCTCGCTGTTCGCGGGCCATGTGCGGGCCACGGCCCGGAACGGTTGCCGCTGGCTACGGGCCGTCTAGGGCGTGGTCTATGGCCTTGTTGGCGCGGGTCTCGGCCAGTTGGCGCTCTAGGGGGTTGGTGCCCCAATCGGTGAGGGCGATGAGGACGGCGCCGCATTGGTCGGCGTCGCAGCGTGGGTGCCGGGCGGCGGTGTCGAACGTTCGGACGGGGCGGTCTAGGCGTCGTCCGGCTTGGCGTCCGGCGGTGCGTAGGCGGTCGCGCTCGTCGGACGAGTGGTAGACGGTGCTGGTCTGCCCGGATCGCCTGAGCTGCTCGGCGATGACGGCGGCCAAGTCTTCGCTCATCGGGTCGCCCCCTCCTTGCGCTGGTCTCCAGGATGGCGTGGTGCGGGTGTGGGTGCCAAGTGTTCGGGGTGGGGAGCGGGTCGGCGGCCGTCTTGCGTGCGGGGCGGTTGGCGCGTGGGGTGGTGGCGGCTGCGGGTCAGCGGCACGGGCACGGGGGG
>NZ_SMKH01000303.1 GCF_004348515.1 Actinomadura sp. KC345 | reverse complement strand
CCCAGACCCCGTGCCTGGCGGAGCCCGGCCCCACCCCGACCGGCCGGGCTCCGCCAGGCACGGGGTCTGGGAGCGCGTCGCGCGGCTGATCGACCGCCGCCCGCGCCGCGTCTGGGCGGGCTGCCTGATCGTCCTGCTCGCGGGCGCCGCGTTCATGCCCCAATTGCGCACCGATGGGGTGCCGCTGAGCGAGACCTTCGTCGGCGAGGCGTCCTCGGTGACGGCGCAGGAGGTTCTGGACGAGCATTTCCCCGGTGGTTCGGGCAACCCGGCGATCGTCCTCACGGACGCGTCCGCGCTGCCGCAGACGATCTCGGCCGCCGAACGCGTCCAGGGCGTTTCCGGTGTCCGACCGCGCACGGCGGACGGCGGGCAGCCCCTGGTCGTGGACGGCCGTGCCCTGGTGGAGGTCACGTTGAGCGGCACGGCCGACAGCGAGGCCGCCCGGCAGACCGTCGAGCGGCTGCGCGACCGCCTCCACGGCGTCTCCGGCGCCGACGCCCTGGTCGGCGGCTACACCGCCCAGCAGGTCGACACCCAGGCCGCCGCCGAACGCGACCGCACCGTCATCGTGCCGGTCGTCCTCGCGATCATCGTGGCGATCCTCATCGTCCTGCTCCGCTCGCTGGCGATGCCCGTCCTCCTGGTCGCCACCGTCGCGCTCAACTACCTGGCGACCCTCGGCGTCGCCGGTCTGGTCTTCGAGCACGTCCTCGGGTTCACCGGCACCGACCCGTCGGTGGCCCTGTACGGCTTCGTCTTCCTGGTCGCGCTCGGCGTCGACTACAACATCTTCCTGATGACCCGTGCGCGCGAGGAGTCGCTGCGGCACGGGGTCCGCAGCGGCGTCCTGCGCGGCCTCACCGTGACCGGCGGCGTCATCACCTCGGCGGGCGTGGTCCTGGCCGCCACCTTCACCGCCCTCGCGGTGATCCCGCTGGCGTTCCTCGTCCAGATCGCGTTCATCGTGGCGTTCGGCGTCCTCCTGGACACCCTCCTGGTGCGCTCGCTCCTGGTCCCCGCCCTGGTCCGCGACGCGGGCCCGATCGTCTGGTGGCCGGGCACCCTCTACCGCCGCGGCCGCGAGGCGAAGCAGGTCCGCGAATCCGAGCAGCTCGTCCGCCTCGGCCGATAAAGGACGGGCCATGGGACGATGGCGCCGTGGCCAGGTCGTCCAGCGGAGAGTCGGTGCTCACCCGCGTGGTGAGGATCCTGGACGCGTTCGGCCCCGAGTCCCGGGTGCTCACGGTGGGGGAGATCGCGCGCCGTGCCGTGCTGCCGCCCGCGACGGCGGCGCGGCTGGTGAACGAGATGACCCGGCACGGCCTCCTGGCCCGCGACGGCCGCCGCGGCGTGCGGATCGGCACCCGCATGTGGGAGCTGGCCGAACGCGCGTCCCCGATTCAGAGCCTCCGTGAGGCCGCCATGCAGTCCATGGGAGATCTCCAGTCCGTGGTGGGGCACTCCGTGCAGCTCGGGGTCCTGGACGGCGACGAGGTCCTGTTCGTCGAGCGGCTCACCGCGCCGGACGCCGTCGTGAACTTCACCCGGGTCGGCGGCCGGCTCCCGCTGAACGCCTCGTCGTCCGGCCTGGTCCTGCTGACCCACGCCGGCGCGGGCTTCCGCGAGAGGATCGTCAAGGGGCCGCTGCCCACCTACACCCCGCGCACCATCGGCGGCGAGCGGGCGCTCCGCGCCGAACTCGCGGAGGTGCGGCGCCGCGGGTTCGCGTTCTGCCCCGGCCACATCCACCCCGACGCCACGGGGATCGCCGTGCCGGTGCGGCAGCACGGGCAGGTCGTCGCCGCGCTCGGGCTCGTCGTGCCCAACGACGACGCCGCCTGGACGCTGACCCGGCCCCTCCAGCTCGCCGGCCTCGCGCTCAGCCGCGCCCTGACCGCCCAGGTGCCCGTCCCGCAGCGGACGGACCGCCCCGGCATGTGACCGGCGCCACGAAAGTCCTCTCATTCAATGAGAAAGCGCCTCGTCGGCCGGATCGCGTCCGGCCGATCCTCGGATTCCGCCCCCGAGCCCGAGGAGGACGGCGATGGACACCGCGGTGGAGCTGCGGGTGACCGGCAAGACCCCGGTGGCCGACGGCGTCGTGGCGCTGGACCTGGCGCGCCCCGACGGCGGCCGGCTGCCCGACTGGACGCCCGGCTCGCACGTGGACCTGGTGCTGCCGGGCGGCCTGACCCGCCAGTACTCGCTGTGCGGGGACCGCTGGGACGCCCGTTCCTACCGGGTCGGCGTCCTGCGCGAGCGCGGCGGCCGGGGCGGGTCCGCCTACGTCCACGACGAGCTGCGCGTGGGCGACCCGGTCGGCATCGGCGGGCCGCGCAACAACTTCCGGCTGGTCCCGGCCACCCGCTACCTGTTCGTCGCCGGCGGCATCGGGATCACGCCGCTGCTGCCGATGATCGTCCAGGCGGAGACGCTGGGCATCGGATGGCGGCTGCTGTACGGAGGCCGCACGCGCTCGTCCATGGCCTTCCTGGACGAGCTGCGCCGCTACGGGGACAAGGTCGCCGTCGTGCCGGAGGACGAGCACGGCCCGCTGGACCTGCCCGCCTGGCTGCCGGACCCCTCGACCGGCACCAAGGTGTACTGCTGCGGGCCCGCCGGCCTGCTGGACGCGGTGGAACGGCGCTGCGCCGGCTGGCCGGCCGGTCTGCTGCGCACCGAGCGCTTCGTCGCCGCGGCCCCCGGGACCGGCGCCGTCGACGGCGCCTTCGAGGTGGAGCTGCGCCGCTCGGGCCGGACGCTGCGTGTCGCCCGGAACCAGACGCTGTTGCAGGCCCTCGGCGACGCGGGCGTGCCCGTGCTGTCGTCCTGCCGCCAAGGGCTGTGCGGCACCTGCGAGACGACCGTCCTGGACGGCGTCCCCGACCACCGAGACTCCCTGCTGGACGACGCCGAGCGCGCCGCCGGGGACTGCATGTTCGTGTGCGTGTCCCGTGCCGGGAGCGAACGACTCGTCCTGGACCTGTGACCTTCCGGAGGACCCCGATGACCACCACCCTGCCGCCCGCCCTGGACATCGACCCGTTCGCCGCTGACGTCCTGCGCGACCCCCTGCCCATGCAGCACGACCTGCGCGAGGCCGGGCCCGTCGTGCACCTGAGCCGCTACGACGTGTACGCGCTGGCGCGCTACGAGCAGGTCCACGCCGCGCTGACCGACTGGCAGTCGCTCCAGTCCGCCGCCGGGGTCGGGATGGCCAACTTCCGCTTCGAGGAGCCGTGGCGCCCACCGAGCCTGCTGCTGGAGGCCGACCCGCCCCTGCACGACGCGCCGCGCGCCGTCCTGGGCAAGGTCCTCGGCCCGCGCGCGCTGCGCCGCCTGCGGGACGCCTGGTTCGCCGACGCGGAGGAACTGGTCGACCAGGTGCTCGCCGAGCCGTCGTTCGACGCCGTCCCCGCTCTGGCCCAAGCCTTCCCTCTGCGCGTGTTCCCGGACGCGGTGGGACTACCTCAAGAAGGCCGGGAGAACCTCCTTCCCTACGGCGACCACGCCTTCAACGCCTTCGGCCCGCACAACGAACTCGTCGCGAAGGGCGCGCCCCGGGTCCCCGAGCTGTCCGGATGGGTCGCCGCCCAGTGCGCCCGCGACAACCTGTCCGAGGACGGCTTCGGAGCACAGATCTGGGCGGCGGCCGACAGGGGAGACATCACCCATGACCAGGCGCCCCTCATCGTCCGCTCCCTGCTGACGGCCGGGGTCGACACCACCGTCCACGCCCTGGGCGCGGTGCTGTACGCCTTCGCCGCCAACCCCGCCCAGTGGGAGCGGCTCCGCGCCGACCCGAGCCTGGCCCGCGTCGCCTTCGACGAGGCCGTCCGCTGGGAGTCGCCCGTGCAGACGTTCTTCCGCACCGCCGTCGGAGACGTCGACATCGCTGGAACGACCGTCCCCGACGGCAGGAAGATCCTCATGTTCCTGGGCGCGGCCAACCGCGACCCCCGCCGCTGGACGGACCCCGACGCCTTCGACCTGACCCGCGACCCGTCCGCCCACGTCGGCTTCGGCATGGGCATCCACCAGTGCGTGGGCCAGCACGTAGCCCGCCTGGAAGCAGAAGCCGTCCTGACCGCCCTAGCGGCCAGGGCCGACCGCATCGAACTGGCCGCCACCCCCGAACGCCACCTGAACAACACCCTCCGCGCCTGGTCCTCCATCCCCCTCCACGTCCACCGGGACTGAACCTTGGCCTGCACGACTGTGCAGGCCGTTGCGCAACACCCGGGCCCGGGTCGTCACACCGGCCGAGTCGGCTCGTCCAGCCACAGTTGGTCGCCCTCGGGGGTGACGGTCAGGCCGAACCGCTCGACTCCGGGGCCGTCGTGGCGGATCCACCACTCGAAGGCGTCCTCCAACTCGTCCCACAGGCGCCGGTCGCCGTACTGGGTGACCTCGTAGTGGTCGTGTCCGGGTTCCCAGTCGCAGGCGGCCCATGGCCCGTCCGGGTCGCCGATCTCGAACAGGAGCAGGGAGAAGGACCCGTCGTCGAAGTGCTTCTCCCAATAGATCAGGCCCGGTGCCAGGGCCACGGCGGCGAGGCGGAGGCCCGGCCCGGCTTTGAAGACGGTCCGCGGATCGAGCGCGGTCGTCGTCACCTGTGCCTCTTCGTCGTGGTGGACGCGCCACTTCAGTTGGGCGCGGTGGGAGCGCAGCATCATGTATCCGGCCGGTCCGTGGAACCGCCCGTACGCGCCGTCGGAGGTCGTGGTCAGCCGCGTGAGCAGGCCATGGTCGCGAAGGGGTTGCCACGGCGCGACGATGACACCGCCGGGCCGGGTCTGCTCCACCCAGGTGAAGGGGACCTCGGCGACGGCGACCGTCGCATGGACGCGGTCGTAGGGTGCGTGGTCCGGGAATCCTGTACGGCCGTCTCCCACGATCAGATGCGGTGCGAATCCGGCCTCCGCGAGGTTGGCTTCGGCGCGCTTGGCGATCCCGGGGTCCACCTCCAAGGTGGTGACGTTCTTCTCCCCGACGCGCGCTGACAGGACGGCGGCGGTGTATCCAGTGCCCGCGCCGATCTCCAGGACGCGGTCGTGGTCGCGGGGAGCCAGCAGCTCCAGGCACGTGAAGGCGATGCCGGGGGCGGAGATCGAGCTGGACGCCATTCCGTCGGAGATCTGCAACGGGTCGCCTTTGCCGTCCTCGCGCTGGGTGATGATCGAAGCGTCGGAGTAGACGGCGCTGAGCCACTCGTCGGGGCGGGCTCGCCGGTCGACCGGGTAGCTGGCGCCGTTCTCGGGGCAGGCCAGGCCGACGTCCGGGACGAAGGTCTCACGCGGTACCGCCTGCATCGCCGGCAGCCACTCTGCGCTGATACCCAGCGAAGCGGCCAACTTCTCGGTGTTGTTCATGCGCCCTTCTCCAGTAGGTCGGCCATGGCCGAATAGATCGCGAGCCCGGTCGTGTCGGCGATCCATCCGAACTCGCCGCGCTGGTTCACCTCCAGGAACACCCACCGGCCCGAGACGTCGTGGATCAGGTCGAACGCCCCGTACACCAGGCCGAGCCGCGCCAAGAGCATGAGCAGCTTGGCCCGAAGGTCGAAGGGCAGGTGGATGACGCTGTAGGACAAGGCGTCGTAGTCGGACCGCCAGTCCTCCTGCGCGGCTGTGCTCGCGGCGTCGATACGGACGGCGAACACCTCGGCGCCGATCACGGTTACGCGGGCCTCGAAGGACTTTGGGACGCGCTCTTGGAACATTTGAGCGGTGCGTCCGAACGCCGGGTCGAGGAGGCTTTCCCGTTCGGTGAGGGGGGCGGTGTAGAGGAGGCGGACCTGCCCCTCGTCCGCGTGGACGACGCCATCCAAAGGTTTGTAGACGATGGGACGCCGAAGCCGTGTCGCCCACTCGTAGGCGAGGCGCGCATCCGAGGTGATCAGAGTCTCGGGCACCGCCAGCCCGACCTTCGCCGCCTCGGCGAGCTGAAGCGGCTTGTACTCGGCACGGGCCGCCGCCATCGGATCATTGACCCACAGGCAGTCCCCGAGCGCGGTGAGGACGCCTCCGAAACCACGCCGGGCCTCCCCGTAGGCGAAGGCGCGCTCGGGAGAGGACATGCGCTCGTCCATGACGAACGGGGTGATGCCCCGCTGCCATACGGAGCTGATGCTGGCCAGTTGGACGTCAAGGCCGTCTCGGTCACGGATGCGTCCAGTCCAGGAGGACGAACTGTTCAGCTGAGCACCCATCGACAGCCGTGAGGGGAAGTCGGACGGGTTCACCTGCGCCACGCTGGTTCCGCGTCCACGCAGCTCGGCGGCGACCCGTTCGGCGACCTTGTCGCCGTCGCGGGCCAGCATCAGCACCGTCATCGTCAGTCCTTCCCCTTGTCCTCGGGGTGCTGGCTGTCGCCCTGGCCTCCGGTGGTGTACTCGGAGGTGCCCTTGTCGTGCTTGCCCGCACGCGGCACCACTAGGAACCGCAGTCCCCAGGGACGGGCCTCGGTCGCAGCGGCGTCGATCTGGGACGCCTGGTCCAGGCCCGGGTCCAAGGGGAAGATGTCCCCGACTCGGAAGACGAGTCCGCGCGACTCCCCGTCCGGCGAGTGCGTCACGGAGTCGAGCGGCTCAGGCCGCTCGACCGACTGAGTGGTCATCGAACTTCCTTTCTGGCAGCGCGACGGCCGCCGATGGACCGCTCCTCGACAAGGAGCTTCGGGTGAGGACGGCCGCGACCGGGTTGGGTCGGGCTGTCGCAGGCCACGGCCCCGAAGCATCGTGTCCAGGGGGTTCGTCCTCCGCAGGGGGCGTCGGAGGGACGTGACGTTCCGCCTCGGGGCCGTGGGGTTCAGGTGGCGGCAGACCGGCTGATGGCCTGCCCTGCCAGGTGCCGAAGCGGGTGCGCCGCATGGGCGGGTGGCGGTGTCGCTCGGCGTTCCGGATGGCGATGGAAAGCGAGAGAGTGTCCGGCGCGGTCACGACGAGTGACTCGGTGCTCCACATCGCCCAAGCGGTGAACTCCCGGCTGTACGCGCCCCACACCACAGCCCACCCGGGATGGTTGCCCTCGGCCCACCGAGCGAGTTCCGCACCGTCCGCCATGGGTCACGACCTGGAGGAAAGGACGTGGCGGACGGCGACATCGGCGGTCGGCCCGACCGTGGCGCACTTCGCCCACACCCACTTCCCGTGCGGTGCGGTCGGCGCGACGCCCCAGCTCTCCGACAACGCCTCAACGATCGGGAGCCCTCGTCCACGCGTGAAGGCGTCATGCCCGGTGTCGAGCGCCGCAGCGTCCGGTGCCGCCTCGGCACCTGTCGAGCCGAGGAAAAGCTTGCGCACTGGCCTGACGTCGGAGGAGTCCCAGACCCCGAGAAGGACGGCGTCAGGCTCCCGCGTGAGCCGGACCCGGATCTCCTCCCCCCCCGGCGCGTGCTCAACGGCATTGGTGACGAGCTCACTGGCGATCAGCTCCACATCGTCGCTGATCCCGGCGACCCCCCATGCGGCGAGCCGGGACGTCACCAGCCCGCGAACCTGCCCCGGCACCGTCCGCACCGCCCGAAACGTCATGTCCAGCATCAAGGCGGCCCCCGCACCCGCCCTGGTCGCGCCGCCGCACATCATGACCACCGCGCCATCTGCTTCAGGACGAGCATGGCCCGCTCCGCAGGCGCTGATTTGGTGTCGACCTGGCCGAGCACATGCGGGCGCTCTCCACTCCACCGCCACCGCTGGCGATCGCAAGTGACCACCCGCTCAACACGCGCCCCCGTCGACACGACGAGCGTCCCCGTGTCCTTCCGGCAACCGTGCTGCGTGAGCTGTGTCGCCAACCCCTGCAGTGGGGTGGCCCTAACATCGGCTTTGGTCCCGACCGCCTTCGTCGGGCCACTGTTCAGGAACCTGTGCCCGATGGCTTCCGGGTGGCCACTTTGGGGGGTCGTGTCTGGCATGGCGGGTACGTCTCCATGGTCGGCAAGTAGGGGCCTGGCCAGATTTGTTTCAACAAATCTGGCCGCCTTCATGGTGCCGGTAGGGTGCGGTGCCGTCAATAAGATTCAACAAATCTGCCCGACATGAGGAGATGAGCGCGTGGGGTCAGCGCGTTACGTCGAGATCGCCGATGACTTGCTGCGGCGTATTGATGCAGGTGAGTGGGGGGCGGGGGAGACGCTGCCGCCGATGGAGAAGCTCGCCGAGCACTACGGCGCCAGCCGCAACGCGGTTGCCCGCGCGGTGGGCAAGCTGGCGAAGGACGGCCGCTTGGTCTCAGTGCCGCGCCGAGGCACCGTTGTCCGTCCCAAGCACCGCAAGACCGTCATGCGCACCGACCTTGTGAAGCGGAACACCAGGCACCGGAAGGACGGGGAGGAGTTCGCAGGGGGTTACAGCTTCCCGGCCGCCATGGGGAACGAACTCTGGGCGCATCACATCAAGCCGGACGTCCGCAATGCCCCTATCGATGACCCTCGCCTCGCCCACATGTTGAACGTGCCGGTTGGGGAGATGGTCATGAGGCGGCTTCGTGTGACCGGGCCTGATGGCGAACCGGCGTTCCAGATCTCCACCACGTGGATACATCCGCGAATCACGGCCGAGGTCCCCGAGGTCGAGGACCCGCAGGGCACAGGCCCCGGAGCCTGGATAGATGCGATCGAGGCCATGGGACATGGCCCTCTGGAGTGGCTCGAACGCCGCCGCGTGCGGATGCCGACGCTCGACGAAGCCAAGTTGCTGCTCATCCCCGCCGAGTTGCCCGTGTGGGAGATCGTCCGCACCAGCTACAGCGCGAAGGACGAGAAGGCGGTGGACGTCACGCAGGTCATCATCCCTGGCGACCGCATGGAGGAAGTCTCTCGGCTGCGTCGCGACGAGTCCGCGCAGTGGCCCCACCGCTCCACCGGTCCAGACGGACCACCCGTAGCGCCCGCCGAATAGCCCATTGCGCTTTCCCTTCAGGGGCTGGTGGAGTACAGGCCGTTCTGCAGGAGCCGCTGGTTGGCGGCGTCGGCCGCCGTGAGGGCTGCGACCAGATCGTCTGGTGGACGGCCGCGGTCCAGTTCGTCCATGGTCTCGCCAAGGCTGCGCATGACGTGCTCTTCCACCGCCTCCCGCAGCCAGCCCCTCCTTGGTGCCGGATTGGTGACGCCGGTCAGATCCTCGGTTGGAAGCGCGCTCATGGACGGCGGGCTGGCGGCTATTGCGTGGTGGGGGCG
>NZ_SMKH01000302.1 GCF_004348515.1 Actinomadura sp. KC345 | reverse complement strand
CGTCGAGCAGATCCCCGGCACCGGCGACCCCAAGCCGGTCTGGCTGTGGTCCTCACGCACCGGCGCCTGCCCGCAGCACGTCGACCGGCTCTGGCAAGCGTTCCTGCGGCGCTTCGATCTGGAGCACACCTTCCGGCTGTTCAAGCAGACCCTCGGCTGGACCGCACCCAAGTTCCGCACCCCTGAGGCAGCAGACCGGTGGACCTGGCTGATCATCGCCGCGCACACCCAGCTCCGACTCGCCCGTCACCTCACCGAGGATCTACGCCGCCCCTGGGAACGGCCGGCAGCCGCAGGAAGGCTGACCCCGGCCCGGGTCCGCCGGGGCTTCCGGAACATCCGCGCGAAGACCACCCTCCCGGCCGGCGCACCGAAACCCGGCAAACCCGGGCCAGGACGGCCTCCCGGCTCCAAAAACCGGCGCCCCACACCCCGACACGACGTCGGCAAAACGACCAAACGCGAGAAGACCCTTGCAGCCAGACTCGGGCAGGCAGGAGGTTAAAGAACAAGCTGAACATGACCGTTTATGCCCCAGCCGGCGGCGTCGAGTGCAATGACCTCGGGGAGCAGATGCTGCTCACCACCCCGTCCGGAAAGTATCTGGTACTGGAGGGCACGGCCGTGGTGCTGTGGCGGCTCATCGACGGATCGCGGACGCTGGACGACCTCGCGGCCGCCTGCGGCCGGGAGTACGAGGGCGACCCGGCCCAGATCCGCCGGGACTTGGCCGAGGTGCTCGACGACTGGGCCGGGCGCGGCCTGGTGACGGCCGCGGCCTGACGGGACGCCATGCGGGAACGTCTCAGGCTGCGCGTCTTCGGTTCGCCCGTCCAACTCGCCACGGTACGGCCCGCCCTGAGCGAGCAGTTCGACCGGTGGGCCTCGCTGTGGCGGCCGCCGGCCGACCTCGACGTGCGGCATTATTTCGCCCGCCCGGAGCTACTCGGCCACGTCCTCGCCCTGGGCCAGCTCGAACGAGACGACGGCGACCGTCCGATCGAGATCGCCGGATGCGCGACGTCCACCGCCGAGGCGATCACCTCTTGCGTCGGCGAGCTTGTCGAACGCGTCGCGGCCCGCCGCTGGCGTCCGGACGGCGTGCGGGCCACCGCGGCCGAGTTGGGCGCCGCGGGTGATTCCGTCCTGGACGTGCCGAGCGTGATCGGCCGTCCCGTCTTCCCGACCCGCTGGCCGTTTCCCGGCTACACCCCCGATCGCCCGCTGACCTGGGTCCGGGGAACGGCGATGGAGGACGGGCGCCCCGTCTGGATCCCCGAGGCCCTGATCGCCCTCCGCAACATTGCGCTCGAGGACCGGATCAGCGAGATCACCACAATCGGCCTGGCCGCCGGGCCCGACACCGCATCAGCGGTCCGGCACGCCACCGCCGAGGTACTGGAACGCGACGCCGTGATGCGTGTCTGGGCAGGCCAGGCGCGCTTCACCCCGATCCAGGACAAGGCACCCGAGATCACCGAGGCCCTCGAACGCGACGCCCAACTCGGCTGGACCACCGAGCCCCTCCAGACTCCCGCCCTCACCGGACGGGCGGTCGCAGCCGTCCTCACCCGCAAGCCCTCCACCTGCTCGTTCGGGATCGGCTTCAGCGCCCATGACGATCCCGGCCACCGGCTGCGCCACGCACTGGCCGAGGCCGTCCAGGTACGGCTGCTCGCGGCCCTACACGAGAATCGCCGCGTGGACGACGTCACCACGTTCCAGGATCACCTTCTCTACTACTGCAATCCCGATCGCTTCAGCCTGCTCGACCGTCTGACACGGGACCACGACTACTCCTCTCCGCCCGCCTCCGACGCCGACGCCGACGCCGACGCCGACGCCGACGCCGACGAGAACGTATCGGCGGCGTGGGTGAAACTCGCCGGAAACGACGGGCCCTCGGTCGTACGTGTCATAGCAGCGGGCCTCCACCACATGGAAGTCCGCCCCGCCTGCGCGCGATATCCGGTGCATTCGTCCGTGCCGAAGGACCACCACCTCCCCCACCCGTACCCATAGCTCCCGCTACCAGCTCGACATCCGCTCGCCACCGGGGATGCGAAGCTCATCGCGTGAGCCCCGGCTTCGCCGGGAACGGGCGGTATCGCGCGGAATGGAGATCGGGTCGTGAAGCTCGACGTGCAACTGGACGGACGGCCGGACGAGGCGGGCGAGCGTGCCCGCACCCTGATCGCCGCGGGGGTCGACGGCCTGTTCACGTTCGAGGGTCCGCACGACGTGTTCCTGCCGCTGATCGTCGCGGCCGGATCGCCGGACGTGCCGCCGACCGACCTGATGACCAACGTCGCCATCGCGATCCCGCGCAGCCCGATGCAGCTGGCCAACACGGCCTACGACCTGCAACTGCTGAGCAGGGGCCGGTTCCGGCTCGGGCTGGGCTCGCAGATCAGGCCGCACATCGAGAACCGGTACGGCGCGTCCTGGAGCAGACCGGCCGCCCGGATGCGCGAGGCGGTGCTCGCGGTGAAGGCGATCCTGGACGCGTGGCAGAGCGGCGGGCGGCTCGACTTCCGCGGCGAGTTCACCAAGCACACCCTGATGCCCGCGACGTTCGCCCCCGGGCCGAACCCGTACGGCGTGCCGCCGGTCCTGCTCGGTGCGCTGGGCCCGGTGATGACCCGGACCGCGGCCGAGGTCGCCGACGGGCTGCTGGTGATGCCGTTCCACAGCCATCGGCACTTCCGCGAGCGCACGCTCCCGGCGGTGGCCGAGGGCCTGGAGCTGGCGGGCCGCGAGCGCATCGACCTGTACCCGCAGGCGATCGTCGCGACGGGCGGCTCCCCCGGCGAGATCGAGGCCGCGACCTTCGGCGTGAAGGCGCTGCTGGCCTTCTACGGATCGACTCCGGCGTACAGGCCGGTCCTGGACGTCGAGGGCTGGGGGGACCTGCAGCCCGAGCTGAACGCGCTGTCCAAGACCGGCGACATCATGGCGATGACCGGCCTGATCGACGACACGATGACGCGGACCCTGGCGGTCGTCGGAACACCGGCCGAGTGCGCCGCCGAGATCGGGAGGAGGTTCGGCGACGTGGCCGAGCGGATCTGCGCCTACTTCCCCGGCTCGACCCACCCGCCGGAAACGATCACGGCCCTCGCGACCGAGCTGGGGAAGGCGCAAGGGCCGCCGCAGTAGCCGACGGGGCCGCCTGGAACAACGGGGTGGGGCCGGAGCGTTGACGCCGATCATGAAGCTCGGTGTCAACATACTCAACTTCGGTCCGCACGCGACGCCGGAGGAGTTCGCGGAGTGGGGGCGGTTCGCCGAGGAATCGGGGTTCGACTTCGCCATGCTCTCCGACCACCTCGCGGTCACGCCCGACGTCGCCGAGCAGTACCCGGCGCCGTTCTACGATCCGTTCACCGTGCTGGCCTGGCTGGCCGGGACGACCGAGCGGATCGGGCTGGGCACGACGGTCACCGTCCTGCCGTACCGGCACCCGCTGCAGCTCGCGCGCGTCACCGCGAACCTGGACCGGCTCAGCGGCGGACGGCTGATATTCGGGGTGGGCGTCGGCTGGGCGAGGCGGGAGTATGTGGCGCTGGACGTGCCCTTCGAGCAGCGCGGAGCGCTGGCCGACCGGTACCTGGAGGTGATCCTGGACTCCTGGACGCAGGACTCGGTCACGTACGGCGGCGAGACGGTCGATCCGAGGCCGCACCCCGCCCAGGAACCGCATCCGCCCGTATGGGTCGGCGGGCGGGCGCCCGGGGCCCTGCGCAGGGCGGCGCGGTTCGGCGACGCCTGGCACCCGATCAACGTGGCGCCGGACCGGCTCCGCGACGAGGGGCTCCCCGCCCTGCGCAAGGCCGCCGAGGAGGCCGGGCGACCGGTACCGGCACTGGCGCCCCGCATCCGGCTGGACGACGTCGGCCAGGCGCTGCGGCAGGCCGAGGAGTTCGCCGCGCTGGGAGCGACCCATCTGCTGCTCGACACCTATCCGGGCCGCCCCGAACTGGCCACGACGCCCGAGGAGGACCAGCGGAGGCTCGCCGCCTTCCGCGCCTCCTTCTGAGCCCCGGACCCTAGGGCAGCCGGAACCGGGAGACGAAGTCCCAGATGACGGTGTTCGCGTCGATGTCCTGGGTGGTGCCGCCCAGGACCGGGCCGAGGAAGGGGATGCCGCCGGGCCAGTTATGGCCGCCGCCCCTGATCTGGTAAAGGATCACCGGAGCGTCGGCCGGGCACCGGTCATGGGCGTGCCGGGTGACCGTGGTGCCGTCCTCAGGGTGCGTGTCGGGCAGGTCCACGCTGGTGGCGGTGGCGCCGCAGCCGTTGTTGCGCGCCCAGAACGGCGCGGCCGCCGTCGCCGTGCCGTACGGGACGAGCGGGTCCCCGTCACCGTGGATCATCACGATGGGGACGCGGCGGCCGGGACGGCAGGCGGCCTGGTCCCCCAGCTGGCCGGCGACCGGCGCGAACGCGGCGAAGCGCCCGTTCTCGCACGCCATCTTGCTGGTGAAGAACCCGCCGTTGCTCATGCCCGAGGCGTACAGGCGGCGCGGGTCGGCGTTGAAGCGCTCGACCAGGACGTCCTGGAGCGCGGCGACGAAGCCGGGATCGTCGACGTCCGGCTCGGCCGGTCCCCCCGCGACGCCCTGCCAGCCGATCCCGTAGTGCTCCGGCGTGATCATGATGTAGCCGCGGGTCTGCGCGTGGTCGGCCATCCGGCCGAAGAACTCGGCCATCCACGGGGCCTCGAAGAGCCCGGGGAAATGGAAGAGCACCGGACGGGGCGAGCCGTCGTAGTCGTCGGGCAGCCGCAGGATCGCCTTGCGCTCCTGCCCCGCGTGCCTGATGTGGACGGCGTGGTCGCCCGGGTCGGGCCGACGGTCGTGGACGGTGAAACCGACCTCCTGGACGGCGGACCGGCCGTCCCGGCGGACGGTGCCGATGCCCTGCCAGGTGATGACGGCGTCCGACGGCGACCGGACGCCGCCGATGACCTTTGCGGAGATCTCGACCCCGGCGGACTCGTCCTGGACGCTGAAGGTCCCCGACAGCCCGATGATCCAACGGGTCAGCTTGAACGTGACCTCGGCGGGGCCCTGGGAACCGGACACGGTGCCCTGCCCCTGCACCCTTTCGGTCTTGTAGTCGCCCACGGCGTCGTTCACGGCGATTCCGCCGGAGGTCAGGTCGCCGTCCAGCCGGTAGGCGGGTACGCCGGCGGCGGTGACCATGATCCGGTCGGGCCGGAACACGCCGGCCCGCGCCTCCGGGACCACCGCGGAGGGAGGCGCCGGGATCGGCAGCCCGAACGCGAGCGCGGCCAGCGTGATCGACGTGATCAGGCGCCGGCGCGCCGGCCTGCGCGGAGAACCCATGGGGCGAGTCATGACCGACCTTCCTGCGTGCCCCCCCGCGAGCCGCGGCGCCTGCCCGGGATGACCCCCGGTCGTCACCCCGAGGGTAGGCGCGCCCGCGCCCGCCCGCTGCTCACCTGAGCCACACGCTCGCCGTGCCGGTTTGATCAGTCCATGACAAACGCGCCGGCGGTCAGCGGCAGCGGAGGATGCGCTGGATGCCTTCGAGGAGGTCCTCGGTGGCGGTGGCGAGGGAGAGTCGGATCCAGCCCTCGCCGTGCGGGCCGAAGGTCGTCCCGGGGGCGACCGCGACGTGCTGTTCGCGCAGGAGGCGGACGGCCCATGCGGTCACGTCGTCCCCGGACCGGTCCGACACGTCCACCCACAGGTAGAAGGCCCCCTCCGGGCGCTGGTACGGCAGGCCCGCCCGGTCGAGGACGGCCGTGGCCGCCTCGCGCCGCTCGCGGTATGTCTCGCGCGCCACGGCCTTCTGGTCCTGAGGCCCGGTCAGCGCCGCGAGCGCGCCGACCTGCGCGGGCGCGTTCACGCACGCCACCAGCGGTTCCTGGAGCTTGGCGCACACGGGTGCGAGCTCCGGCGGCGCGAGCAGGTAGCCGACCCGCATCCCCGTCATCGCGTAGGTCTTGGAGAAGCTGAAGCAGCTGATCACCCGGTCGTCGGTGTCGAACACGGCGGGGCTGACGTGCGGCCCGTCGAAGGTGATCTCCTCGTAGCACTCGTCGGAGACGAGCCACAGGTCGTGCTCGCGGGCGAAGGCCACCAGCCGTTCGATGGTCTCGCCGGGCAGCACGGTGCCGAGCGGGTTGGACGGCGAGTTCACCACGATCGCCCGGGTCCTCGGGGTGACCAGCCGGGCCAGGTCGGCCGGGTCGGGCCGGAAGCCGTTCTCCGGGCGCAGCTCGTAGCGGACGGGCACCGCCTGGAGGAGCTGGACGAGCATGGCGAAGTTGGGCCAGCCCGGGTCGGGGATCAGCACCTCGTCACCGGCGCCGACGACCGCGGTCATGCCGAGCTGGAGCGCCTGCATGCCGCCCGCGGTGACGATGACCCGCTCGGTGGCCGCGGACTCGATGCCGTTGACCTTGCGCAGCTTCGCGGCGATCGCGTCGCGCAGCTCGGTCACGCCCGCGTTGGGCACGTACCGGGTGCGGCCCTCGGCGTAGGCGCCGGCCGCCGCGTCCAGGACGTGTCCGGGCGTGGCGAAGCTCGGCTCGCCCACGTGCAGCCCGATGACCGGGTCCTGCATCTGCCAGGCCATGTCCATGACGGCGCGGATTCCCGACCGGGGCATCCGCTCGGCGTGGGGTGCGGGGATCGGCATCAGCCCTCCCATTCGTCTCGTGTGTCGGGTCCGGCCTCGGAGGCGAGGCCGGGGAACAGGGACAGCGCGGTGCCGCCGTGCAGAGCGGCGCGCTCGCCGGGCGAGAGGCCGGGCAGTACGTGCCCCGCCAGCTCCAGCAGCTCGGCCGGGCCCGGCACGTCCCTGGTCCACGGGTAGTCGGAGGCCCAGAGCATCCGGCCGGTGCCGTAGGCATCGGCGAACGCGCGCACGACGCCGTCCAGGTCCTTGTACGGCGGCGCCTCGCGCGAGAGCGCGTACTGGCCCGAGAACATCAGGTACGCGTGCGGGTGGCGGGCCAGTTCCAGCACGGTGTCCACCACGGCCGGCGGGAACGGGTCGGCGAAGTACGGCCGGGCGTGCTCGTCCACGCGCATGCCGTGCGGCGCGAACCCCAGGTGGTTGAGGACGATCCGCAGCCCGGGCACGGCACGCGGCAGCTCGCGCAGCAGCGCCAGCTGGTCGGGCGGCAGGTAGCTCCACAGGGGCAGCCCGCGGTCGGCCAGCTCGCGCAGGACGGGCAGCATCGGGCTGTCGGCCAGCGGCCGTCCCGGGTCGCCGAGCCAGCGCGTGCGCAGGCCGGAGAAGCCCTGCGCGACCAGGTCGCGCAGGGCCGCCGGCGGGTCCGGGTCCAGGTCCGGGCGTCTTCCCTGGATCACCGGGCCCGCCACCGCGACCGAGGCGAACCGCCCGGGGTGGGCGGCGCGCGTCTCGGCCACGTACTCGGTCTCCGGGCCGAGCGGGACGAGCACCGCCCGGCCGATCCCGGAGGCCGCCATCACGGCGAGCAGGTCCTCGGCCGGGGCGTCGCGCCCGGCGGGGGCCAGCTCGTCCGCCGCCCGCCGCCGCACGGCGGCGGGGCGGAAGACGTGCGCGTGCGCGTCGACGATCACGGCGCCTTCCCGGCCGCGGCGACCTGGGCGGCGACGGTGGCCGCGCGCCGGGCGATGCCGGGCAGGTCGTCCGGGACGGGCGCGGCCGGGACCAGGTCCGAGCCCAGCCCGACCGCGACGGCCCCGGCGGCGATCCACTCGCCGGCCGTGTCGTGCCGGATGCCGCCGGTCGGAACGAACGCCACCTCGCGGAACGGCCCGAGCAGCGCCTCCAGATAGGGCAGGCCGAGCGCCCCCGCCGGGAACAGCTTGATGACGCGGGCCCCCGCGTCCTGCGCGGCGGCGATCTCGGTGGCGGTCGTGGCGCCCGGCAGCGGCTCCAGGCCGGCGCTGAGCACGGCCCGGATGAGCGCCGTGTCGGTGTGCGGGCTGACGCAGTAGCGGGCGCCGCACGACGCGGCCAGCTCGACCTGCTCGCGGGTGCGGATCGTCCCCGCGCCCAGCAGCGCGTCCGGAGGCAGGGCGGCGCGCAGTTCGCGCAGCGCGGCCGGGGCGTCCGGGTGGTCGAACGTGACCTCCATGGACGTCAGGCCCGCCTCGTACAGCGCGACGCCGGCTTCGGCGATGTGGCGGTGGCCGGTCAGCCGCAGGATGGCGATCGCTCCGCGCAGGTCGGCGGTGTTCAGTGGTGTCATCGCAGAATCCTCCGTGACTCGGCCCCGCGCCGGGCCAGGTCCGCCGTGCGGACCGGGCAGGCGTCGCCGGGCATGGTGTGCTGGAAGGCGCCGGCCCACGCCGCCTTGTCGACGGCCTCGGCGGGGTCGTCGCCGGCCAGCCGGGCGGCCAGCAGCACGCCGAGCGCGGCGTCCCCGGCCCCGAACGCGTCGACGACGCCGGCCTCGTGGTCCGCGCTGGCGAACTCCTCGTCCGCGGTGACGGCGACGACGCGGGTGGTGATCCGGCGGCCGGGCAGCTCGGCGGTCTCGCGGAGGACGACCATCTCGTGCCCGAACTCCCCGATGGCCCGGCGCGCCGACGCGGCCGGGCTCTCGTCCTCGCGGGCGGACGGCAGCAGCCGCACCAGGTCGTGCCGGCTCGCGAGCAGGAGGTCCACCTCCGGCAGGACGCCGCGCAGCACCGGCGCGGCCTGCTCCCACGTCCACATCCTGCTGCGGTGGTTGACGTCGAACGCGGTGACCGCGCCGTTCCCGCGCCCGGCCGACAGCAGGGCCGTGACGGCGGCGGCGGGGCCGGCCCCGAGCGCGCAGGTGATCCCGCTGCTCAGCACCGCGCCGGCGCCGCCGGTCAGGCCCTTCCAGTCGAAGGTGTCCGGGGTGAGCCGCGTCGTGGCGGTACCGCCCCGGTCGTAGAGGACCTCCGAAGGGCGCGGCGGGACGCCCTGCTCGACGAAGTAGAGCGCCGTGCGGGCGTCCTCCTCCCAGTCGATCCGGGTGCCGACGCCGTACGCGTGGGCGTGGGCGGTGATCCGGCGGCCGAGCGGGGTGCCGGCCAGCCGGGAGACCCAGGTGGCGGGCAGGCCCAGCCCGGCCGCCGCGATCAGCGCGTTCAGCTCCGCGCCGCCGACCTCGATGTCCAGGCCGGTGGCGTGGTCGAGGCGCTGGTGCCGGGGCGGGGAGAGGCGCAGGAGCGCCTCTCCCAGCC
>NZ_SMKH01000301.1 GCF_004348515.1 Actinomadura sp. KC345 | reverse complement strand
GTTCGGTGGTGTGTCGTGGACGTATGGGGAGGTGAACGCGAGGGCGAATCGTCTCGCGCGCCGTTTGGTCGAGCGGGGTGTGGGGCCGGAGCAGTTCGTGGCGTTGTCGTTGCCGCGTTCGGCCGATCTGGTGGTGGCGGTCCTGGCGGTGCTGAAGGCGGGCGCGGCCTACGTCCCGATCGACCCGGACTATCCGGCCGAGCGCATCGCGTACATGGTCGAGGACGCCGAGCCCGTCTTGACCCTCGGCCCGGACGACCTGGACGCCGCCGGCCACCCCGACACCAATCCCGATGTCGCGATCGACCCTGATCACCCGGCGTATGTCATCTACACCTCGGGTTCGACGGGGCGTCCGAAGGGTGTGGTGGTTGCGCATCAGAACGTGGTGCGGCTGCTGCGTTCGACGGAGGGTTGGTTCGGCTTCGGTCCGGATGATGTGTGGACGCTGTTCCACTCCTATGCGTTCGACTTCTCCGTGTGGGAGCTGTGGGGGGCGCTGCTGTATGGAGGGCGTCTGGTCGTCGTGCCGTACATGACCTCACGCTCGCCGCAGGAGTTCCTCAAGCTGCTCTCCGATGAGCGCGTGACCGTGTTGAATCAGACGCCGTCGGCGTTCTACCAGTTGACGGCCGCCGACAAGGAGAACCCGGGCACCGACCTGGCGTTGCGCTACATCGTCTTCGGTGGTGAGGCCCTCGAACCGGGCCGTCTCGAAGACTGGTATGCGCGGCACGCGGAGGATGCTCCGGCGCTCGTCAACATGTACGGGATCACCGAGACCACGGTGCACGTCACGTACCTCGCACTCGACCGGGTCCACGCCGCGACGGCACAGGGCAGCGTCATCGGTGCCGGGATCCCCGACCTGAAGGTGTACGTCCTGGATGACCGGCTCCAGCCGGTCCCGGCGGGCGTCGCCGGTGAGCTCTACGTCGCGGGCGCCGGGCTGGCGCGCGGTTATCTGAACCGTCCGGCTCTGTCGGCCGAGCGGTTCGTCGCCGACCCGCACGGCGAGCCCGGCGCCCGCATGTACCGGACCGGCGACCTCGGCCGCTGGCGCCGCGACGGAACGCTCGAGTACCTCGGCCGCGCCGACCAGCAGGTGCAGCTGCGCGGCTTCCGCATCGAGCCGGGCGAGATCCAGGCGGTCCTGACCAGGCACGAGTCCGTCCGGGACGCCGCGGTGGTCGTCCGCGGCGACCGCCTGGTCGCCTACGTCGCCGGAACCGGCGTCGACCCGGCCGAGCTGCGCCGGTTCGCCGGTGGCTCGCTGCCCGGCCACATGGTCCCGGCCGTGGTCGTCGAGCTGGACGCCCTTCCGCTCACCGTCAACGGCAAGCTCGACCGCACTGCGCTGCCCGCACCCGGCCCGGCCGCGACGGTGTCGTCCCGCGCTCCGCGGACGTCCGAGGAGGAGATCCTCGCGGGCCTGTTCGCCGAAGTCCTCGGCCTGGAACGGGTCGGCGCCGACGACGGGTTCTTCGACCTGGGCGGCGACTCCATCATCGCGATCCAGCTCGTCTCCCGCGCCCGCCGGTCCGGCCTGGTCATCACCCCGCGCGACGTGTTCCAGCACCAGACCGTCGAGGAACTGGCCGCGACCGCCCAGCCGGTCGGCGAGGGCGAGCACGTCGAGGCCGAGGCCCCCGGTACCGGGATCGGCCCGGTCCCCGTCACCCCGATCGTCGCGTGGCTGCGCGACCGCGTCGCCGGAGACGCCTCGCTGATCAGCGGCTTCCACCAGTCGATGCTGCTCCGCACGCCGCCGCACCTCGGCATCGACAGGCTGACCGGCGCCCTCCAGGCCGTCCTGGACCACCACGACATCCTCCGGCTCCGGCTGGACGTGGACGGCGGGACCTGGCAGCCCGTCGTCCGGCAGCCCGGCTCGTCCGATGCCGCGAGCCTGGTCACCCGCGTCGACGTCGCCGGCCTGGACACCGACAAGCTCACCGCCGTCGTCTCCGAGCAGGCCGCCGCCGCCCGCGACCGGCTCGACCCCCGGGCCGGGACGGTCGCGCAACTCGTCTGGTTCGACGCGGGAACCGACCAGGGGCGCCTGCTCGTCGCCCTGCACCACCTCGTGGTGGACGGCGTCTCCTGGCGGATCCTCCTGCCCGACCTCGTCACGGCCTGGGCCGGGGGAGAGCTCCAGCCGGTCGGCACGTCGTTCCGCCGCTGGGCGCAGAAGCTCACCGCGTCCGGCGGGAACACCGAGGAGCTGGACGACTGGCTCGACATCGTCGACGGCCCCGACCAGAGACTCGCCGGCCGCGCCCTCGACCCGCGCGTCGACATCGCCGCTCGGGCCCGCTCGCTCACCCTCGACCTGCCCGCCGACACCACGGGGCCCCTGCTCACCGACGTCCCCGCCGCGTTCCACGGCCGCGCCAACGACGTCCTCCTCACCGGCCTGGCCCTCGCGGTCGCGCAGTGGCGGCGGCATCGCGGCGGCCGAGGCACCGGCGTTCTCATCGACCTGGAGGGCCACGGCCGCGAGGACGTCGTGCCCGGCGTCGACGTCTCCCGCACCGCCGGATGGTTCACCTCGATCCACCCCGTCCGCCTGGACGCCGGGAGCGCGGCCGGAGGCGCGGCCATCAAGAGGGTGAAGGAGCAGCTCAGGGCCGTCCCCGGGGGCGGTCTCGGCTATGGCCTGCTGCGATACGGGGACGGCGACGCCGCCGAGGAACTGGCCGAGGCGCCGCCCGCGCAGATCGCCTTCAACTACCTCGGACGGGTCGACGGCGGCGCCGAGGGCGGCGACTGGACGCTCGCGCCCGAGGAACCGCCCGCCGGCGAGGACCCCCGGATGCCGATGGCGCACGTACTGGAGATCAACGCCGTCACCCGCGACCTGCCGGCCGGCCCGGTGCTGTCGGCGACGTGGACGTGGCCGGCCGGGCTGATGGACTCCGGCGACGTCCGCGAGCTGGCCGAGGGCTGGTTCGCGGCGCTGCGCGGCCTCGTCGCGGACGTCGCCGCCGGGGAGGCCGGCGGCTTCACCCCGTCCGACCTGCTCGTGGACCTGGACCAGGGCGAGATCGACAAGCTACAGGACGCATGGAGGCGGCAGCATTGAACCGGGGGGACCTAGAAGACATCCTGCCGCTGTCCCCGCTGCAGCAGGGGTTCTTCTTCCACGCCATTTTCGACGCGGACGGACCCGCGGAGCGGCGAGCGGCGGAGCGAGGAACGACTGAGCGAGCGAGCGGGACCACCAGGGACGTCTACACGGCCCAGCTCGTCCTCGACCTTGAGGGGCCCCTGGACGTCGCCGCGTTGCGCACCGCCGCCGGGACCCTGCTGCGCCGCCACCCGAACCTGCGCGCCGCGTTCTGGCACGAGGACCTGTCGCGTCCCGTGCAGGTCGTGCCCCGCACGGTCGAGCTGCCGTGGGACGAAGTCAGCGCGTCCTCGGTCGCCGAGGCGGACGCCGTGGTGGCGCGGGAACGGGCGCGCGGCTTCGACATGACCGCGCCGCCGCTGCTGCGGTTCGTGCTCGTCCGGAAGGGGCCCGAGCGGTTCCGGCTCGTCCTCACCAACCACCACATCCTGCTGGACGGCTGGTCGACGCCGATCCTGGCGACCGAGCTGTTCATGCTCTACATGCAGGGCGGCCACGACACGGGGATGCCCCGGGTCACGCCGTACAAGAACTACCTGGCCTGGCTCGCCGGGCAGGACCGCGCCGCCGCCGAGGAGACCTGGCGCCGGGCCCTCGCCGGCATCGGCGAGCCGAGCCTCGTCGCCCCCGGAGCCGCCGGACGCGCACCGAAGCCGCCGGAGCGGACGATCACCGAGCTGGACGAACGCGCCACCAGGAGGCTCACCCGCGCGGCCCGCCGGCACGGCGTCACGCTGAGCACCGTCCTTCAGGGGGCGTGGGGCCTGGTCCTGGGGCGGCTGCTCGGCTCGAACGACGTGGTGTTCGGCGTGACCGTCTCGGGGCGCCCGCCCGAACTGCCCGGCATCGAGCAGATGATCGGGCTGTTCATCAACACGCTGCCCGTGCGCGTGCGGTACCGGATGGACGAGCCGCTCGGCACGCTGCTGGAACGGCTCCAGGACGAGCAGACCGAACTCCTCGCCCACCACCATCTGGGCCTCACCGACATCCAGCGTGCGTCGGGACACGGCGGCGCCCTGTTCGACACGATGACGGTGCTGGAGAACTACCCGTTCGATCCGGCGTCGATGGACGGCTCCCTCAACGGCGTCCGCATCGCCGCCGCGGACTCCTACGACGCGACCCACTTCCCCCTGTCGTTCGTCGTCGCGCCCGGCGAGAGGCTGTCGCTGCGGCTGCACTATCGCCCCGACGTGTACGAACGGCCCGTCGTCGAGGCGCTCCTGGCCCGCGTCCGCCGCTTCCTGGAGGCGTTCGCCGACGACGCCGACCAGCCGATCGGGTCCGTCGAACTCCCCACGGACACCGAACGCGCGGCCCTCGCCGCCTGGAACGGCACCGGCGGCGACGTCCCGTCCGGGACGCTCCCGGCCCTGCTGGAGCGGCAGGCCGCCCGCACCCCCGGCGAGGTCGCGCTCGTCTGCGGCGACGCCCGCCTCACCTACGCGGAACTGAACGAGCGCGCCAACCGCCTCGCGCACGAGCTGATCGCCCGGGGGATCGGCCCGGAGGACCGGGTCGCGCTCGTCCTCCCGCGCACACCCGAGATCGTCGTGGCCGTCGCGGGCGTGCTGAAGGCGGGCGCCGCCTACGTCCCGATCGACCCCGGGTACCCGCCCGACCGCATCGCCTACATGCTGGACGACTGCCGTCCCGCCCTCACCATCGAGGAGGGCGGCTTCCCGGACACCGCCGGGCGGCCCGCGAGCGACCCGGCCGACGCCGACCGCGTGCGGCCGCTGCGAGGCGGCAACGCCGCGTACGTCATCTACACCTCGGGCTCGACCGGCCGCCCCAAGGGGGTGACGATCCCGCACGAGGCCGTCCTGAACTACTTCGAGGCGCATCGGGAAACGTTCATCGACCCCGCGATCGAGGCCGCCGGCGGGCGCAGGATGCGGTTCGCGCACCTGGCGTCGTTCTCGTTCGACACGTCCTGGATGGGCCTGCTGTGGATGATGTACGGCCACGAGCTGCACCTCATCGACGACGAGACCCGCCGCGACGTGGAGGCGTACGCCGGCTACGTGGCGGACGCGCGGATCGACCTGGTGAACACGACCCCGTCGCACCTCGGCTCGCTGCGCGAAGCGGGCCTGCTGGACGACGACGGACGGCACCTGCCGGCGCAGCTCCTCATCGGCGGCGAGGCCATCGGCGAGGCTCTGTGGGCCGAGCTCCGCGCGATGCCCGGCATCACCACCCGCAACCTCTACGGGCCGACCGAGTCCACGATCGACACGATGAACCAGGTCGTCGCGGACGGCGAGCGGCCGTCGGTCGGCGGCCCCCACCGCAACGTCCGCGCGCACGTCCTGGACGCCGCGCTCCAGCCCGTCCCGGCGGGCGTCCCCGGCGAGCTGTACCTCGCGGGCGCGCAGCTGGCCCGCGGCTACCTCGGGCGTCCCGGCCTGACCGCCGAGCGGTTCGTCGCCGACCCGTCCGGTGCGCCGGGCGACCGCATGTACCGCACCGGCGACCTGGCCCGATGGCTCCCGGACGGGACGATCGAGTACCTCGGCCGCACCGACGACCAGGTCAAGATCCGCGGCTTCCGGGTCGAGCCGGGCGAGATCGAGAACGTCCTCGCCGGGTGCGCGGGCGTCGCGCAGGCCGCCGTCGTCGTCCGCGAGGACCGGCACGGCGACAAGCGGCTCGCCGCCTACCTCGTCGGGCCCGGCATCGACGTCGCGGAGGTCCGGAGGTACGCCGCGGAACGGCTGCCCGACCACATGGTCCCGGCCTTCACCGTCCTGGACGCGCTGCCCCTCACGGTGAACGGCAAGCTCGACCGGGCCGCCCTCCCCGCGCCCGGCACCGGCGCGTCCGTCAGCCGCGCGCCGCGCTCGCCGCGGGAGGAGATGCTCTGCGGCCTGTTCGCCGAGATCCTCGGCGTGCCGAGGGCCGGCGTGGACGACGCGTTCTTCGACCTCGGCGGCGACTCGCTCACCGCCACCCGCCTCGTCAGCAGGATCCGCTCCGTGCTGGGCGTGGAGCTGCCCGTGCGGGCCCTGTTCGAGGCGCCGACCGCCGCGGGCCTCGCCGAACGCATCGCGGACGCGGACGGCGACGTGCGGCCGCCGCTGGTCCGCGCGGAGCGGCCGGAAGTCGTCCCGCTGTCGTACGCGCAGCAGCGGCTCTGGTTCCTCAACCGCCTCGAAGGCGCCTCCGCGGCGTTCACCATGCCGGTCGCGCTGCGGCTCACCGGGCCCCTCGACCTCGACGCGCTCCGCGACGCGCTCGCCGACGTGGCGGCCCGGCACGAACCGCTCCGCACGATCTTCCCGGACGCCTCGGGCAGCCCCCGCCGGCTCGTCCTGGACCCGGCCGCCGCCCGCCCGCGCCTCGACGTCGCCGAGACCGCCGAGGCCGCGCTGCCGGCGGCGCTCGCCGCCGCCGTCGGGCAGGGCTTCGACCTGTCCGTCGAGCCGCCGCTGCGCGCCCGGCTGTTCGCGTTGGGAGGCGGCACCCACGTCCTGATGCTCGTCCTGCACCACATCGCCGCGGACGGCTGGTCCATGGCGCCGCTCGCCCGCGACGTGATCGTCGCCTACGCGGCCCGCGCGGAGGGGCGGGAGCCGCGGTGGGAGCCGCTGCCGGTGCAGTACGCCGACTACACGCTCTGGCAGCGTGATCTGTTCGGGTCGGAGGATGATCCGGACAGTCTGATCTCCAGGCAGATCGCCTACTGGCGGGAGGCGCTGGCGGGGTTGCCGGAGGAGCTGCCGCTTCCGGCCGACCGGCCGCGTCCGGCAGAGGCGTCCTACCGGGGCGCGACGCACACGTTCGAGCTGGACGCCGGGCTTCACGCCGGGCTGCTGGCCCTCGCCCGCGAGAACGGCGCCAGCCTGTTCATGGTCATGCAGGCCGTGTTCGCCGCGCTGCTCACCCGCCTCGGTGCAGGGACGGACGTGCCGATCGGGTCGCCGGTCGCGGGCCGCACCGACGAGGCGCTCGATGATCTCGTCGGCATGTTCGTCAACATGCTCGTGCTGCGCACCGACACCTCCGGGGACCCGACCTTCCGCGAGCTGATATCGCGGGTGAAGGAGACCGACCTCGCCGCCTACGGGAACCAGGACCTTCCGTTCGAGCGGCTCGTCGAGGTGCTCAACCCGGCCCGGTCGATGGCGCGGCACCCGCTGTTCCAGGTCGTCCTGTCGTTCCAGAACAACCCCGAGGTCCGCCTTGAGCTGGACGGGCTCAGCGGAGGCGCCGAACCCCTCGGATCGGGCGCCGCCAAGTACGACCTGTCCCTCTACCTGGAGGAACGCCACGGCGACGACGGCGCGCCGGGCGGTATCGAGGCCGGTCTCGAATACGCCCTCGACCTCTTCGACCCCGGCACCGCCGAGAGCATCGCGGACCGCTTCGAACGGCTCGTCCGCGAACTGGTCGCCGCACCGGACGCGCCCATCGGCGCCGCCGAGATCCTGAGCGGTGACGAGCGCCGGACGCTCCTGCGCGAGTGGGCGGCCGGCCGGGGCGAGGACTTCACGTGGACGGCCGTCCCGGCGCTGTTCGAGAGGCAGGCGGCGGAGCGCCCGGACGCGCCCGCGGTGACGTTCGACGGTGTGTCGTGGACCTACGGCGAGGTGAACGCGAGGGCGAACCGGCTGGCGCACCGCCTGATCGATCGGGGCGCCGGGCCCGAGCGGTTCGTGGCCCTCGCGCTGCCCCGTTCGGCCGACCTGGTCGTGGCGATCCTGGCCGTCCTGAAGTCGGGTGCGGCCTATGTCCCGATCGACCCGGACTACCCCGCGGACCGCATCGCTTACATGATCGAGGACGCCCGCCCCGCCCTGACCCTCGGGCCCGGCGACCTCGACGTGACCGGCTGGCCCGACACCGACCTCGGCGTCGCCATCGACCCGAACCACCCCGCGTACGTCATCTACACCTCCGGTTCGACGGGCCGCCCGAAGGGCGTCGTGGTTCCCCACCTGAACGTGGTGCGGCTGCTCGCGACCACGGAGCAGTGGTTCGGGTTCGGCCCGGACGACGTGTGGACGCTGTTCCACTCCTACGCGTTCGACTTCTCGGTCTGGGAACTGTGGGGCGCGCTGCTGCACGGGGGCCGCCTCGTCGTGGTGCCTTACCAGACGTCCCGCTCGCCCGAAGACTTCCTCAAGCTGCTGTCGGACGAGCGCGTGACCGTCCTGAACCAGACCCCGTCGGCCTTCTACCAGCTGACGGCGGCCGACAGGGAGAACCCCGGCTCGGACCTGGCACTGCGCTACATCGTCTTCGGCGGGGAGGCCCTCGACCTCGGCCGCCTCGAAGACTGGTACTCCCGCCACCCCGAGGACGCCCCGGCCCTGGTCAACATGTACGGGATCACCGAGACCACGGTGCACGTCTCCTACATCGCGCTCGACCGCGTCCAGGCCGCCACCGCCCCCGGCAGCGTGATCGGCACCGGCCTCCCCGACCTGAAGGTGTACGTCCTCGACGACCGTCTCCGGCCTGTCCCGGCCGGCGTCGCCGGCGAGCTGTACGTCGCGGGCATCGGCCTGGCGCGCGGCTACCTGAACCGTCCGGCCCTGTCGGCGGAGCGGTTCGTCGCCGACCCGCACGGCGGGCCCGGTACCCGCATGTACCGGACGGGCGATCTCGGCCGGTGGCGCCGCGACGGAACGCTCGAATACCTGGGACGCGCCGACCAGCAGGTGCAGCTGCGCGGCTTCCGGATCGAGCCGGGCGAGATCGAGGCGGTGCTGACCAGGCACGAGGCGGTCCGGGACGCCGCGGTGATCGTCCGCGACGACCGGCTGATCGCTTATGTCGTCGGCAGCGGGATCGACTCGTCCGAGCTGCGCCGGTTCGCCGGCGGGTCGCTGCCCGGCCACATGGTCCCGGCCGTGGTCGTCGAGCTGGACGCCCTTCCGCTCACCGTCAACGGCAAGCTCGACCGCCCGGCGCTGCCCGCACCCGACTTCGCGGCACGGGTCTCCTCCCGCGCTCCGCGGACGTCCGAGGAGGAGATCCTCGCGGGCCTGTTCGCCGAGGTCCTCGGTCTGGAGCGGGTCGGCGCCGACGACGGGTTCTTCGACCTGGGCGGCGACTCCATCATCGCGATCCAGCTCGTCTCCCGCGCCCGCCGGTCCGGCCTGGTCATCACCCCGCGCGACGTGTTCCAGCACCAGACCG
>NZ_SMKH01000300.1 GCF_004348515.1 Actinomadura sp. KC345 | reverse complement strand
GCTTCGGGGTGGGATGGGGCTCGCGGCTAGGGCGCGGCGGCGGGGGTCGCGGGTCGCGCGCCCCGCCGCCTGCCTTGGGCCTCGCGCACCACGGCGATCAGCCGCGGCGTGAGGACGCTGATGATGAGGAGCAGCCCGGTGACGATCGACTGGACCTCGGTGGGGACGTCGTTGAGCATCAGCAGGTTGCGGAGCAGGCCGACCAGCAGCACCGCGGCGATGACGCCGGCGAGGGTGCCCTTGCCGCCCTCGAAGTCGATGCCGCCGAGCAGCACCGCCGCGATCACGGCCAGTTCCAGGCCGATTCCGTTGTCGGCGCGGGCGCTGCCGTAGCGGAGCGTGTAGACGATGCCGGCGAACCCGGCGACCAGGCCGGACACCACGAACAGGATCAGCTTGATGCGCTTGACCCGGATGCCGGCGAAGTAGGCGGCGTCCTCCTGCGCGCCGATCGCGAACAGCGACCGTCCGATGCCGGTGGCGTGCAGGACGACGCCGGTGGCGATGGCGAGCAGGACGAACAGCGCGATCGGGTACGGGATCGGTGTGCCGGGGACGGTCGAGGTCGCGAGGTCGGTGTAGGTGAACGGGAACTCGGAGATCGCGCCGGTGCCGAGCGTCACGTACGCGAGGCCCCGGTAGAGGGTCATCGTGCCGATCGTGACGGCGAGGGACGGCAGCCCCAGCCTGGTGACGAGCAGCCCGTTGACCAGGCCGCAGACCACGCCGACGACCAGCACCAGCGGGATGATCGTCTCGATCGCCATGCCGTTGTCCCACATCATGCCGGTCAGCGCGCTGCTCAGCCCGAGGACGGAGGCGACCGACAGGTCGACCTGCCCGCACACGACCAGCAGCGTCATCGGCAGCGCGATCAGCGCGATCTCGCTGAGGTCGAGCAGCGCGAACGAGAGGTTGCCGCCGCCGGTGAAGTCGGGCGAGAACCCGGCGCCGCCGAAGAAGACCACGATCAGCAGCACGGTGATGGCGGTCTCCCACCGCACCAGATGTCCCAGGCGGCTCATGACTCGCCCTTCCCTTCGGACGGCGCGGGCACGTCCTGGTGCACGGTCGACTCCAGGGATCGTTGTCTCAGCGCCCGGGTGACGCGGAGCGCGAGCAGCCGGTCGACGCTGATGGCCAGCAGCAGGAGGACGCCGGTGATGGCCTCCTGCCAGAACGGGTTGACCTTGAGCACCACCAGCACGCTGCCGATGGTGGTGAGCAGCAGCGCGCCGAGCGCCGCCCCGTAGACGGTGCCGACGCCGCCGGTGATCGCGACGCCGCCGACGACGACGGCGGCGACGACCGTCAGCTCCCAGCCGTTCGCGGCGTCGGCGACGACGGTTCCGAACCGGGAGAGCCACAGCACCCCGGCGAGGCCGGCGAGCGCGCCGCTGACCAGGTAGGCGGTGAGGATGCGGCGGCGGATCGGCACGCCGGCGAGCATCGCGGCCTCGGGGCTGGACCCGATCGCGTAGAACTCGCGCCCGGACGAGTAGGAGCGCAGGTAGTAGCCGGCGGCCAGCATCACGGCGACCGTGATGATCGGCAGGTAGGGGATGCCGAGGACGCCGTCGCTGCCGAGGCCGAGGACCGAGGCCGGGAGCTCGGAGGCGCTGATCTGGTCACCCTGGGCGATGCGGTAGTCGAGCCCTTGGATCACGTAGAGGGTGCCGAGGGTGACGACCAGGGAGGGGACCCGGCAGAAGCTGACGAGCAGGCCGTTCACCAGCCCGCAGGCCAGCCCGATGAGGACGCCGACCAGGAGGACCAGCACGACGTTCCGGTCGCCGCCGGAAGCGAACCTGCCCGCGGAGAAAGCGACGAGCCCGACGACGGAGCCGACCGACAGGTCGATGTTGCGGGTGACGACGACCATGCTCTGCCCGACGGCGAGCAGGACCAGGATCGAGGCGTTGAGGAAGATGTCCCTCAGTCCCTGCTCCGACAGGAACCGCGGGTTGGCGATCGTGGTCCCGACGACGAGGACGATCAGGGCGCCGAGGATGCTCAGCTCGCGGGCGCGCAGCACGAGTTCGACCAGGCGCCGCCCGCCTCCGCCGGCGCCGCCGGATCCCGGCCTGGCCGGTGACTGGGTGAGTACGGTCATCGGCTCAGGCCGCCCTTCCGGCGCCGGTCCGGCCGGTCGCGGCGGCCATCACGCTCTCCTCGGTCGCGTCGGCGCGCGGGATCTCGGCGGCGAGCCGGCCCTCGTGCATCACCAGGACGCGGTCGGCCATGCCGATCACCTCCGGCAGGTCGGAGGAGATCATCAGGACCGCGAGGTCCCGCGCGGCCAGTTCCGACAGCAGCCGGTGCACCTCGGCCTTGGTGCCGACGTCGATGCCGCGGGTCGGCTCGTCCACGATGAGGACGTCCGGCTCGGTGGCCAGCCACTTGGCGAGCACGACCTTCTGCTGGTTGCCGCCCGACAGGACGCCGACGAGGTCGGTGAGCCTGGAGTACTTGAGCTGGAGCCGCAGCCCCCAGTCGGCGGCGCGGCCGCGCTCCACCTTCCGGGAGATGAGCCCGCCGCGCCCCGTCTCGCGGCGCAGCGTGCGCAACTGGGTGAGGCCCATGTTGCGTTCGATGGACATGCCCATGACCAGGCCCTGCTGGCGCCGGTCCTCGGGGACGAGCGCGAGCCCCGCCGACATCGCGGCGGTCGGGCTGCCCGGGGGCAGCGGCCGGCCGGTGACCTCGACGCTCCCGGCGTCCCAGCGGTCCACGCCGAAGATCGCGCGGGCGACCTCGCTGCGGCCGGCGCCGACCAGCCCGGCCAGGGCGACGATCTCGCCGCGGCGGACCTCGAAGGAGATGTCGGTGAAGGCGCCCTCGCGGGTCAGCCGGGAGACCTTCAGCGCGACCTCGCCGGGCGTCACGTCCTGCTTGGGGTAGAGGGCGTCGAGGTCGCGGCCGACCATCCGGCGGACGAGGTCGTCGGGAGTGAGGTCCGCCGTCAGGTCGGTGCCGATCAGGGAGCCGTCGCGCAGCGTGGTGACCCGCCGGCACAGCTCGAAGATCTCCTCCAGCCGGTGCGAGATGAACAGGACGGCGCAGCCGTGCTCGCTCAGCGTGCGGGTGACCGTGAACAGCCGGGCGACCTCCTGGCCGGTGAGCGCGGCGGTCGGCTCGTCCATGATGAGGACCCGCGCGTTCCGGGAGATGGCCTTGGCGATCTCGACGACCTGCTGGTCGGCGATCGACAGGCCGCGGGCGGGCGCCTCCGGGTCGAGCGCGACGCCGAGCCGTTCGAACAGCTCCGCGGTCTCGGCGCGCATGGCGCGGCGGTCGATGCGGCCGAGCCCCGAGAGGCGGCCGCGGGCGCGCGGCTGGCGGCCCATGAAGATGTTCTCCGCGACCGACAGGTCGGGGAACAGGGTGGGCTCCTGGTAGATCACGGCGACGCCGGCGTCCTGCGCGTCGGCGGGCCCGCCGAAGGTCACCGGCTCACCGTCGACGTGGACTCCGCCCGCGTCGGGGCGGTGGACGCCTGCGAACGTTTTTACCACTGTGGACTTGCCCGCGCCGTTCTCTCCGGCCAGGGCGTGGACCTCGCCCGCGTGCAACTCCAGGGTGACGCCCTGCAGTGCGCGCACTGCACCGAACGACTTACTCACGTTCACCAGTGCCAATGTCGGCGGCGCCGACCGGCCGGGTGCGCCCATGGCGGCCCTCCTCGCGGGGCTGGTCTATGACCGGCATGTGAAAAACGTTTTAACGTGACGTTGCGGAGGACGCTAGAGTCACGCCTCGCGGCCGTCAAGAGGCAACCTGCTCGAAGATCGCGGCCCATCCAGCCGAATCCCCCTTGGCACAGGGCCGGAAGAGGTTTCTGAAGTTCACGCCGACCGGTCCCCGCCAACGACTCGGACACCCCCAGCGCACCGCGAGCGGGCTTGACACGTTTTAATTCGATGACCAGAGTGAATCGGCATATCCAGCGGACGGACCGGGGGCACACAGATTGAGCGCAGACGACACTGGACGCGCCGGATCCCTGAGCCGGACGGTCGGCATCAAGCAGGTCGCGGCGAGCGCCGGCGTGTCGCCGGGCACCGTGTCCAACGTGCTCAACCGCCCCGAGCGGGTCGCCGACGCGACCCGGGTCCGGGTCGAGAAGGCCATCCGCGAGCTCGGGTTCGTCCGCAACGGCTCGGCGTCCACGCTGCGCGCCGGGCACAGCAGCACGATCGGGCTGATGGTCCTGGACCTCGCCAACCCGTTCTTCACCGACGTCGCCCGCGGCGTCGAGGACACCGCCAGCGAGCGCGGCTACGCGGTGATCCTGTCGTCGTCCGGCGAGTCGGACGAGCGGGAGCAGCGCAACCTGCGGGTGTTCGCCGAGCAGCGGGTCCGCGGCGTCCTGCTGACCCCGGTCGGCGACGACGGTGAGGCCGCCGACCGGCTCCAGGAGCGCGGCGTCCCCGTGGTGCTGCTCGACCATCCGACGCCCCGCGCGAACCAGTGCTCGGTCGCCGTCGACGACGTCGCCGGCGGCGAGCTGGCGGTCGGCGAGCTGCTGGACGGCGGGGCCCGCTCGCTGGCCTTCGTCACCGGCCCGAACGTGCTGCGCCAGTGCGCCGACCGCCGCAAGGGCGCGCTGCGGGGGCTGCGCGCCGCCGGGCTCGGCCGCGAGGTGCTGCGCGAGGTGCCGGTCGGGGCGATGAACGCCAGGTCCGGGCAGGAGGCGGCACGGCGGCTGCTGGAGGCCGGCCCGCCGCTGCCCGACGCGATCTTCTGCGCGAACGACCTGCTCGCGCTCGGGGTGCTGCGCGTGCTGCTGCAGGCGGGGCTGAAGGTACCGGCCGACATCGCGCTGATCGGGTACGACGACATCGAGTTCTCGGCGGCGGCCGCGGTCCCGCTGAGCTCGATCAGGCAGCCCACCTACCAGCTGGGCCGGATCGCGACCGAACTGCTGCTGGAGGAGTGCGACGAGTCGGGCGGGCACGCCCACCAGCAGGTCATGTTCCAGCCCGAGCTGGTCGTCCGCGAGTCCAGCCGCCCTCCCGGAGTCGCTCCATGAAGGTCGCTCTGTTCGTCACCTGCGTGAACGACACGCTGTACCCCGAGACCGGCAGGGCCATGGTGCGGCTGCTGCGGCGCCTCGGCCACGACGTCGAGTTCCCCGAAGGGCAGACCTGCTGCGGGCAGATGCACCTCAACACCGGGTACCGGCGGCAGGCGCTCCCCCTGGTGAAGGGCTTCGCCGAGACGTTCGAGCCCTACGACGCGGTCGTGACGCCGTCCGCGTCGTGCGCCGCGATGATCCGCGACTGGCATCCGAAGCTCGCGCCGCGGGCCTCCGGGGTGGCGTCGCGCGTGTACGAGCTGTCGGAGTTCCTCGTGGACGTGCTGGACGTCACCGACGTCGGCGCCTACTTCCCGCACCGCGTCACCTACCACCCCACCTGCCACTCGCTGCGGATGCTGCACGTCGGCGACCGCCCGCTGCGGCTGCTGCGCGAGGTCCGCGGCATCGACCTGGCCGACCTGCCGGACGCCGCCGAATGCTGCGGGTTCGGCGGGACGTTCGCGCTGAAGAACGCCGAGGTGTCGGCCGCGATGTGCGCGGACAAGGTCACCGCCGTCCGGGAGACCAGGGCCGAGGCCCTGTGCGCGGCCGACAACTCCTGCCTCATGCACATCGGCGGAGCGCTCACCCGCACCCGCGCCGCCGTGCGGACCGTCCACCTGGCCGAGATCCTCGCCTCCACCGAGGAGGACCTGAAATGAGCGAAGCGAACCGGGGGGCGCGGGGGGTCGTCCCCCCGCAGGAAGCAGGGAGCCCATCGGCGATGCCGACGTACATCGGGATGCCGTCGTTCCCCGACGCGGCGCGCCGCGCGGTGGCCGACGCGCGGCTGCGCGGCAACCTCGCCCACGCGACCACCACGATCCGGGGGCGGCGCGCTTCCGCCGTCGCGGAGCTGGACGACTGGCCCGCGCTGCGCGAGGCGGGCAAGCAGATCAAGGACCATGTCCTGGAGAACCTCGGGCACTACCTCCGCCTTCTGGAGGAAAAGGTCACCGAGGCGGGCGGGACCGTCCACTGGGCGAGGGACGCCGACGAGGCCAACCGGATCGTCGCCGGCCTGGTGAAGGCGACAGGCGAGACCGAGGTCGTCAAGGTCAAGTCGATGGCCACGCAGGAGACCGGCCTGAACGAGTTCCTCGCCGGGGAGGGCGTCACCGCCTACGAGACCGATCTCGCGGAGCTGATCGTCCAGCTCGGGGACGACCGGCCGTCGCACATCCTCGTCCCGGCCATCCACCGCAACCGGGCCGACATCCGCGACATCTTCCTGCGCGCGATGGACGGCGTCCCGGAGGGGCTGACCGACTCCCCCGCCGAACTGGCCGAGGCCGCCCGCCGCCACCTGCGCGCCAAGTTCCTGTCGGCGAAGGTCGGCGTGTCGGGCGTGAACTTCGCCGTCGCCGACACCGGCACCCTCGTCGTCCTGGAGTCGGAGGGCAACGGGCGGATGTGCCTGACGCTCCCCGAGACGCTGATCTCGGTGATGGGCGTGGAGAAGCTCGTCCCGAGCTGGCGGGACCTGGAGGTGTTCCTTCAGCTGCTCCCGCGCTCGTCCACGGCGGAGCGGATGAACCCCTACACCTCGACCTGGACGGGCGTCTCCCCCGGTGACGGCCCGCGCGACTTCCACCTCGTCCTGCTGGACAACGGCCGCACCGCCACGCTGGCCGACGGGGTGGGCCGGCAGGCGCTGCGCTGCATCCGCTGCTCCGCGTGCCTGAACGTGTGCCCGGTCTACCAGCGCGCGGGCGGTCACGCCTACGGGTCGCCGTACCCTGGGCCGATCGGCGCGATCCTGTCGCCGCAGATCAGGGGCATCGGGTCGGACGTGGACGCCTCGCTGCCCTACGCGTCGACGCTGTGCGGGGCGTGCTTCGAGGCGTGCCCGGTCGCGATCGACATCCCGGAGGTGCTCGTCCACCTGCGGGCCCGCGCCGTCGAGAAGGGCCCCCGCCATCCCCTCGAACGGGTGGCGATGGCGGCGGCCGGGTGGACGCTGCGCTCCCCCACCCGGCTCGGGCTCGCGCAGCGCGCCGCGTCCGCGAGCCGCCGCGCCGTGGCGCGCGGCGGCCGGATCCGGCGGCTGCCCGGCCCGCTCGGCGCGTGGACCGAGACGCGCGACGCCCCCGCGCCGCCGCCGGAGTCGTTCCGCGCCTGGTGGGCCCGCACGGACGGCGGGCGGAAGGAGGGGGGCACGTGAACGCGCGCGAGGAGATCCTCCGCCGGATCGAGGACGCAACGCCGGCCCGGCCGGCCGCCGAGGTCGCCGCCTCCTACGACCGGATCGACCGCGGTTACCTCCGGCGCCACCACGACGAGGGCGTCCTCGACCTGTTCGCCGAGCGGGTCGCGAACTACAAGGCGACGGTCCTGCGGGTTTCCGCACCCGACGTGGCCGGGACGGTCGCGGAACGGCTCGCGGCCCGTCCCGGCTCCTACGGCGTGCCCGGCGGCCTCCCCGGGGAATGGCTCGCGGCGGCGGACGCCCCGCTCGTCCGGGACCCCGGCGTCGCGTCGCTGGACGGGCTGGCCGGCGCGGTCACCGGCTGCGCCGCCGCGATCGCCGAGACCGGGACGATCGTCCTCGACCACGGCGCCGCCCAGGGGCCGCGCGCCCTGTCGCTCGTGCCGGATTACCACCTGATCGTCGTCCTCGCCGGCCAGGTCGCGCCGGACGTGCCCGAGGCCCTGGAGCGGCTCGACCCGGACCGGCCGCTGACGTTCGTGTCGGGGCCGTCGGCGACGAGCGACATCGAGTTGTCACGCGTGGAGGGCGTGCACGGTCCCCGCACTCTGGAGGTGCTGGTCGTCGGATGAACGAAGCGACCTTCGCGGCCGTCGATCTGGGGGCGTCCAGCGGGCGGGTCATGGCCGGACGCGTCGGCCCCGGCACGCTGGAACTGGACGAGATCCGGCGCTTTCCCAACCGCCCCGTCAGGGTCAACGGCACTCTGCACTGGGACATCCTCGGGCTTTACGGCAACGTCCTGGACGGCCTGCGCTCCGCCCCGTCCGGCGTGGCCTCGGTCGGCATCGACTCGTGGGCCGTCGACTACGGCCTCCTGGACGCGGACGGGCGCCTGCTCGGGAACCCCGTCCACTACCGCGACTCCCGCACAGACGGCGTCATGGACCGGGTCCGCGCCGAACTCGGCGACGGCCTCCTCTACCAGGCGTCGGGCCTCCAGTTCCTCCCGTTCAACACGATCTACCAGCTCGCCGCGGACGACCTGTCCCGGGCGAGCACGCTTCTCCTGATCCCCGATCTCCTCGCCTACTGGCTGACGGGCGAGACCGGCGCGGAGCGGACCAACGCGTCCACGACCGGCCTCCTGGACGTCCGCGAGGGCACCTGGTCGCGAAACCTCCTGTCCCGCCTGGACCTGCCGGAGAAGATCCTTCCGCCCCTGCGGAACCCGGGCGAGGTCCTCGGGCCGCTCCGCGGCGACGTGGCGGCCGAGACCGGCCGCCCCGGCCTCGCGGTCGCGGCCGTCGGTTCCCATGACACGGCCTCGGCAGTCGCGGCCGTCCCCGCCACGACGGAGCGGTTCGCCTACATCTCCTGCGGGACCTGGTCGCTGGTCGGCGTCGAGCTGGACGCGCCCGTCCTGACCGAGGCGAGCCGCGAGGCCAACTTCACCAACGAGGGCGGCGTGGACGGGACGGTCCGCTACCTGCGCAACGTGATGGGGCTGTGGCTCCTCCAGGAGTCGCTGCGGACCTGGGGCGACGCCGACCTGCCCGCCCTGCTCGCCGAGGCCGGGCGGGTCCCGGGCCTGCGCCGCCTCGTCGACCCCGACGACCCGGAGTTCCTGCCGCCCGGCGACATGCCCGCCCGCATCGCCGCGCACTGCCGCCGCCGCGGCTTCCCCGAGCCGGCCGGCCGCGCCGAGACCGTCCGCTGCATCCTGGACAGCCTCGCGCTCGCGCACCGCGCCACGCTCCGAGAGGCGTCCCGGCTCTCCGGCCGGGAGATCGACGTGATCCACCTGGTCGGCGGCGGCAGCCGCAACGATCTGCTGTGCCGGCTGACCGCGGACGCGGCCGGCCTGCCGGTCGTCGCGGGCCCGGTGGAGGCGACCGCGCTCGGCAACGTCCTGATCCAGGCCCGCGCGCACGGCGCCGTCGGTGACCTGGCGGAGTCCCGCGCGCTCGTGGCCGGGACCCAGTCCCTCCGCCGCTACGAGCCGTCCGGCGACGAGTCCGCGTGGGCGGCCGCCGCGGGCCGCACCGGCCTGGAA
>NZ_SMKH01000002.1 GCF_004348515.1 Actinomadura sp. KC345 | reverse complement strand
GCGCGGAGCCGCCATGGGGACGGGAGTGCCGGCATGGGTCGCGCCGCGCCCTCGTGCACCGCCACGATGCTGACGGCGGCGGCATGGGCGGCGGCGCGGACGGCCGGATAGCGGTGCGCCGCCGCCGCGGCCCGCAGTTCGGGGGGAAGCGCGCAGGTCGCGGTGGCGAAGCGCTGCTGGAAGGACGGCCAGCCCGCCGTGATCGCGGGCCGTCCGACGCCGAGCGCCGTCCAGAAGGCCAGCCAGTTCTCGGCGGCGAACGTCTCGATCTCGAAGACGGCGCCGTCGGCCGACCGGAACGGCGGCGTCCGCCCTGCGGTCCCCGGCACGGGCCCGCCGGGGTCGGACGTCGCGACGGCGACGTACTGGGTGAGCGCCAGCGCCGCGGCCTGGGCGACGGACGTCGCCGCGCGGACGGGCGCCCCGCCCCGCAGCACGGCCAGCATCCCGGCGGCGATCGCCTGGGCCGCGAGGACACCGGCGCACACCGACGCGAAGTCGACCCGGAGCGCACGCGGCGCGCCGGTCGCGCGCCCGTGGACGTGCATGATGCCGCAGGCGGCCTGCACGTCGCGTTCGTTCACCATGGGCACCCCCACCGGCCCGGACCAGCCGATGCCGCACTCGGGCAGCGCGCGGTCCCCGGACAAGCGGTCCCCGGACAGGAAGGGGGCGCGGACGACGCCCAGCCACCCGGCGGGCGCATCCGGCGGCGGAGGCGCGGCACCGGCCTCGATCACGCAGCCGAGCGCACGCAACCGGGCGGCGGCGACACGGACGACGAGCGAGTCGCCGAGCGCACGCACGACCGTCCCGTCCAGAGGACGAACCGTGAGGTCTTCCGAGGTGCGCGACGCCGTCACGTCCATCTCCCCGTCCCGTGCGTCTCGGGCGGCAGCCCCAGGTGCTCGCGCAGGGCCGCTCGCCGCACCTTGCCGGTCGCCGTGCGCGGCATCCGTTCCCACGTCACGAGGACGGGTTCGGCGAGTTCCGGCAGGTCGGCGAGGGCGCTCCGCCACAGGTCCGGATCCAGGCGCCCGTCCTCGACGACGAGCACGGGCTGCGCGCGACCGCCGGGGACGCTCAGCACGACGCATTCGCCGACGCCGGGCAGCCGGTCCTCGATGACGTCCTCCACCTCGACGCAACTGGCCTCCGGCAGGGCGTCGGACTCCCGGTCCAGCAGGAGCAGGCGTCCGCCGCGGGTGAGGACGCCGAGGTCCCCGGTGATGAACCACCGTCCCGCGCGCTTGCGCAGGTAGCGCTCCCGCTCGGCGGTGTAGTCCAGGCACAGCGCCTTGGTGCTGCACGCCAGCAGGCCGGCGGTGCCGCGCGGGACGGGACGCAGCGTCTCCCGGTCGACGACGCGGAGCCGGGTGCGCCCGGGGACGGGGCGGCCGAGGTCGCGGGTCGTGGGGTGCCGTCCGCGCTCGGCCCGCATGGCGCGCCGGGTGAAGAAGCGGAAGGTCAGCGGACCCGTCTCGGTCTGCCCCCAGCCCTGGAGCCAGACCGGACGCGGATGCCGGGTGGCGTCGAGGAACGTGCGGACGGTCGGCGGGTGCACGGCGTCGAACGTGCTGACGTAGAGGCGGACCCGGTCGAACGCCCGCGTGCGCGAGTGCGGGCGCCAGCGCACGAACGTCGAGGGCTGCGCCTCCATGACGGTCGGCCGGTGCTCCTCCAGCGGCGGGCGCGCCTCGTCCCAGTCGGCGGAGGTGATCACCACCATCTTCGCGGGCCCCAGGGCCGACACGGCGGCCGTCCAGGCGAGCGCGCGGCCGTGGGCGAAGGAGAAGGCGGCCGCCGCCACGTCGTCCGGACGGGCGGCGAGCACGGGCCACCGGTGGGCCTCGAAGTCGACGAGGCGCCGCAGCAGCGTCCGGGTGGAGTGCACGACCAGCTTCGGCACACCGGTGGTCCCCGAGGTGTGCAGGATGGCGAGCGGGTCGTCGTCCGGCCGGCGGCGGGGCGCGGGGACGGTGTGCCCGCGCACGTCGTGGAGCGACAGCACGGACCCGTCGCCGGGCTCCCGGTCGACGCCGCGGTCGAGCACGAGCGTCCGGGCGGCCCCGGAGTCCGCCGGGCGGCCGTCCGGGAGCCGCGCCGCGTCCACGACCAGCAGCGCCGGGTCGAGTCGTTTGAGCAGGATCTCCAGTACGTCCTTCTCCAGGGACGCCGACAGCGGCACGGGCACCGCGCCCAGGCGGGCGGCCGCGCAGCACAGCAGCACCAGGTCCCAGTGGTCGCGCTTGCTGATGGCGACGCGGTCGCCCGGCTTCACCCCGGCGCCGGCGAACCATCCCGCGGCGTCCCGCACGAGCCCGGCCAGGGCGGGCGGATCCAGGACGGTGCCCAGGCCGGGGGCGATGTCCAGCGGCCGGCTGAGGTGAACCGTGGTGGAGTGGCCGCGGTCGGCCACGTCCTCGAACAGCGTTCCCAGCTCGATGCGCTTGCCGAAGAGTGCCATCCCCTCACCTCCACTGCCGGGAAAGGGCATCGACCGCCGCGGGCGATGACAGGTGGGTCTGGATCCGTCCGGCGGCCAAGGCCGCGGAGGAGATCGCGCCCTCGCTGCACGGGCGCAGCGGCACCCAGTCGCCCGCGTACTCGACCGCCGCGACGGGCCGGTCGGCGAAACCGCCGCGCAACGCCAGGGCGCGCGGCGTCGCCTCGGGCAGCCCGTGCCGGAACCGGTGCACCCGGACGTGGGCCGGCGCGGCCCGCAGACCGGGGACGAACCGCCGGGCACGGGCGATCAGCCGCTCCGCGACCGCGTCGTCGGGCACGGCGAGGAGTTCGCGGCAGCCGCGCGGCGCGGGGATGAGCGAGACCAGCCCGCGCCCGCGCGGTGCCCGGCCGGGATGCTTGCGGTGGTCGAGGGTGATGACGTTGAGCAGGGGGTCCTCGGCCTCGGGGACGAGCGTCGCGAAGCTCGCCCGCCCCCGCTCGGGCGGCGCGTCCATGACGAGGCTGACGCGCAGCATCGGCGTGTATCCGCACTCGGCGAGGAACGCCCGCGCGGCGGGCCGGGGCTCGTCGTACAGGCCGGTCGCGACCGGGGCCGGGACCGCGAGCACCACCGCCCGCGCGGTGACGGTTCCGCGCGGCGACTCCACCCGGACGACGCCGCCGTCGCGGGCCACGCGAGTGACCGGGTGGTCGGTGGTGACGTCCAGCCGCTCGGCGAGCGTGCGGGCGAGGGTGTCCATGCCGTCGCGGTAGGTGTGCCAGGTGTGCGAGCCGCCGGACGCGGCGAGGTGCGCCGCGAACGGGGCGGCGGCCGAGCGCTCCGGATCCCAGCCGAAGAACCCGGCGGCCAGCGGGTGGACGAGGTGGTCGTACAGGTCCGGGTGGTAGGGGCGGACCAGCTCGGCCACGGTGCCCCCGGCGATGCCGGCCCGTTCGGGACGGTCGGGATCGAGCCGGCCGAGCCGCGCCAGCCGCGCCTGCAACCGCACCAGGTCGAACCGTGCGCGCGGGCCCAGGCCGGCCCCGGTCAGGAGCCCCAGCGGGCGGCCCGCGTTCGGGCGGGCCCTGCCGTCCCGCCACACGGCCAGGGCGTCCCGGACGTTCGGGACGGCCGCCGGGTCGCGGTCCAGCCCGAGGGCGCCGATGAGCCTCCAGGTCGCCGGGTAGCCGGCGCGGCCGGGGAACATCTCGGCGCCGGTGTCGATCAGGCAGCCGTGCTCGCGGACGGTCCGCATCCGGCCGCCGACGGCCCCGGCCGCTTCGAGCACCCGCACCGTGCGTCCCCGCTGGGTCAGCGCATACGCGGTGGCCAGGCCGGCGGGCCCCGCCCCCACCACCGCGACGTCCAGCACGGGGACGTCCGGCACGGGGACGACCGGCGGGCGGGTCACGCCGTCGCTCCGGCGACGAGTCCGGCCACGACCAGCAGGGCCACCGTCACGCGGTGGGCATGGATGGCGATCCGGCGGGCGCGCAGGATGTCGCCGCGGAACCCGATCAGCAGGTGGGCCAGCCGCATGGCGACGAGCGGGAGCATGAGCACGGCGAACCACCGCGGCACGACCCCCGCGATCGCCGCGCCGGCGATGAGCGCGACCTGGGCGCCCGTCATGACGGCGACGAACAGCCGGTGCGCCGGGGCGGAGACCAGGGTGGCGACGGTGATGCGCCCGGCCGCGCGGTCGCCGTCGGCGTCGTTGGTGTTGGAGTACAGCCCGAACAGCATCGGCCCGGACCCGAACAGCACCGCAAGCACGAGCACGAACCCCGTCGTCCCGCCGGTCAGCAGCGCGTACGGCACCAGCGTCCAGCCGATTCCCAGGCCGATGAGGAAGAGCTCCTGGAACCCGCGATAGCTGATCTTCAGCCCCCAGGAGTACTGCACGGACGCGGCCACGCAGACCGCCGCGAGCACGACCGCCCACCCCGGGCGGTGCGGGGCCGCCGCGACCACGGCCGCCCACAGCGCCGACCCGGCCGCGGCGGCCGTCCAGGAGAAGCGCAGTGCCTGCGCCTCGGTGAGCGTCCCGGCGACGAGGGGTTTGCGGGCCAGCCGGCGCCGCGCCGCGTCCGAGCCGTAGTTGGCCGCGTCGCTGCCGTCGCGGTGGCCGGTGATGTCGTCGAAGCCGACCATGGCGGCCACGACGACGACCTGGGCGACCAGGGTCAGGGCGAGCAGGCCGAACGTCCGCGGCTCCCAGCGCGCGGCGGGCGCCAGCAGCGCCCACACGACGACGAGCCCGAGGTAGTAGTCGTAGATGTCCAGCTTGGCCAGGCGCGCGTAGGCGGCGAGGGTGCCGTGCCCGGACATACCGGCGCCCCGGACTGCGGTCTGGTGGCTCATCGGTCCCCCTGGGTGTCGGCGAACGCGCACACGGTGTCGGCGATGTACTCGACCTGCGCGTCGGTCAGGTTCGGGTAGAGCGGCAGCGAGATGGTGCGGCGGGCGGCGTCCTCCGCGTTCGGCCAGGACCCGCCGGGCCGCGCGTACGGGGCGAACGCCGGATGGGCGGGCAGCGGGCGCGGGTAGTACACGTGGGCGCCGACGCCGTGCTCGGCGAGGTGGGCCCGCAGCGCGTCCCGCCGCTCGGTGAGGACGGTGTAGACGTAGGGGAACCGGCCGTCCCCGCCCTCCGGGGGCGCCACCAGG
Organism: Actinomadura sp. KC345; assembly: GCF_004348515.1. Classification (GTDB taxonomy): domain Bacteria; phylum Actinomycetota; class Actinomycetes; order Streptosporangiales; family Streptosporangiaceae; genus Spirillospora. The sequence continues at coordinate 73,578 of NZ_SMKH01000002.1, read as the reverse complement.
CCCCGGCCGGCCAGCGGCGCGAGGCGGCGGGAGTAGCGGGCGGCCATCTCCGCGCGGCGCGCGAGCCGGGCGTCCAGGCCGGGCAGCCGGTGCAGCTGGAAGGCGGCCATCACCTCGTCGAAGCGGCTGTTGTGGCCGATCCGGTGGTGGACGAACCGGTGGACGCCGTCCTGCCCGTGGTTGCGGAGCATCCGCACGTCCGCGGCGAGGGCGGTGTCGTCGGTGACGACCATGCCGCCCTCTCCGGGCATGCCGAAGGTCTTGACCTGGACGAACGAGTAGACGCCGGCGTCTCCCCAGCGTCCCGCGGCCCGGCCGCGCAGCGTCCCGCCCTGGGCGAGCGCGGAGTCCTCGATCAGGCGGAGGCCGCGCCGGTCGGCCAGGTCCCGGAAGGCGGGCATGTCCGCCATCACCGAGAACATGTGGGCGGCCAGCAGGACCTTGGTGCGCGACGTGATCAGCGACTCGGCGGCGGCCGGATCGGCGGTCAGCCGCACCGGGTCGATGTCGGCGAACACCGGGCGGGCGCCGGCGTCGACGACGGTCGCCGCGAGCGGCGCGCAGCCGAACGCGGGCACGATGACCTCGTCGCCCGGACCGACGCCCATGGCCGCCAGGATCAGGGTCAGCGCGGACGTGCCGCTCGAACACGCGACGGCCTCGCGGGCACCGGTGCGTCCGGCCAGTTCCCGCTCCAGGCACGCGGTCCGCTCGCCGAGGATGAACGTCTGCTCGGGCCCGGTGCCGATGGCGCGCACGGTCTCCAGCAGCGCCTCCCTGTCCTGCTCGAACAGCTCCGGCGAGAAGAACGGGATGGTCGTGATCGGCGGAGCGGTCATCGCGTCCTTCCGGTGTAGAAGCCTTCGATCTCGTCGCAGACGCGGTCGGCGTGCGCCTCGGGCAGGTCGGGGTGGAGCGGGAGCGCGATGGCGGCGGCGCAGGCGGCCTCCGCGCGCGGGAAGTCGCCGGGCCGGTGGCCGAGGCGGGCGAAGCACGGCTGGAGATGGAGCGGGACCGGGTAGTAGACCTCCGTGCCGATGCCGCGGGCGGCCAGGTGCGCGGCCAGGGCGTCCCGGTCGTCGACCTGGAGGAGGTAGACGTAGACGACGCGGTTGCTCCCGGGGAGCGGCGGGCGCTCTCCGGGGACGCCCCGGACACCGGGCACGCCGCGCAGCCGGGCGTCGTAGCGGGCGGCCAGTTCCGCGCGGCGGGCGATGCCGGCGTCGAGGACCGCGAGCTTGGCCAGCAGGACGGCGGCCTGGACGTCGTCCATCTTGCTGTTGCGCCCCGGCAGCACGGTGGCGTTGGAGATGCCCGCGAAGTCGCCGAGCGTGGCGCCGCCGCGCCCGTGGTGGCGGAGCATGCGGACCCGCTCGGCGACGGACGCGTCGCCGGTCAGGACCGCCCCGCCGTCCCCGATGCCGCCGAGCGTCTTGGCGGGGAAGAACGACAGCACCCCGCCTACGCCGAGCAGCCCGGCGTGCGTGCCGTCCATGCGCATGCCGATGGCCTCGGCGCTGTCCTCCACGATCGTCAGGCCGTGCCGCCGCGCCACGTCCTGGACGCCGCGCATGTCGGCCATGCGGTCGAACAGATGGACCGGCATGATCATCGTGGTGCGCGGGGTGACCGCGGCGGCCACCGACCGCGGATCGACGCCGTGGCCGTCCGCCTCGATGTCGGCGAAGACCGGGACGCCTCCCGCGAGCGCCACGGCGCTGGCCGTCGCGATGAACGAGTAGGCGGGGACGATCACCTCGTCCCCCGGCCGCAGCCCGGCGGCGCGCAGCAGCAGGATCAGCGCGTCCGTTCCGGAGTTGACGGCCACCACCTGGCGGGCGCCGGTCCACGCCGCGAGGCGCTCCTCCAGTTCCCCGACCTTCGCGCCGTGCGAGAATTTCCCGTTGTCCAGAACGTCGATGACATGCCTTCTGATCTCGCCCCAATTGTTGTCGAAACTCTCGGCCTGACTGAAGAACGGAATGGCGGGTGCGGCGGTCGTCGCCGCCGCGGACGGCGTTTTCTGCACGATTGCCTTTGCGGTGGGAGGGCGGCGGGGAACCGTCCGGGGAAGACCCGGGGAGACCATGGATCGGTGACCATGGGATTTCCCCGGACGGCGTTGTTCTACCGGAGGTCCCGGTCAGCGACCGAGCAGCGGTATGTCGTTACGCCCGAGGTGGTAGTCGCGGACCGCGTCGACGAGCTCGGCGACCGACAGCTTGCCGCTGCCGTCGGTGTCGAGGTCGCGGAAGGCGCGGTCGGCGGCCTGGCCGTCCAGGCCGATCGCGGCGAACCAGCCGTGCATCTCCGACGGGGAGATCTCGCCGTCGCCGCTGCGGTCCAGGACGTCGACGATCGCCTCGATCGTCGGCCCCACGACCGCGGCGAACCCGGCGTCCCCCCTGCCGATGATCTCCTGGTCGGCGGCGTCGATGAACTGGGCGCGCGACATCCTGTCGGTGCCGGCGGCGGCGGACAGCGTGTCGAACATGCCGAGGTACGCCTGCTTGAGCTTGTCCGCCTTCGCGGTGCCCTGCGCGCCGAGACGGGCGATGATCTCGTCGGCCTCGCGGTCGAAGTCCGCGCGCTCGATGACGCCGTTGCCGTTGCGGTCCCAGAGCCGGAACCGCTCCTCCAGCCGGTTGGACTGGGTGGTGGCCATGACCATGTGCGTTTCCTCCTGTGCGGTGATGCTGGACGCCATTCATCATTTCCGGCCGATGCCCGTATTGAACGTGCGATCGGAGTAAGGCTTGGATATCTCGCGAACGAAGGCCATATCACTGAAATAGATCGCGATCCGGACATGCGTCATCGCCATTTCCCACAATTCAGTCATCGGCCGGTGATTCAGCCGGAATTCACCGCGGCGGGGGACCCTGGCGGAAAAGCAGCCGCTCCCCCGGCGCGAGGCCGAGCTCGGTTCCGGTGCGCGCCGGATCGGCCCGGACGAGCACGTTGTAGTGGTTGGGCAGATGGCAGCCGTCGAAGCCGAGCAGGACGCCGACGCGCCGCCCGCCGAGCCACAGCTCGTCGCCGCGGTCGAGCACGCCCGCCGCGTCGATCTCGGCGAAGCCGAGGAAGGCGACCCGGTCGATCCGCGCGCCGGAGGCGGTCTCCCCGTGGTCGGTGGCCACCAGCTCGTGCACCTCGCCCGCGCGGACGCACCGGGAGGCGAACGGCTCCAGCCGCATCCCCCGGTCCGTCCGGCGGTGGGCGAGGACCTTCACGACCGTCGCGGGGACCGGTCTCTTGGGCCCGTCCTCCGCCGGATTCATCGCACGCACCTTCCCCGCATCGCCGTGCCCGGCCGGCCCGAGGCCCGTCCGGGCCCCTCCAGGCGGTAGACGTCCCGCACGAAACGCAGGGCCGCCAGGCCGCCGTCGCGCTCCCCGGTCCCCCGGACGCACTGCTCGAAGGCATCGAGCACCGCCACGTACTCGTGCCAGAGGGAGCCCTTGAAACCGGCATGGCCCGCGAGCATGTCGGCGCGCACCGTCCGCCCGCCTGCCAGCCGCACCTCGATGTCCTTGCGCTCGCCGGGGAAGGACCAGTCGAGCAGGATCCGCGCGCGTCCCCGGCCCGCGCGCAGGCCGATGTCGGCCTGCCGGTCGACGCCCCCGGCGTCCCGCGTGATCCGCGCGGATGTCACCTCGGCCGGTCCCAGCAGGAGCCGGACGAGGTCGAAGGCGTTGGGGCCGTTGTCGGCGACGCATCCGCCGCCGCAGCGCCGCGTGTCGAGGTACCAGCCGTCCGCGCCCGCGTGCTCCTCGATGCGTTCCAGGTAGCGGACGGTGACCTCGCTGATCGTCGAGCCCGCGCACTGGGCCCGCAGCCGGGCGACGGCCTCGTTGTAGCGGCGGTGGAAGGCCGTGAACAGCGGGACGTCCCGGTGCTCGGCCAGCTTCCGGAGCGCGACCCCCTGGGCGGTGCCGACGGCGAGCGGTTTCTCCACGCAGACGGCGACGCCCTCCTCCAGCGCGTCCGCGCAGACCTGCATGTGCACGTCGTTGGGCACCGTGACCACCACGGCGTCCAGCCACGTCTCGCGGAGCATCCGGCGATGGTCTGTATGGACTGACACCGGATGACCGGGCACCGGCCGGGCGGCCAGCTTCGCCGGGTCGCTGTCGCAGACGGCGACCAGGTCCATCGCGGGCGAGTCGCGCAGCGCCGCGAGGTAGAAGCGGGAGATCATCCCGAGGCCGATCAGGCCGACCCGCAACGGCGCCGTCACGGCCCCTCCAGCGGTGCGGGGGCGGGGACGCCGCGGCTCTCGGCGACGCCGCGCAGCTCCCGGTACAGGTCCGCGCCGAGGGGGACGCCGTGGCGCCGGCGCTCCCGGGCGCGCTCGTGCTCGTGCCAGCCGGGATAGCGCACCGGTGCGGCCGGGTCGGTGGGCGGGCAGCCGAGCAGGGCACCGAACAGCACGCCCGCGTCGGCGTCCGCGCCGGAGCGCAGCGCGCCGGGCGCGATCGCGGCGGTGAGGAAGCCGATGCCGTCGTCCCGGCCGCCGGGCCCGCCGTCGCCGTGGAACGCGTCCGGATGCGCGCCCAGTCCCGCGCCGGACACCACGGCGGACAGGACCTCCACCGCGATGCCGAGCCCGAACCCCTTGTACTGCCCGGCCGCGCCGCCCAGCCACAGCAGGTGCGCGCGTCCCGCGTCGAAGGCGGCCGGATCGGTCACCGCGGCGCCGTCGTCGCCGCTCAGCACCCCCTCGGGGAGGCTCCGCCCCTCGCGGGCCGCCTGCCGGACGCGCCCGGTGGGCGCGGCGGTCGTGCTCATGTCCAGCACGAACGGCGGGTGCCGTCCCGCCGGCGCGGCGACGCTCAGCGGGTTGGTGCCGAGCATCGCCACCGCGCCGCCGGGCGGGCGGGCGATGCGCTGCCCGCCGCAGTTGGCGGTGACCAGCCCGATCATGGAGTGCTCCACGGCGCGCAGCGCGTGGTGCCCGGCGCAGCCGAAGTGGGAGGCGCCGCGGACGCCCACCAGCCCGACCCCGAAGGCGGCGGCGCGTTCGGCGGCGAGGTCCATGGCGGCCTCTCCCGTCCACAGGCCGAGGGCGCCGCCGGCGTCCAGGAGCACCGCCGCGCCCCGGTCGGCGACCCGCCGCGGTTCCGCCTCCGGGCTGACGCGTCCCTCCTCGAAGAGCGGCAGGTAGAGGCGGGTGAGGTTGGCCAGCCCGTGGGACGTCATGCCGGTGAGGTCGCCATAGCACAGCGCCCGCGCCGCCGCCTCCGCCCGGACGGCGGGGACGCCCAGCGAGGCGAACACGTCCGAGGCGAAGCGGAGCAGGTCGGTGTAGGCCACCCTGACCTGGGCCGGGGATTCGGCGGACGGGAGCGGTGGTGCGCAGTCCTGAAGCGGTGTCCGGGACGACGGGGTCATGGTGCTCCGTTCTGGTCGTCGGTAAAGGCGGTGAGGAGGCGGGCGACGGTCTCGGCGAAGTCCGCCAGCTCGCCCGCGCCGGCGAACTCTCCGTCGGCGTGGGCGTTGTTGGCGGCGAGGTCCCCGGGCCCGAGCACGACGGTGCAGGCGCCGGGGACCTCCGACATCCAGATGGCGTCGCAGGTGAAGGCGGGCTCGGAGCCGGGCCACGGCGGGATCCCCGCGCGGTCGCGCAGCAGCGTGTGGCCCCAGGCGTCGCGGTCGTCCAGCACGGGCAGCCCGTGCTTGCGCCACTCCAGGCGGGTGATGGCGCACGCGTCGGCGGCGGTGCGGCCGAACAGCGCGGTGCCGGCGAAGAGCGAGGCGAACTCCTTGAGCCCCTCGTCCAGCGCGTCTCGCAGCCGCCGTTCCAGGTGCCGGGCGGCCGCGGGCGAGGCGTAGGCGAGGTTCAGCAGCAGCGAGCCGCTCCCGTACACCTTGTTGTGCCGAGCGCCCGTGTGCAGGCCGGCCACGCAGACCGCCCCCTCGGAGGCCGACGCGTCGAGCGCGCGGCCCAGATGCTGGGCGAGGAACCCCAGCAGGACGCTGGCGTTGTGCCCGCCCGCCGGACGGTCGTCGACGGCGCCGGCGCCGTCCACGACGATGCGCGCGGTCATCGCCGCCGTGCTGCGCGGCAGGAACCGGCCCCGGGTCGGTTCGCAGAAGACGTTCAGGCGGCCGGTGAAGCCGCGCCGGACCAGGGGGCGCGTGCCGAAGACGCCCATGGCGCCGCCCTCCTCCCCCGCGACGGCCTGCACGAGCACGCCGATGTCGCGTCCCAGCGCGGGCCTCCGCGCCCGCGCCGCGCGGATGCCCGCGAGCAGCGCCACCGCGGGGCCCTTGGCGTCGATCGCGCCGCGCCCGTGGAACCGCTCGCCGTCGAAGCGCACCGGCTGCCACCCGGCCACGGTGTCGAGATGGACGTTGAACATCACCGTGCGGGCGGCGGGCAGGCGGTCCGGCCCCAGCCGCAGCACGAGGCTGGGCTGGTCGGCGAGGAACCGCGGGCTCGCCATGGCTTCGCGGACCGGAGCGGGGACGGGCCCGGAGTCCAGATCGGCCGGCCGCGCCGGAGCGTGCCGCACGACGCGCAGGCCGACCGCGGCGGCGTGCCGCCCGTAGGCGTCCTGCGCCTCGGCCAGGCGGGACGGGGGCGCGTCCGGGCCGGTCTCCAGCGGGCCGGCGGTCGGCAGGCCGAGGAGCCGGAGCAGCAGGTCGCGGTCGCCCGGGGTCAGCGGTGCGGGGAGGCGCCCCGCGGTCATCGTCCCGCGCCGGTCGTGCGCGCCGTCCGCGCGAGAAGGCGTTCCAGGGCCCGCCCGCATGCGACGAACGCGTCCCGGTCGCCGGTGCCGGAGTCCAGGTGCGGCCGCAGCTTCACGTGCGGCTCGATGGACAGCACGCCGCCGTACCCGTTCCGGAACAGCACGTCCAGGCACTCGGCGACCCGGGCCTCGCCTTCGCCGGGCGGGACGAAGTCGACCTCGCCCCCGGCGCAGGCACGCGCGTCCTTCACGTGGACGTGCACCACATGGGACACGACCTCACGGAGCATCGGCAGCGGCGGGTACCCGTGCGCCACCCCGTTGCCGATGTCGAACAGGAGCCGCAGCGCCGGGCTGCCGATGCCGGTGACCAGGTCCAGCATCCGGTCGGCGCGGTCGCCCGCCCAGCCGGCGCAGTTCTCGTGCGCCAGCACCAGCCCGTGGTCCTCGGCGCGCCACGCCAGCTCGCGCAGCCGCCCGCGGACGTGGCGGCCCCACGCGGGCCCGTCCAGGCCGCCGCTCGGATACGACATGATCCGGACCAGCGGGGTACCCAGGACCGCGCAGCGGCGGGCGAGGACGTCCAGCTCCCGCACGTCCGCGGCGAAGTCGCCGGTGACCGGGCGGGACCAGTCGCCGATCTTGGAGGCGACGCCGACCACGGACGTGCCGGCGGACTCCAAGAGTTCGGCCGCGTGCCGGAACGCGCGCTCGTCGAGGTCGGCGACGGGCGTGCCGCCGATGGTCCGCAGCTCCAGCCTGTTCCAGCCCAGCTCCGCGACCGCGCCGATCTGGCCCGCGAGATCCGGGGCCGCCTCGTCACCGAGCCCGGCGAGGCGGACCTCCTCCGGGACGGCCTCAGCGGACGCCACCCTGGACCTCCTCCCGCCGGAGGGCCCCGGGCCCTTGGCCGTCGCAGAGCCGTTTGGCCTCGGTGAGCAGCCGGACGGTGTCGACCTGCACCGGCAACGTCCTGTGCATGCGGGACACCGGCCCCGCGTAACGGCCGTACGCGCCGCGCAGGAACGCGGCGAACGCGTCGTCGGTGAACACGCTCCGGGTGGCCTCGCCTCCGGGCCGGACGACGCGGAGCTGAGCGCAGTGGTCGGCCTCGCTACAGGGGTAGTGGCCGACGAGGACGGCCCGGTCGAACTCCAGCGTGATGCGGCGCTCGCGCACCGGGGAGGTCAGGTCCGAGTCGATCTCGGTGCGGACGCCGCCGACGTGGTCCAGCCGGAGCCGGGCGCGGCCGAGACGCGGGACCCGCGACCGCTCGAAGACCATGTCGTCCGACGAGGCGCCGGCGATCCGCGCGCCTCCCGCGAGGCTGAGCACCACGGCGAGCGCGTGCGGCAGCTCGACGTCGAACGCGGTCGGGTGGTCGAGGGCCGCGGTGCTGCGGGTGAACCGGGGCTTGTTCTGGATCACGTCGATCCGCCGCAGCTCCCCGTACCGGCCGCCACGCACCGCCGCGCGCAGCCGCCGGGTGAGGCCGCTGTCGAGCCAGTGCGTGGCGACGGTCACGTCCAGGTCCCAGCGGCGCCGGATCCGGGCCACGGCCATCAGCCCGGTCAGGTCCACGGCCAGCGGCTTCTCCACGATGATCTTGCGGTAGCCGAGCCCCGCGAGGCGGGCCAGGACGTTCTCCCTGGCCGCGGGCGGCGTGCACAGGTGCACCACGGTCCGGGCCGGCGGGCTCAGCCGCACCGCCTCCTCCAGCGACCCGGCCTCCACCACCCCGGGGAGCTCGGGCCGCGCGCGGAACGGATCGACGGCGACGACCGGCGCCCGGGCCAGCAGGCCGGGCGCCGCGGCGCGCACCCTGGCCAGCGCGGGCAGGTGCAATCCCTGTCCCGACCTGCCCATTCCAACGATGAGAGTATGCAACATTGCAGGTCAAGGCCCTTCCGGTGCGCGCGGGGAGTCATGTCGAACGGCACGGAGAACTGGGGATCCGACAGCGAGTCAAGCTAATTCACCGAACGTCACCGGTCAATGACGGAATGTCACAGCGATCATTGCCGCCACACAAAGGCGCACGTCAGAGAGCAATGCCGAAGAGGAAGTGGCTACAAACAGTTACATGGCACTTGCTCAACGTTATGAACCGGGGAAGGCCGGGCATCAACGCCTCGTTCCCACCCCCGTCGCACAAGGAGCGGCATGCCCTTCCCCTCGCGCACCCGCACCGGCACCGCCATCACCGGCACCGCGATCACCGCCGCCGCGGCCCTCGCGGCGACCCTGCTCACGTCCTCCGCCGCCGCGCCGGCGAACGCCCGGGAACGGGCCGCCGCGCCGGACGGCACGATCGTCGTTTTCGTAACCGAGGGCGCCCAGGTCTCCTGGGCCGGAACCGAACTCAAGGAATATCCGGCCTCGGCCGAGTGCCGATCACTGCCGCCGGGCGCGCACGTGATCGCCAACCACGGCAGCGAGCGGCTGCTCTTCTTCACGGACCCGTTCTGCCTGACGCCGGTCCCGCCGCCGTTCTCGTTCATCCCGCCCGGCCACGGCGCGCACGTCGCGCCGACCGGCAGTTTCAGGGTCGGCTGACGGCCCGCTCCCTCCGGCCCATGGTCTCCGGACCATGGGGCCGCCGGGTGGCGGTCAGTGGACCGAGAGGGCCTCGGCCACCTCCTGTGCCGCCGCGTAGGCGCCGCGGACGGCGTGCTTGCCGGACAGGGGGTGCCGCTCGTCGTTCTCCTCGTAGGTCACCTGGACCAGCAGTTCGCCGTCCCGGAAGACGATCAGACCCGGGACGACTCCCGGGACGTGCGCGGCGAACGCCTGGTCGCCGAGGCCCGTCACGGGGCGGAAGATCTTCCGGTCGTGGACGCTCAGCGTGTCCTCGGCGCGGGCGTCATCGTGCCGCATCTCGTACTCGCGGACGGCGAGCCGGGTGCCGTCGGACAGTTCCGTGCCGGGCACGACCGCCGCCGAGACCGTGAGCACCTGCTCCATGGACATCCAGGTGCAGCCGCGGCGGTCGGCGCCTTTGACGGCGAGTTCCCCCTCGCCCGATTCACGGCCGCTGGAGTACTCCTCGCCCTTCACCAGGCGGTGCAGGGTCCGTTCGGACACCGCCCCGCACAGGTCGGGGATCTCGCGGCCGGGCGACCGGGGCGCGGCGGGCGCGATCGCGGGACGGGAGGGCGTGCGCACGCCGAGCCGGCCGACGACCTCCGCCGCTGCGGTGAACGCGCCGGAACGCGCGGTCTCCTCCGGCATCGGCGGGCCGACGTCGGAGTACCTGACGATGACCTTCGCGTTCCCGACGCGCGTCACGACCGTCGAGCCGGTGGACGGCGAGAACTGCGCGAGCGCCTCGTCGCCCAGTCCCGTCACCGCCCGGGTGGTCACGTCGGACCATCTCGGCCCGAACGACCTCATGGCCGCGGCGACCGGCGCCCGCCCGGCGGCCTGAGCCGTCATCGGGCCGGCGGCGGTGCCCTCGGACAGGATGACGTTGACCGACAGCATGCGGCGCGATACGCCGTCGGCGCCGGACGACCACGAGCACTCCCCGTCCGGGCCGCGCATCATCGTCCGCGATTCGGCCACCAGCCGGCCGACGGTGGCCGGCGAGACCCCGCAGCCCTCCGGGACCGCCTCGATGATCGGACCCTCCGGAACCCGGTCGGGTCCGGCGGGCGGGGCGGCCAGCCTGTCGAGGCTTCCGGGCGCCGGCGTCACCACCACGAGGGCGATGCTGATCACGAATGCGACGAGGAAGGCGACGACGACGGCGTCGGTGTCGCCGCCACCGGGACGCCGCGTCGGTTCGGGGCCGGTCATGGGCGCAACGACCTTTCGACCGCGACGGCGACCGTGTAGGCGCTGTCGATCAACAAGCTTCCGTGCAGCTTCGTCCTTTCGTCGGCACCCTCGTAGGCCACCTCGACCAGGACGTTGCGTTTCCGGAAGACCACCACCCCGATGTCGCCGCTCGATCCCGTCCCGGTCTTGGTGACCGCGAAGGCCCGGTCGCCGGGCCCGGCCAGCGGCGTGAAACCGGTGAGGTCGTCGGCACCGATCACCTTCCCGTCGCGCAGGTTCCGGTGGAGGCCCTGGTACTGGCGCGTGGCCGTGTGAACGCCCATACCCGGCAGGCGTTCCTCCGCGACCGCGAGTGAGACCTTGAGCGTGCGCGACCGCCCCTCGTACGCGTAACGGGACGTCTCGGCCCTCCACATGCAGGAGTCGCCGGACATCCCCGGTTGGACCGTCATGGAGAACAGGGTCGGGCTCCCCCGCCGCCGGTACGCGTCGCGGGCGACCTTGTCCACGGTGTCACCGGGAACCGCGTCGCAGGGCTTGGGAACGCGGCCCAGCGGGCGTGTGACCGGGTGCTTCACGGTGCTCAGCTTGGGGCTCGCCGCGGCCCCGAGGCTCTTCGCCGCCTCCGCCGCCGCGGCGAGGGCCCCGTCCATCGCGGTCTTCTTCGGGATCGTCTCGCGCCGCTCTCCCGCGTCGTCCCACCCTCGGTACTCGATGGTCGCGACGGCGTTGCCCTCCCGGAAGGTCACGACCGCGCCTTCGGTGCGGCCGTCCGGCGAGTAGCGGGCGGTGGCCTCCTCGCCCAGTCCCTCCACGACCTCGGGCGCGGCCTCGTTCGGCTCGGACCGGGCCACCAGATCCATCGCCTCGGTGATCGGCGACTGGCTGCGGCCTTCCGCCAGGGTGATGGAGACGTCGAGGACGCGCTCGTTCGCGAAGTCGCCCATGCACCAGTCGCACTTGGCCTTCCCGTCGTCCAGCGAGTACCACATGCAGCTTCCGGGGCCGCCGCGCCGGAACACGCCGCCTTCCTCGGCGTCGCGGTCGGCCCCGGGCGCGAGCCTGAGGGCGGTCTCATCCGACACCCCGCAGTTGCGGGGGAGCTTCTCGATGATCCGGCCTGCGGGCACGGGGTCGGCGATCGCGGGCGCCGGCCGCAGCGGCCCGTCGGCGATCCCGCCGGACCGGGTGTCGCGGCCCGCGGCCACGGCGATCGTGACACCGAGGGCGAGGGCGACCGCTCCGGCCACGGCCGCGAGCCGCCATCCGCGGTCGGTCCGGAGGCGAAGCGCCCAGCCGTCGGGGTCGGAATCGGACACGCGAACTCCAGCGGCTCGGGAGGCTTTGGATCTTGTTGGACTTCACCGGCGAGACAGAAGTTCTCCGCTGCCCCCGGCCCGATCCGGCCATGCGCCTCCCCGTCTCAGCGCTTCCCCCGGTCGACCGCATGATGGCCTACCGCCTCAGCCGTCTCGCCGACCGCTGTCCGGGGGCCCGGCCGTTCCGGGTTCATGCCGCTCGTTCCGGCTTCCTGAGGACCTCGGTGAGAGCGGCGATGCTGTGCTCGCCGTACCCCATCTCGGCCGCCCGCTTCACCAGGTCGTGCATGGGGGTGAGCCATGCGGTGTCGACGTTCGTCTCCCTGGTGAGGTCCGCGTCGTGGGCGGCTCCGCTGAGGAAGAGGTTCACCGAGGAGGCGGCGTCGCTGTAGTCGCCGCTGTCGATCTCCTCGGCGTAGACGGGCAGCAGAGACTTGATCATGTCCAGCCACTTGCCGGAGAACCGGACCATGGAGGTCACCTCCAGCCCTCGCGCCTGGACGGCCGCCGCCCCCTGGAAGAAGCCGACCAGTGCGGGCAGCAGTGTGGCGCCCACCGCCATCTCGTAGAGGGCGGCGAGGTCCGTCTCGTCGCCCAGGTGGACGGTGTCGCCGCCCAGCACCCTCAGCGTCGACGCGAACTCCTCGAAGACCGTCCGGTCGCCGCTGTAGTAGAGGAGGGTGTCCGGCGCCCCCACGGCCGAAGGCACGTTCTTGACCGCCCCGGCGAGGAAGCGGGCGCCGTGGCCGGTGGCCCAGGCGTCCGTCTCGCGGGCGCCGGCCGGGGAGCCGCTGTTGAGGGTGACGAGCGCCCGTCCGTGCAGCGAGGCGACGGCGGGCTCCAACGCCGTCCGGGTGTCCTCGAAGGTGGTCAGGCAGGTGATGACCAGGGGGCTCGCGTTCACCGCGTCCTCGATGGACGGCAGGTGGCGGGCGCCTTTGGCGACGAGAGGCGCGGCTTTGGCGGCGGTCCTGTTCCAGACCGCGGTCGGATGTCCGGCGCTGACGAAGGTCTCGGCCAGCGCCGTTCCCATCGAGCCCAGCCCGATGACGGTCACGGGCGTGCGGCGGTCTCCATGCATGTGCTTACTCCAGTCGCAGAGAAGAGAGAAGAAGGTGAGCGCCGCCTTCGATTCCGTGGTGGCTCAACGCGGCGCCCGTCTCATGCTGGGGTGAGCACAGACCTTTTCTCAAGTACCTACATTTTTGCCGGGTACTGATGGAAATGTAAGTGTGGGGGGTCGTGTCCGCTTGTTCAACCATTCGGTTGACGATTGGCGGTCTCGCGGACTACGGTCGTCTTCAACCAAACGGTTGAAAGGATGCTGATCGAATGACTCTGTCCGACCATCCGGGCGAGCGGCACCGGCAGGTGGCCGGGCTGTTCACGGAGCGGGTCCGCGGCACGCGGTCCTGGGACGCGCCGTCCCCGGTCGCCGGCTGGACCGCCCGCGACGTCGTGCGCCACCTGACCGAATGGTTCCCCGGGTTCCTGTCGTCCGGCGCAGACGTCCGATTGCCCGGCGGACCGCCGGTGGAGGACGACCCGGTCGCCGCGTGGCAGGTCCAGTGCGACGGCGTGCAGGCGGTCCTGGACGATCCGGAGAGCGCCGACCGGAAGTTCACCAACCCGCACATCGGCACCCTCCCGCTGGAGACCGCGATCGACCGCTTCTACACCGCCGACGTGTTCATGCACACCTGGGACCTGTCCAGGGCCACCGGCCAGGACGACCGGCTGGACCCCGCCTTCTGCGCCGAACTCCTCGCGGGGATGGAGGCGATGGAGGACGTCATCCGCTCCTCCGGCCAGTACGGCCCTCGGGTCGAGGTGCCCGCCGGCGCGGACACCCAGACCAGGCTCCTCGGCTTCATCGGCCGCGACCCGTTCTGGACGGGCCGCTGAGCCCCGGCCCGGTTCCGGGCCCTGGTTCCGGGCCCTGGTCCCGGGCCCTAGTTCTCGTCGGCGACGACGCCGAGGTAGGTGCCGTACACCTCGGCCGGGCCGGTGGGCAGGTCGGCCGTGCCCAGCAGGACGGACCGCGCGGCCGGCCGCCCGCCCGGCGGGACCACGTCGAAGCGGACGTCGATCGGGCGGGACGTCTGCGGATCGGTGATCTCCACCCGGACGACGACCGTCCCGCCGTCCGCCTCGATCCCGGTCACGCGGTGCCGGGACGTCAGCTGCTGCGTCGAGTGCTCGCCGGGCAGCCGCAGCCGGATGGGGGCGCAGAGCTCACCCGGCCGCGGCGGCACGCACAGGCTCATGCCCATCGTCAACCTGCTCCCCGCGGTCTCAGAGGTTCTCGCCGAGCTTCTCGGCGCGCCCGGAGATGTCGGCGTTCGCGGTGACCTTCGCCGGGTGCTCGGTGGCGAAGCTCGTCATCCGCGCCCACGCGTCCAGGTCGCGCTGGCTCGCCTCGCGTCCCACGTGCGTGACGACGTCGACGTCCGTCGCCTGGGAGCGCAGGTGCCCGGCGCGGGCGTTCTCCTTCGGGACGTGCGCGAACGGGTCGAAGGAGTACGCCGCCATCGCGTTCTCGTGGGTGATCTTGTCGATCAGCGCGTCGTCGAGATGGCCGAGGGTCTCGATGACGTCCTCGGGCGCGAACGGCCAGTTGCTGTCGGAGTGCGGGTAGTCCGACTCCCAGCAGACCATGTCGGTGTCGAACCAGTCGAGGACCTTCGGGCCGACCTTGTCGGCGATGAAGCACGTGTGGATGTGCTTCCTGAACACGTCGGACGGGCCGTCGTAGCCGCGCGGGAACGTCGCCTTCGTCCAGCCCGAGTGCCGGTTCTGCACGTGCTCGGCCCGCCAGAGGAAGTACGGGATCCAGCCGATGTCGCCCTCGGTCAGCGAGAACCTCAGGTCGGGGAAGTCGCCCCAGAACTCGGCCCACATCAGTTCGAGCAGCGTGTACGCGCTCATGATCGAGGACCCGGTCATGGCCACGCTCGCCGGGGCGTCGCTGGAGAACATCGGCGCCCGCGAGGACGACCCGATGTGCGTGCACAGGACGGTCTTGCATTCGCTGGCCGCCTCGAACAGCGGATACCAGTACCTGGTGTGGATGCTGGGCATGTTCAGCGCCTCGGGGTTCTCCGAGAACGTCACCGCGTGGCACCCCTTGGCCGCCAGGCGCCGGATCTCCTTGGCGGCCTCCTGGACGTCGAACAGCGGAAGGATCCCGCAGGGGATGAACCGGCCGGGGTACGCGCCGCACCACTCGTCGATGTGCCAGTCGTTGTAGGCCTTGATCATCACCAGGTTGGTCTCGCGGTCCGGGCCCTGGTTGAGGACCTGGCCGGAGAACCCGGTCCAGTTCGGGAAGTTCAGCCCAGCGAGCTGGCCGCCGGCGTTCATGTCCCTGACCCGCTCGTCGACGTTGAAGCAGCCCGGACGCATCTCGTCGTAGCTGCTGGCGTCGATGTTGTACATCTCGCGCGGCTTCCCGGCGACCGCGTTCAGCCCCATGTTCCGGCCCCGGAGATCGCCGTAGTACCACTGCTGGACGCCGTCCGGTTCGATGATGACGCGCGGCGCGCGGTCCCGGTACCGGTCCGGGACGTGGGCGTCGAACATGTCGGCGGGCTCGGCGATGTGGTCGTCGACGCTGATGAGGATCAGATCGTCCTTGTGCATGGGGGAATCCTTCGCTCGGTCTTTCCCGGGTCAGGCGGGGACGAAGTAGGGGAGCCAGAGATCGTTTCCGGTCCGGCGGAACGACACCTGGACCGGCAGCTCGGCGCGCAGGTCGTCCGGCGCGGCGTCGACGATGTTGGTCAGCATCTGGTAGCCCTCGTCGAGGGTCACGATCGCGGCGGCGTAGGGCGGGTCGAAGGCGGGCGTGACCGGCCGGTGGACGACGGTCCAGCTGTAGAGGACGCCGCGCCCGGCGCTCGCCTCCCACACCTGGCCCCGGGCCAGGCAGCCGCGGCAGTGCTCGCCAGGCGGGAAGGTGATGGCCTCGCACCGCTCGCAGCGCTGGAACAGCAGCTCTCCCCGCGCGCACCCGTCCCAGAAGGGGCGGGTCACCTCGCTCGGGACGGCGTGCGGAAGGTCGCGGGTCTGGGCCCGCAGCGGGGTCGTCATGGCAGCTCGTCTCCCAGGAGGATCACGCCGGTGAACAGGGCGCCGGCTCCGCCGGTGGTGCACAGGGCGACGTGCGCGTCCGGGACCTGGAGGGGCCCGGCGTCGCCGCGCACCTGCTGGACCCCGCGGATCACGCGCTGCATCATCTGGGGGTTCGCGCCCGCGTGGCTGAACGACATCAGGCCGCCGTCGGTGGTGATCGGGTGGCTGCCGCCCGGCTCGATGCGGCCGTCCTCGACGAACGGCCCGCCCTCCCCCTCGGGGCAGAACCGCAGGGCCTCCAGCTGGCGGATGATTTCGAACGAGAAGGGGTCGTAGAGCTCCAGGACGTCCACGTCGTCGCGGCCGATGCCGGCCTGGCGGAACGCGAGGTCGCCGGCCCGGCGTCCGGCCTGCCCGTTGGACGGCGCGTCGCGCCGCCCGCGCAGGTCCCAGCTCGGCGGGTACTGGTAGGACGGGCCGAAGAAGTCGACCCCGGCGCCGAGCACGTGGACCGGGTCGCGGCGCAGGGACCGGGCGCGCTCGGCCGTGGTGACGACGGCCGCGCAGCCGCCCTCCGACGTCATGGCGCAGTCGAGGAGGTGGAAGGGCTCGGCGATGGGGCGGGAGGCGGTGATGTCCTCGGGCTTGAAGGGGCCCCGCCCGTGGTAGACGGCCTCCGGGTTGCGGTCCCCGTTGTTGCGGATCGTGGCCGCGACCCGCGACATCTGCTCCCGCGTCGTCCCGAAGACCTCCATGTGGCGGCGCGCGATCAGCGCGAACTCGGCGGCGGTGAACATGCCCCAGGGGGCGACGAACTCGTTCTCCGGGCGGGTCCACGGCGCGGTCGCCGCGCGGTCGGTGTAGCTGCCGGCCTGCGCGGAGACCAGCACGACGACGTCGGCGTAGCCCTTCTCGACGGCGGACGCGGCCTCGGCGAACATGCCGGCGCCGAAGTCGTGGCCCTGCCAGGCCGGCCCGACACCGAGGTCGTAGATCAGGGACGTGCTGTCGTCCATGGCGCTGATCCCGTCGACGTCGGACAGGTCCAGCCCGGCGTCGTCCAGCGCGCCGAGGAGCGCCTTGACCATGAGGCTGCGGGAGGTCTCCTCCTCCAGGCGGCGCGCCTGGCGGGTGTTGTGCACCCCGGCGATGACGGCCCGGCGGTTCGATGCCCTCACTCGGTCTCCTTGAAGGTCGAGCCATGTGCCGTAGATCACTAACGGCTACGCACTATTAGACTTAGCGATTTCCGGACTGTCAAGGGTCGATTGTCCGGAGAACTGGCGCTTTGCAGATCGCTGTGTGACCATCATGAGGGACTATTAGTTTAAGAAAGCTGGTGGGACGAGCCCGGGAGTTCGCATGACCATCCGCCTGATCCTGGACATGGCCGCGCAGGCGGGCGCCGACCGCGCCGCCCTGCTGCCGGCCGCCGGCGAGCCGACGACCTTCGGCGGCCTCGCCGGGCTGGCCGACGCCGGAAGCGCGCTGCTGAGACGCCGGGGCGCCCGCACGCTGGCGTTCGTCGGCGCCAACTCCCCCGCGGTTCCCGCGCTGCTGTTCGCCGCGGCCGGCGCCGGAGTCCCGTTCGCTCCGCTCAACTACCGCCTGTCCGAGCCTGCCCTGCGCGAACTGATCGCCCGCCTGGACGCGCCCGTGCTCGTCACCGACCCGTCCCAGCGCGTCGGACCGCCCGGCAACGTGGTCGCGTCGATGACGACCCGCGAGTGGTTCGACATCGTCGCGGCGCCGGGAGCCGGGGACGCGTCGGAGGCGGCGTCAGACGCGGGGCCCGCGGAGGTGTCCGAGGAGAGCCCCGCGCTCCTGCTGTTCACGAGCGGCACGACGGCGGCGCCGAAGTGCGCCGTCCTGCGGCACTCGAACCTGCTCTCCTACGTCCTCGGAACCGTCGAGTTCGGCGCGGCGGCGGCGGAGGACGAGTGCGCGCTGCTCAGCGTCCCGCCGTACCACATCGCCGGGATCGGGGCCGTGCTCACCAACGCCTACTCCGGCCGCAAGACCGCCTACCTGACCGACTTCACCCCGGAGGGGTGGCTCGGCGTCGTCCGCGACCGGCGGGTGAGCCACGCGATGGTGGTGCCGACCATGCTGGCCCGCATCGTCGAGCATCTCGGGGACCGCCCGGCGGACTGCCCCGGTCTCTCGACGCTCGCCTACGGAGGTGCGCGGATGCCGCTCCCGGTGCTCGCGCGGGCGCTGGAGGCGTTCCCCGCGACCGGTTTCGTCAACGCCTACGGCCTCACCGAGACCAGCTCGACGATCGCGGTCCTCGGCCCCGAGGACCACCGCCAGGCGATGGCCTCGGGGGAGACCCACCGCCTCGCCTCGGTCGGCCGCGTCGTCCCCGGCGTCGAGGCGGAGATCCGGGACGAGGACGGCCGCGCGGTGCCCGGCGGCACGGTCGGCGAGCTGTGGGTCCGGGGGCCGCAGGTCTCCGGCGAGTACACCGGGCTCGGCTCGGTCCTGGACGCCGGCGGCTGGTTCCCGACCCGCGACCTCGCGCGCCTCGACGGGGACGGCTACCTCTACGTGGAGGGACGCGCGGACGACACGATCATCCGCGGCGGGGAGAACATCGCGCCGGCCGAGATCGAGGACGTCCTGCTCGCCCATGACCTGGTCCGTGAGGCCGCCGTGGTCGGAGCGGCCGATCCCCATTGGGGGGAACGGCTGGTGGCGGTCGTGGTCCCCGACGGAGGGGCCGGTGACGACCTCGCCGCGGAGCTGCGCGCCTTCGTCCGGTCGCGGCTGCGCGGCTCCCGCACGCCTGACGAGGTCGTGTTCAGGGAAGAGCTCCCCTACACCCAGACGGGCAAGCTCCTGCGCCGAGAGATCGTCGCCGGGCTCCACTCCCCCACACACGCCTGATCGAGACAGGAGAAGCAGTTGAGCGACATCATCAAGCCCGGGACACGCCTGCACAGCCAGGTGTGCGGCACCGGCGTCATCGTGGTCCGGCCGGGGCCGCCGGGCCTGGACCTGCGGTGCGGCGGAGTTCCGATGTCCCTGTCGGCCGACCGCGCGACCGTGGGGGAACCGCACAGTCCGTTCGACGAGGGCTCCTTGCTGGGCAAGCGCTACACCCACCCGGACGACGATTCCTTCGAAGTCCTGGTGACCAGCCCGGGTGCGGGCTCGCTGTCGGACGGCGACACCCCGCTCGTGGTCAAGGACGCCAAGCCGCTCCCCGCCAGCGACTGACCCGCCCCTCGGCGGCCGGAACGCGGCCGGAGGTCAGTCGTCCCCGGCCTCCGGCCGCACCCTGCGGCGTATGGCCGTCTTCGGGTGGTCGGCGTGCCGCTGGTAGGCGTCTCCGAGGTTCCATTCGATCTCGTCGCGGAGCTGCCGGACGTTGGCCATCTCGGCGTACAGCGAGCGCAGGGTGTAGGTCGCCACCTGGAGCGGGTACCTCGACCTCATCTCCTCCAGCAGCCCGAGTTCCCGGCTCCTGCCCTGCGCCCACATCAGCTCGTCGATCGACTTCTGGACGGTCTCCAGGTAGCGGTCGATGGCCTCCAGGACCACGGCCGGTTCGGTGTCCCCCGCGAGCCAGATCTTGAGCATCAGCGGATGCTTGATCATCACCGGCTCGTCCCCCGGAAGGGCCTCGGCCCACGCGCGCAGCGCACGCTCGCCCCGCGGGGTCGACTCGTAGACCGTCATCTTGCGCTTGCCGACGTGGATCGTGCGCTCGGCCGCCATGTCGTGCTCGATCAGGCGTGTCAGCTCCCGCCGGATGTGGCTGACGGCCGGGGCCCAGTAGAAGTGGCCGACCGTGTACTGGGAGCGCACCTTGATCTCGCCCGCGGTGAGCGACTCGTCGTTGACGATCAGCATGCCGAGGACGAGGTACGCCGTCGTCGGCAGATCCGGGTAGCCGGGATCGGCGGCGCCCTCCCGCGCGGCGGCCTCGTCCGCCTCCCGCGATGCCTCGTCGAGTCCCACGTCGTCATTCCCGCCGATCGCCGTCGTCCTGCCAGCGATCGTAGTCCTCGCCGGGACGCCGCAGGCCCGTCAGAGCCCGGCGGGCCGGGAGCCGATGACCCCGTCCTCCTCCAGCGCCTCGATCTCGCTCCGGCCCAGGCCGATCTCCGCCAGGACCTCGTGGTTGTGCTGGCCGTAGAGCGGCGCCCCGGACCGTACCCACCCGGAGGCCACGGTCCGGGACCCGAACGGCAGCCCCGTCGAGCGGAACTCGCCCGCCACCGGATGCCGGACGTTCTCCCAGAACCCGCGAGCGCGCAGATGCTCGTCGGCCAGCAGGTCGCTCGGCGGCGTCACCCTGGCCGACGGGACGCCCGCCGCGCGGAGCGCCGCGACGGCGGCCTCGACGTCGACGCCCGCCGCCCAGGACGCGATGGCCGTGTCGATCTCCGCCGCGCGGGCCCGGCGGCCGGACCGCGTCGCCAGGTCGCGGTCGTCCGCCAGGTCGGGGCGGCCGATGACGGCGGCGAGCGCGGGCCATTGCGCGTCGTCCGTCACGGCGATCGCCGCCCATTCGTCGGCTCCGGCCGTCCGGTAGACGCCCTGGGGCGAGGCGCCCGGCCCGCGGTTGCCGTCGCGGCGCAGGGTGACGCCGCGGACGGAGTGCTCCAGTAGCGCCTCGGCCGCCACGTTGAGCGCGGCCTCGACCATGGTCCCCTCGATGTGCACCCCCTGGCCGGTGGCATCGCGGCTCTCCAGGGCGACCACGGCCGCGAAGGCCGCGTGGATGCCGGCGACCGGGTCGCAGACGCCGCGCGGGATGATCGGCGGGCCGTCCGGGTGCCCGGTCATCCAGGCCATGCCGCTCGCCTGCTCCATCGTCTGGGCGAACCCGACCCGGTCGCGCCAGGGGCCGTCGAGCCCGAACGCGGGCATCCGCACCATGCACGCCCGGGGGTTGGCCGCCGCGACGTCCGGCCACTCCAGCCCGAAGTTCGCCATCACGCGCGGCGAGAAGTTCTCGACGACCAGGTCGCTGCCACCGATGATCTTCAGGGCCACGTCCCGCGCCCGCGGATCGCTCAGCTCCAGGCTGATCCCGCGCTTGTCGTTGTTGCTGGCGAGGAACACCGACCCCCATTCCCACCACTGGTCGACGCTCGGCGGCCGTCCACCGGAGAACCGCATGCCGTCGGGACGGCGCAGCCCCTCGATCTTGACCACGTCGGCGCCGAACGCGGCCAGCAGCTGGGTGGCGGTCGGACCGGCCCAGAAGGCGGTGAAGTCGGCGACCCGCACCCCGTCCAGCGGCCGCCGGTCCGGCTGTGTGCCCTGCCGTGCCGGACGTTCGCCTGCCGGACGTTCGCGCGCCGGCCAGCGCACCTCGCCGGCGTCCCGGCCGGGGTCCGGCACCGTTCCCGGCGGGGACGCCTCGAACGCGCTGGTCCGGTACGGGACCCGCGGCTGGAGGTGGCCCAGCGCGTTCTTGACGAAGACGCCGCGTTCCCGGAACTGGTCGATCTCGGCCAGCGTCTCCGGCGTCCCGATCGGGGCGACCGGGATCCGCAGCGCGGCCGCCAGCTCCACGATCTCGGCGGTGGTGCGGGTGGAGGCCCAGCCGTGGACCATCTCCAGGAACTCGTCGCGCCGCCGAGTCCGGCCCGCGAACGACGCGAGGTCGGCGTCGTCCAGGAGGTCCGCGCGGTCGATCAGGACGAGGAAGTCCGCGAACTGCTGCGCGGTGATCGTGCAGAAGCCGACGAGGCCGTCCGCGGTGGGCACGATCGACGGCATCTCCAGGCTCCTGGCCGCCGCCGGGGCGTCCTCGCCGAGGACGCCCGCGGCGACGGCGCCGAGACCGCCCATGGTGACGATCATCGCCTCGTAGATCGAGACGTCGAAGACGTCACCCCGGCCGGTCCGCCGGAGCCGGCGGATCCCGGCGGCGGCGGCGAAGGCGGCGTACGCCCCCGCCACCCACTCGCCGGTCCGGCCGCCCGCCTGCAGCGGCTCCTCACCGGGCCAGCCGCGGCTCCCGGTCGACCCGCACAGCGCCTGGAGGATGAACTCGTTGGCCTGCACCCCCTGGTCGACGTAGGGGCCTTCGGTGCCGAACGGGGTGATGCTGATGACGACGCTCTCGTCACCCGCCGAGAGGGACCGCATCCGCGCCAGGTCCCAGCCCCCCGTCCCGTCGACGATCACGATGTCCGCGCCCCGGACCAGGTCGTGGACGGCGGGCGACCCGGCGTCGTCCGAGACGACCGACCGCTTGCCCGCCGCGAGGAACTGGAACAGGGGCGCGTGCTCGCCCGGCCCGAGGGCGAGATCCCCCGACGCGCTCCAGGAGCGCAGCGGGTCACCGTCCGGGGGCTCGACCTTCACCACCTGCGCACCGGCGTCGACGAGCATCTTTCCGCAGTACGCGCCCGGGATGCCCCCGGTGCACTCCAGGACACGGACATCGGCGAGCGGGAGGGTGCTGTCCATCGGTTCCTCTCGATGTGGTGCGGATCGGTGCAGCGTCGATCGTGGTTCTCAGTCGATCTGGACGGCCGCCTTGGGCCCGGCGGCCGGGACGGCTCCGTCGTCCCGGTCGTTGAGCATGGAGTCGCGGTAGCGCGACGCCGCGACCGCGAGCACGAACCCGATGACGGAGGCGACGATGGCCGCGACGGCGAGGGTCTCCAGGCCCTGCTCGCTCAGGAAGGCGTGATCACCGACCATGATCTCGCCCCGTGCCAGGAAGACCCCCGAGAAGGACGCGGCGACGCCCTGGAACGTCGTCCGCACCACGGCCTGCATGCCGACGGCCGCGCTGGTCTCCTCCGGCGGGACGCACTCGGCGATGAGCGTCGGCAGGGCGCCGTAGCAGAACGTGACGGCGATCGAGCTGATGATCGTGAAGGCGATGAAGCCGCCCAGCGACGTGTGGAGGGACATGACCGACCAGAAGGCCCCCACGGCGACCACGGACCCGATCATGATCGTCCGGGCCGCGCCGTAGCGGCGGGAGATCCGGCCGGGCAGCGGGGAGATGGCGAACCCGATGAGCGCGCCGAGGCCGCCCACCAGCCCGGTCATCGTCGCCGTCAGTCCCAGCCCGACCGGCAGCTCGATGGGGGCGCCGCCCGGCACGGGGATCTCCGTCGGGGTGCGCAGGACGGCCGTCGGCATGACCTGGCTGAGCCCGAAGACCCCGAAGGCGATGATCACCGTGGCGAGCATCCCGATCGCGAACTTGGGATTGACGAACCGCCGGACCTCCATCATCGGGTGCTCCACGCGCAGCTCCCAGACCGTCCACAGGGCGAGCAGGACAAGCCCGACGCCCAGGAAGCCCAGCGTCCGGGAGTCGCCCCACGTCCACTCGCTCGACTTGGTGACGCCGTAGAGCGTCGTCCCGATGGCCACCGAGAACAGCGCGGCGCCCAGGTAGTCGACCCTCCCGGGGTCCGCGTCCGCGGCCTTGGAGTTGGGGATGACGGCACGGATCCCGGCCATCGCGAGCGCGGCCAGGATCACCGCGGTCCAGAAGATGAAGCGCCAGTTGAAGTGATCCAGGATGAACCCGGACACGAGCATGCCCGACGCTCCGGCGATGAGCGCCGACGCGCTGACGACGGCGATCCCGGTGGTGACCTTCTCCTTCGGCAGGATCTCGCGCGCCAGCCCGATCACCAGGGGCAGCACGGCGCCGGACACCCCTTGCAGGCCCCGGCCGACGATGAGGATCTCCAGGTTGGGGGCGATCGCGCTGAGCGCGGAGCCCGCCGCCGAGATCAGCAGCACGATGTTGAGCACCCGCGCGCGGCCGAACTGGTCGCCCAGGCGACCGCACACCCCCGTGGCGGCCGCCGCGACCAGCATGTACGCGGTCACGATCCAGGTGAGCTTGTTGATGTCGGACCCGAAGAAGGGGAGTTGGGCGTAGAGCAGCTGGACGGACATCGTCGTCTCGAACGCCGACACCGTCTCGGCGAGCACGAGCACCGCGATCAGGAGAACGGCGGATCTGGAGGATCTCGTTCCGGGCATGGCCGTACCGACTTTCCGATGTGGGGTGGGGGTGGAGTCGGGACCCGTCAGCGTCGTCGCCGGGCCATCTGGCGTGGGCTAGATCACAAGTTGCCTGTGACTAATAGAACGATGTTTACTGGGACACGTCAAGACTCAAGCCCAAAAGTTCCTGCATGCCAGCAGATTGCCCGCGAGTGAGTCTGGGAACTTTAGACTTAGCGACCAACGTCCCCGACACCGCGCGCGTCGGCCTGCTCGGTGGCTCCGCCTGGTGCTCAGGTCGCGCTACTCGTTGATATAGGGCCTGAAAAGTAGGTCGCGTTCCATCCACGACTCGTTGAGCAGCTCACTGTGCACCTCGCCCTGGGCGATTCCCAGAAGAAGCTCAGTGGTGAGCAGGTCGTACCTCTCCCACACGTCGCCGCTCCGGTCCGAGACCCGGATCGGGTACGAACCAGTCGGCGTCCCAGGTGAGACCTGCCAGTAGAGCGTGACCCCCGTGCCGGTCGAGGCCCAGGGCAGCAGCATGGAACCAGGATCGAGATCGTCGGACGGCCCCACGACCTCGTCCTCGAACAGGTCCCGGAGCTGGTCGGACTCCAGCCCCGACCGCCCGAGATCGACGTGCGTGAGACCGGGGCCGGGCGCCGGAACGTAGAGCCTCAAGTGGTCCGGCCAGAGTCCGGTCCCCTGGCGAACGGGATGCCGTTCGAGATCACGAACGCCGACGGCGACCACCCGGTCTGCGTGACGATCTACGCCGACCGGCGTCCCGAGTCCACCGCCACGCGTTCCCTGGTCGCGGTCTCGACGTCGATCGACGAAGGCCCCTGCTGACCTCCCGCCTCCGGTGGATATATTGGAACATCGTTTCAATATACGGAACAGCTGAGGGCGAGTCGGTTTGATCAGTGAGCTGCGGGTGGCGACGGTGGCGGTGTCGGATCTGGAGCGGTCGGTCGCGTTCTACCGAGACGTGTTCGGCTACGTGGCCGGGCCGGAGGTCGCGGTCGGGGGTCCGGAGATCGAGCGTGCGTGGCGCATGCCCGCAGGGCTGACGGGCCGGACGGTCGTGCTGGGACCGGAGGGCGCCACGACCGGCCTGGTGCGCCTTGTGAGCTTCGATGCCCCGGGCGACCGGATCTGGGGCGACTACTCGCGCGCCCAGGACTACGGCCACTACGCGCTCAACATCCGGGTGGACGACGTCCGCGCCACGGTCCACCGGCTACGCGAGGCGGGAGGCAGGGCCAAGTCGGAGCCCACCCGCTGGACGGTGACTCCGGAGCTGGCCGCCTGGGACTCGCTGTCGTACGACCCCGACGGCGTCATCCTCGACGTCTTCGAACTCGAAGCGCGGGACGGCTCCCCGCTCGCCGAGTACGACGGCTCTCCCAGCGAGCTTCAGACGGTCGCGGTGCACGTCGGTGACGCGCGGGCGGCGATGGGCTTCTACGGGGCGCTCGGCTTCGAGCCGATGTACGACCAGGTGATCGAGGGCATGGAGGCGTTCTTCCGCCTCCCGCCGGGCACCTCGCTGCACAACATCAACATGTACATGCCCGGCGGCACGATGAACGGCCGCGTGGAGATCGCGCAGTACGTCGGCTTCCCCGGCCGCGACCAGCGCGACCGCGCCGTCCCGCCCAACACCGGTCTCCTGTCCGTCTCGCTGGAGACCGACGACCTGCCCGCGACCGCGGGGCTGCTCGCCGCGCACGGCGCGGTCCCGGTCTGCGACCCGGTCGAGCTGGACGTTCCTCCCTACGGCCCCGCCGCGGTCCAGACGTTCCTGGGCCGCGACGGGGAACTGCTGGAGTTCTACCGCCGCCGCTGAGGCGACCGCTAGTGCGCTCCCCCAAGGGTCACCGGGTGCGTTGACTTGCGGCGTGTTGTTGTTATGAGCGCGTCGAAAGCAACAACACGCCGCAAGTCAACGAGATGGCGACCCGGTCGACGTTCGTGGTCACCGCGCTAGGAAGCCTCCGCGGCCAGGGCGCGGCCGAGCGCGCGGCCCAGTGTCATCGCGGGTGTCACGCTCATGCCGCCGACGTAGTTGTCTCCGGCGAAGACGTCGTTGCCCAGTACCTCGCCCACCGCGTACAGGCCCGGGATCGGACGACCGTCGCGGTCGACCACGGCCAGGTCGCCGGTCACCTGGAGCCCGTCCCTGCTGAGCAGCGAGGCGGCGGTGGAGGTGATGCCGTAGTACGGGGGCGAGTCGATCGTCATCGGCAGCGTGGTCCTGCCCTGGTCGGGATCGTGGCCGGCGCGGACCGCCTCGTTGTAGCGCCGGAGGGTCGCCGCCAGTCCGGCGGGGTCCACGCCCAGCCGCACCGCCAGCTCTTCCGGTGTCGGTGCCGTGACGATCCAGCGGCCGCTCTCCTGCTCGGCCAGGAACCGCTCGCGGGTCCAGCCGCCCGCGCCGTTCCTGATGAGCGGTTCCGCCTCGCGTGCGGTCGCCTCGTCCCAGACGATGTGCATCGCCAGGCCGGGCTGCTCAAGGAGGGCCCGCTCGCGCCTTTCGGGGCTCGTCCCGTCCTCGGGGACGAATCGCTCGCCGGCGCGGTTGACCCAGATCTCGTGGGGCGTCCGGTACGCGGGCGCCAGCTCGATGAACGCCTCCCGGTAGTCGACGGCGAAGCCGGGCCGTCCGGGATCGGGGATCAGCCCCATCACGGGGAGGAAGATCCCGTTGCCGCTGACGGCGGCGCCCAGTCCCTCGGCCAGCCTGAGCCCGTCGCCGGTGGCGTGGTCGAGGCAGGCGATCATCGCGTCCTCGCAGCCCGGAGGCAGGAAGCGGTTGCGCAGCCCGGGCTCCGCGTCGTATCCGCCGGTGGCCAGCACCACGGTGGCCGCGTGCGCGGCGATCTCGTGCGTCCCGTCGCGGACCGCGGTGATGCCGGCGACCCGGCCGGCGCCGTCCTGGACGGCGCCGGTGACACGGGTGCCGGTGAGCACGCGCACCTGCTCCGGAGTCCAGCGCGCCAGCTCGCGTTCCAGCACCCGCAGCAGCGAGTCGCCCTGGTTCACGCCCCAGTAGGTGCGGGGCACCGAGTAGACCTCGTGCCCGTGCACCAACCCGGGAGTCTCGGGGTGGAAGTCGAAGCCGAGGCCGTCCAGCCAGTCGACCGTCTCGCCCTGGGCGCGCACGGTCCGCCACGTGAGGTCGGGGTCGGCCCGTCCGTGCGACAGCCGCATGACCTCCTGCCAGTGGCGCTCGGGATCGTCCTCGATGCCGCGCGCGGCCTGCCTGCGCGTGCCCGCGCCGCTGAACTCGCCGCTGGATATGTGCAGCATCCCGCCGACCCGCTCGGTCTTCTCAGCGACCAGCACCCGCGCGCCGACCGCCGCGGCCTCGATGGCCACGCACAGCCCGCCCACGCCGGCGCCGACCACGATGACGTCGTAGCGCCCGAGATCCTCGGCGGTCATGACCGCCCACCCCTGCCCGGCAAAGCGCACCCTCCGGCTCGTTGTTCCGCCACTCGGAATGACGTTTCAACATGCAACATACACCGGCCGCTCAGCCGGTGTGCGGCTCGCGTTGCTTCTGGGCGGAGACGAAGACGCTCTGGAAGAACTCGCCCGCCAGGACGCTCCGCTCGGCCTCGCGCAGCTCGAGCCCCGGCTCGACACCGAGGTCGCCGCGCAGACCGGCCCTCGACGACCTGACCCGTCTCCACGCCCTCACCCACGACCACCGGGTGCCCGGCCGGCGCCTCGGGCAGACCTAAGAGCCCGCTGATCCGCCGGCGTCTTCGTGCTCGGCGTTCTCCAGGATCGCCTGGACATGATCCGACTCGGCGCCGCCCATCGGAGGTACGGCGTCGGCCAAGGGCTTCACCAACTGGTAGGGCCAGGCATAGCCGGCATCTCCCAGGGCGTGGAGGGCCTCTTCACGATCGTCCTCGTATCGGGAGGTCAGCGCGACCTCCACGAGGAAAGCCGCCACCCGTTCGGCCGAATCCTGGGTGAAGGCGGCTCCTCTCAGCAGATCGGAGAGAGCGCCGAGCGCCTCGTACCGCTCCTGCCGGGAACCTTCGGCGACCGCCAGCCTGGCCGCATCCACCAGGCGCCTTTCGTCCATGGCTTCAGCGTCGCATTCGTGCCGGTCGCGGGGGAATCGTTTGGACCGCATGGCGACCGGTGGCCGCGTCAGGGAGTCCGGTTCGGAATACTGGACACTTGCCTTACCCCCCGGTCCAGGAGCACCAATGTCCGAAGACCCGTCGTCCGCGAGCTCCCTGCCTTCCAAGGCCGTCCCCCGGCGGGCCGGGGATCCGGAACGCATCGGCGAGTACGAGGTGGCCGGGTTCCTGGGAGAGGGCGGAATGGGGTCGGTCTATCTCGGACGCGGGCCCGGTCCGGGCGGCGGGCTGGTGGCGATCAAGGTCGTCCGCTCCGACCACGCCCGGCACGGCGCCTTCCGCGAACGGTTCCGGCACGAGGCCGCGCACGCGCTCAAGGTCCCGCGGTTCTGCACCGCCGAGGTGCTGGACGCCGACCCGGACGCCGCGAACCCCTACCTGGTCACCGAGTACATCGACGGCCCCACGCTGGGCGAGGCGATCGAGGAGGGCGGCCCGCTGCGCCGCGCCGAGGTCGAGCAGCTGGGCGTCAGCATGGCCGCCGCGCTGGCGGCCATCCACGGCGCCGGGGTGGTCCACCGCGATCTGAAGCCCGGCAACGTGCTGCTGAGCCGGATGGGCCCGCGCGTGATCGACTTCGGCATCGCCAGCGCCCTGGACACCACGCTCGGTCTCACCGAGACCGGTCAGCTCGTCGGGACGCCCGCGTACATGGCACCCGAGCTGTTCGAGGGTGCGAGCGCGGGCGAGGCCGGCGACGTGTTCGCCTGGGGCGCCGTCATGGCCTTCGCCACGACAGGCCGCGGCCCCTTCGGGGTCGGCCCGGTCCCGGCCATCGCGTACCGGATCGTGCACCGCGAACCCGACCTGGACGGTATCGAGGGCGCGCTGCGCGAGGTCATCGTCGCGGCGCTGGAGAAGGACCCCGCCCGGCGTCCCACGGCGCGCGACCTGCTCTCCCGGCTCGGCGTCGCGGGCGGCGACCCCGCGGCCGCCGCGGGCGGGAGCGGCACCCCGCGCACCGCGGCGGACGCGGGGGCGTGGCCGTATGCCGCCGAGCCGCCCCAGCCTCCAGGGACTTCGCCTCCAGGGACTTCGCCTCCAGGGACGCCGCCGGGGCGGCTGCCGCCCCCGGCACCGCCTCCGCGGCACGTCGGCGGCCTGCCGCCGTCCCAGCATCGGCCGGACGGGCCGAGCCCGGTGGCGGGCGGCCAGGGCGGGGCCGCGCCGACCCTGCCCGCCGGTACGCGGGTCGACGTCCCCGCCCCGCGCCCGCGGCGCCGCGCCGTCCTGTTCGGGGTGATCGCCGCCGGTGTCGCGCTCGCGGCCGTGATCGCCGCATTCGCCGTCCCGCGCCTGCTGGGGACCGATCACTCCTACCTCGACGGGCACTACACGAGCAGCTACGGCGACATGTACGTCCGCGTCGACGGCGAGGAGGTGTGGATGATCTACCGGTTCCG
Source organism: Actinomadura sp. KC345 (assembly GCF_004348515.1). Taxonomy (GTDB): domain Bacteria; phylum Actinomycetota; class Actinomycetes; order Streptosporangiales; family Streptosporangiaceae; genus Spirillospora. The sequence continues at coordinate 44,191 of NZ_SMKH01000002.1, read as the reverse complement.
GGGCAAGAGCCGCATCCACGGCGCCATCCAGGGGGACGGCTCATCCATCCACGCGTCCTATACGGAAGGTGAAGGCACCGAGGCCACAGGGCAGGTCAGGTTCGCCATCGAGCGCTCGGGCGACGACGTCCGGCTGGACGGGAAATGGGGCGGCTCCCCCGACGCCTTGAACAGCGACTGGGACGCCCGCCGCATCGACGGGGGGATCCCCGCCGACATCAGCGCCGATCTGGAGAATCCGGGACTGTTCCCGGCCGCGCCGGGCTGAGCCGCGCGACCGCCTCCCCGACAGGGACGACCTCGGCGAAGACGGTGTTCATCAGGCGCAGGCTGGCCGTGTGCAGGTCCGCCACATATCCGGCGACGGCCTCTCGCGCCACTATCGCGCGCAGGTCGCGGAAGAACGCGGCGCGGACGGTCGACTCGACGCAGAAGTCGGTGCGCACTCCGGCCATCACCAGCGTGCCGACGCCGAGGCCGCGCAGCAGCTCGTCGAGCCCGGTGCCGTGGAACGCGTCGAAGCGGGACTTGACGATCTCATGGTCGCCCGGCGCCCGGTCGAGGCCGCCGAGCAGTTCGCTTCCCCACGTTCCGCGCCGCAGGCCCCGGGCCCGCAGGAACGGGCTCCGCTCGGCGAGGAGGCCGACCTCGGCGTCCTCCGTCCACTCCATCCGCACCCAGATGACGGGGCGGCCGGCGGAGCGTGCCGCGGCGGCGAGGGTGTTGACCTGCCCGACCAGGGCGTCCAGGCCGGTGACGCGGAGCCCGGCCTGGGCGAACACGCCGTCGGGATGGCAGTAGTCGTTCTGCATGTCGATGACGAGCAGAGCGGTCTGCGAGGTCATGCGGCTCCCCGTAGTCGATGGACGATGGCGTCGGCGGCCTGTTCGGCGGTGGAGGCGTTGATGCGGCGCCCCTCGGCGGCGTCGGCGGCGGCCGGGTCGCCGAGGTAGCCGTCGGGGGTGACGCGGCGGGCGTGCTCGTGGCCCTGGCGCCAGACGGTCAGTTCGCGGGGGCCCAGGCCGCTGGGCGCGAGCCGGACGCGGACCTCCTCGCGCACCAGCTCCGGGTGGGTGTGCATCATCAGGGACGTCTCCCAGTTGCCGGCGTGGACGTCGGCCGGGCCGTCCGGCGGCGGCTCGTCCGGCCCGGACAGCGTCAGGTACGGGTCGTCCAGGTCGAGGCCGATGCGCCGGGCCAGCGCCGGTTCGGTCACGAAGCTCGCGTCCGCGTCCGTGCGTTCGCAGGCCGACCGTATCCCGTCGTGCACCGTGCGGTTGTGGAGCGCGTCGCCGTGGCCGGAGAAGCAGAACACGTGCCGGAAGCCGTCGCGCGCCATGCCGCCGAGCAGGTCTACCATGACCTCCCGGATCAGCTCGGGCCGCACGCTGTAGGACGCGGGAAAGGACCCGGACACGACGTTGACGCCCCAGTAGTAGGGCGGGACGATCAGCGCCTCCACGCCGCGGTCGGCCAGCAGCGCCCGGACGGCGCGCAGCCGGGCGCCGGGGAGGTAGACGTCGGTGCCCGTCGGCAGGTGCGGCCCGTGCTGCTCGATCACGCCGAAGGCCCAGAGCAGCACCGCGCCGGTCCGGGCGGCCTCGTCGACCTCGTGCCAGGTCAGCTCCGCCAGCGTGCCGGCGAAGACGTCGCCCTCCTTGCCTTCCCTCCTGGTCACCGGTCGAGCAGCTCCTTCAGCGGATCGGTGCTCTTGATGAGGCCGGAGTCGACGGTGAGCTGGGCGAGTGGGGCGATGTCGGCCTGCCCGGCCTCGGGGTTCCAGCCGGGCAGGGTCACCTCCTCGCTGAGGCCGGCGTCCAGTTTCAGGTAGCCGTTCAGCGCCGCGCGGGCCTCGTCCGGGTGGTTCTCGGCGTAGGTCAGGGACTCCTTCAGCGCGGCGGTGAAGCGCTCGACGACCTTCGGGTTCTTGGCCGCGTACGGCTCGGCGGCGAACCAGGCGGCGAAGGGCAGCTTCTTGCCCATGCTGGCGTAGCTGACGGGCAGCGGCTCGGCGCCCTGCTTCGCGGCCATCGAGATGAACGGCTCGCTGACCATGATGGCGTCCACCTGGCCGTCCTTGAGGGCGGCGGGCATGTTGGGGATCGGCACCTCCACCAGCTGAACGTCACCGCGCCGCACCCCGTGCTTCTTGAGGCTGGAGGCCACCGCGACCTCGTTGATGCCCTTGAGGGTGTTGACCGCGATCTTCTTGCCCTTGAGGTCGGCGACCTTCGTGATCGCGGGGTCGGCGGTCATCAGCTGCCCGGATCCGTCGTCCATCTCGTCGTCGGAGGCGCGGGCCCCCACCGAGACCATCGAGACCGGGACGCCCTTCTCCTTGGCGATGAGCAGGCTGACGATGTTGGAGTAGCCGAACTGGAAGTCGCCGCTGACCACGGCGGGGACGATGGCGGCGCCGCCCTGGGCGGCCTGCGTGGTGACCTCCAGCTTGTGGCGCTTGAACACGCCCTTCTTGATCCCCAGTTCCACCGGGGCGATGTCGATGATGGGAATGACGCCGAGCTTCACCTTCGCCACGCCGTCGGCGGAGACCTCGCCCTCGCCGGAGCCGCAGCCGGCGAGGGCCGTCAGGGCCAGCGCCGCGGTGGCCGCGAGCGCGGTGAGCTTGGCGGGACGCCTGTCGTGGGGGCGGTGAAGAAAGGACATTCGGTGGACTCCAGGGTGTGCGGAGGCGTGACAACGAACCTAAGACACCTATTGGTTATATTCAATAGGTGGATGCAGGTTCTTTGCCCGCCGGGCGGGCCACCAGGTGCGGTCGCCGAGCAGCGTGGCCAGCGCCGGGACCTGGAGGGCGCGGACCAGGAAGGTGTCGATCAGGACCCCGGTGCCGACGGCGATGCCGACCTGGGCGACGGTCACGTCGGGGATCTGGGCGAGCGCGGCGAAGGTGCCGGCGAGGACGAGCCCCGCGGCGGTGATGACGCCGCCGGTGGCGGCGAGCCCGCGGCGGACGGCCTCGGCGGTCGGAACGCGGCGGCTCTCCTCGCGGACGCGTTCCATGAGGAAGATGTTGTAGTCCACGCCCAGGGCGACGAGGAAGACGAATATGTAGATGAACAGGTCGGCCGCCACGCCGCCGAAGTCGAACAGGTGGGTGAAGACCAGGGCGGAGACGCCCAGCGACGCGGCGAAGGACAGCACCACCGTGGCGAGCAGCATCAGCGGTGCGAGGATCGACCGGAGCAGCAGGCAGAGGATCAGCGTGACCGCGAGCAGGACGAGAGGCACGATGCGCTTCGTGTCGTCCAGCGCGGCCTCCCGGTGGTCGAGCTGCCCCGCCCCGTCCAGCTCGCCGGATACCGGATCGTCCAGGAGAGCCTGTCCAACGCGCGCCGGCACGCGCCGGGAGCAGAGGCCACCGTCCGCCTGGACGTCAGAGCGGACGTCGTCGACCTGGAGATCACCTCCGGCCCGCCGCCCCGCCCGGCGCAGGCGGGACCCGGCCCCAGGCTCGGCCTGGCGGGGCTCACCGAACGCGTCGCCGCGCTCGGCGGCGACCTGGACGCCGGACCGGCACCGGACGGCGGGTTCCGTCTCGGCGCCACCCTTCCGCGCAGCGTCGAGGGGACCCGCGATGCCGCCCGGTGACGGCCCCGTCAGCGTCGTGATCGCCGACGACGAGAGCGTCGTCCGCGACGGGCTGCGCGCCATCCTCGAAACCCAGGACGACATCGCCGTGACCGGCACGGCCGGGGACGGCGACCACGCCCTGCGGCTCTGCCGCGACCTGCGGCCGGACGTGCTGCTGCTCGACGTGCGCATGCCCGGGCACGACGGCCTGTGGACGCTCGGCCGCCTCGCCCGCGCCGGCGCCCTGGACCGCACCCGCGTCCTGATGCTGACCACCTTCGACCTCGACGAGTACATCGACGAGGCGCTGACCCAGGGGGCCAGCGGCTTCCTGCTGAAGAGCAGTTCGTACGAGGAGCTGCTGGCCGCCGTGCGCGCCGCCGCCGGCGGCGACGGCGCGCTGAGTCCCAGCGTCGCCCGCCGGGTCATCGACGGCTACGCGGCCCACCGGCGGGCCAGGCGGGCGGACCCCGCCGACCTGGCCCGCCTGCACGACCTCACGCCGCGCGAGCACGACGTCCTGCACCTGATCGGGGACGGCCTGAGCAACAGCGAGATCGCGGAGCGGCTCGTCGTCTCCGAGCACACCGTCAAATCCCACGTCAGCAGGAAACTCGGGCTGCGCAGCCGGGGACAGGCCGCGGCCCTGTCCCGCCGCACTCGCCCCTAGTCACCGAGGACCGAGCCACATCTCGTTGACTTGCGGCGTGTTGTTGTTTTCGACGCGCTCATAACAACAACACGCCGCAAGTCAACGCACCCGGTGAATCGCGGCGTGCTAGTCCTGGCCGACGTCGAACTCCCAGTGCCACGGCTCGTACGGGCTGCTGTAGGCCCAGTCCGGGTGGAGCCAGTCGTACTTCTCGGCGTTGTCCTCCAGCCACGCGAACCGGGGCGAGTCGTCGTCCTGGACGCCGTCGCACAGGTCGACGGCGATGCCGATGCCGTGCTTGCTGTTGCCGGGCGCCGCCGCCATGCCGGACGGCATGCTCTCGTACAGCTCCTCCTGCTTCTCGTAGCTGCGGTAGGAGCTGCGGACGCACATCTGCTCGCCGAAGCGCTCCTCGTAGGCGACGTTGAGCTTGTAGAAGGCCACCGCGGCGTCGGCCCGCAGGAACTCGTCGTCCTGGGGCAGTGGGCAGAGTTCCTTGGTCGGGATCCGGCCGTTGGAATACCCGTGGTCCGTGGCCTCTGAGGGCTCGCAGTCGTCCGGCGGCTTGCTCGGCGCCTTCTCGGCCTTCCGGGAGGGGGACGGTTCGGCGCGGTCCGCCGAGACCTTCGTCCGGTCGGGGCCGCTGGAGCCTCCCGAGGCCTCCGAGCCCCCGGAACCTCCGTCCAGCGGCGCCAGGGCGAGGGACCCGGCGAACAGTCCCGCCAGGACGACGCCCATGACCGGCGCGGGGTTGGTCTTCTTCTTGGCATGCCGACCTATCACGGCATCTGCTCCTTCCATGCCGCCTACCGGGTTAGCTGACGGATTCGGGCGTGGAAGTCGCCCTACGACATTCCTCACGTGGCAAGGAGGCGTCGATTCACCCCTGCGAGGCGCCACAGGCGGATCGGCCTGGACGACGCTCGCGCTGGTTCCCCGGTTCCGCGCTGGTCGCGGACTCGGCGTTGCAAATCCCGGCAGACGGTACCAAAGCCCCAAGAGATTGCAAACAGGACATCAAGGGCCTTGACCTGCCGGAACGTGCCGGAGCGCGTGTCCTCAGCCGGCGGCCAAGGCGTTGCCGACGATCCAGCCCATGCCGAACGCGGACAGGAGGCCGTTGCCGGACAGCTAGCCGTCCGAGTGCGGGCCGGCCAGCCGCAGGCGGTGCCGCCGCCCGCGAACAGCCGCGGGATCGGTGCGCCGGCACCGTCCAGGACGCGGCCGGACGGGTCGATCTCCAGGCCGCCCTGCGTGGCGAGCAGCCCGTGGGTGACCCACGCGAAGTGATAGGGCGCGGTGAGGGGGCGGCGGCCCGGCAGCGGAGCCAGGGCGCGCTCGGTCTCCTCGGCCGTCCCGCTCAGCGACGCGGCCAGGGCGCCGCGATCGGCCGCGAAGCCGTCCGCGGCCAGCACGACGGCGTCCGCCCGGACGCGCTGCAAGGAGCCGTTCTGGGAAACGCCCACCCCGGCGACCTCACCGCCATGCGACCCGAGATCGACGAAGGCGATGTCGTCGTCGTTTCGGCGGCGCCCGCCGGGGCGTTGGCCGCGCCGATCGTGTCGCCTGTCTGCGCCCACCGCTACGGACGCATTCGACACCAGATCCACTTGCCTCCGGCGGGGTCGCGGACGACGCCGCAATCGGAGGACAGGGCCTGGACGATGTGGAGGCCCCAGCCACCGTTGTCGTCGAAGGCTTCCTCGGACAGGTCGAGGTCTTCGAGGGTGAGTTCGGTCATCGGCTTGGCCTGGGGCAGTTCGTGGGCCGCGTCCCAGACGGCGATGATGACGCCGTACGCGTCCCTGCTGAGCTGGAGGCGGATCTCCTCGCGCGGCGTCTGACGGGCCGCGTTGGTCACGAGCTCCGAGACGACGAGAAGCGCGCCGTCGAGAATGTGGAAATAGTCCCATTTGCGGATTCGTGTATCCACAAAGGTGCGCGCAAGCCCCACTGCGGCCGGTGTCCCCATAAGGGGCATGACCGACTCTTCGGTCGCCGTCATCGCCATCGTCCCGTCCTTGCCCGAGATTCCGAATTTCTGTGACAAGGATCACCGAGCGTTCTATGTTTTTCCTGTAGTCACCGAAGATGAATACAGGGAGGAAGCAATGCCACTCGTTCGCGAGCCGCTCGACCCCAAGATCTCCATGTGGTACTTCCTGGCCTTCTACCTGCGATTTTGGCGGGAGAAAATGGGTCTGTCGCTGACTCAATGCGGGGAGGTCATGGGGGTAACGCGGGGAACTGTATCCAACTTCGAGGCGGGTCGGCGGCGCCTGCAGGACGACCATGTCCGGGCACTCGACCGACACTTCGGGACGGGTCTGCTATTTCAGCTCTTGCTCTGGTTTGCCCGAATGGCCCACGACCCCAACTGGGGAAAGCAGCTCGTCAAGTACGAGCAGGAGGCGAATCTGATCAAGACCTACCACGGTCAGGTCATCCCGCTAGCCCTCCAGACCGACGAATACACCTGGGCCTATGTCCAGTCCGGCACACCGAAGGACTTCGAGGCCGCGATGGAGAGGCGTGTCGCTCGGAAGAAGTCCTTCTTCGAGCGGGGGACAGAGATCGAGATGTGGGCCACGGTCGATGAGAGTGTGCTGGCACGGGAAGTCGGCAGCCCGGAAGTGCACAAGGCGCAGTTGGAGCACCTGCTCGCCATGGCCGACCTGCCGCAGGTCAGCCTACGCATCGTCCCGTTCAAGTCGGGCGCTCACCTGGGTGTTGACGGGTCGCTGCAGATCCTCAGCCTGGAGAGCCGCGACATCGCCTATTCGGGCGCCCAGAACGGTGGCCGCTTGATCGAAACGCCTGGCGAGGTACGCGAATTGTCGGTTAAGTTCGATCGTATCGGCGCGAAGGCGGCCTCCCTTGAGGCTTCCCGCGAGATCATCAAGCGGTACTTGGAGAGCTACGAATGATCGTGCAGTGGCGCAAGAGCACCCATAGTGGCGGAGCGGACGACGAGCACTGCGTTGAGCTGGGGCGACTTGCGCCAGGGGCCGGTATCGGGGTGCGAGACAGCAAGAACCCGGACGGCGGGCGCCTCACCCTGTCCATTGCGGAGTTCGCCAGCCTGATCGAGCAGGTCAAGCGACACCCGGAGCGCTGACCGTCCCGGCTCGCCGGGCGGATGGGCCGGGCTCTCCGCTTCGGCCTCCGACTGCCCTCACGTCGGGCCATGGCGGACGCGGCGCCAGGCGGCTCGTCATCGCACTAGCCGCCGGAGACCAGGGCGGAGGCGATGACCTCCCGCCACAGCCGGTCGCTTTCGGTGATCCGGAGCGCCTCGTCTTCGCCGGGCTCCTGCTTCGCCTGCCGGGGCGCGTCCGGGAGATCCCCGCGCAGGTACTCCTCTAGATGGTCTGTGCCGTTCTCCCAGCCGACGCCCACCTGCGTCAGGCTTTCGGCCAGCGCCGCGGGCTCGTCGACCGTCGTGTGTTCCACTTCGAGAATCGTGCCGCCGCCGTCGGCAGGACTGAGCCGCAGTTCCAGCTCGTCGGCCGGGTAGTCCTCGTAGATCCAGCTCAGCGTGAGGGTGCGCGGGGCGTGGCACCGCAGGATTCCTCCATGCGCGTGCCCCGGCAGAACATACGTACCGCCCTCCCTCAGGTCGCCCTCGGGCCCGGCGAGCCAGCGGCTGACCCGGCCCGGCTCGGTGCAGGCCCGCCAGACGTCCTCGATCGGCGTCCTGTAGTGCCGTCGCACCACGGCGCTGCGGCCCTCTCCTCTGGCGATCTTCCGGTGGCCGACCGACCGGTGGATCTCGCCGAGTGACGTCAGATACCGCTCCATGGAGCCCTCCCGCATTTCTTCGAATTCCGAAGCGGCCCGCCGACAGGCAGCGGTGCCCGAGGTCCCTGCCCGGCCCGGACGGGTACGGAACCGGGCCGGTTCAGGGGCCCTCGCCGGTCGCCGCGTCGATGGCCTCCAGGGTATGGCCGTCGCGGACGTAGAGGACTCCGGACGAAGCGACGACGACGTCGTCGACGTCCATGTCCCGGCGCCAGCGTTCGCCGCCGGTTCGCGTGTGGAGGGCGATGAGCGCGTTGTCGTCCGGCCGGAAGCGGCGTTCCCTGAAGGAGGCGATATAGACGGTGCGGTCGTCGGCCCAGGCGATGTCCGCGCGCGAGTCGGTTCGCTTCCACCACCGGCGGTGGCCGTTCGTGAGGTCGATCGCCGACATCGCGGTCCGCACCTTGGTGCGGAAAGGGCCGTGCTCGGTGTCGTCCCACCACACGTAGGCGGTGCTCCCCATGACGAGGAATTCTCCGGAGCCCTCCGTCTTGAGGGTGGACGTCCAGCGCCGACGTCCGTCCTCGGCGTCCAGGGCGTAGAACCCGTCGTTGCCGAGCACGTAGAGGCGGGAGCCCGCAACGTACATTTCGAGGCCCGATCCCGGGAGCCGGACGTCCCACCGCGAACGCCCGGTGCCGGCCTCGTACGCGTGGACCCGGTACCGCTCGTCACCGCCGCGGACGACCGTGTAGACGTTCGTGTCGTCGGCCGCCATCGCCTGGACGCGCTCCGTGGGGACGCTCCAGCTTTCGCCAGAGCCGATCGCGATGGAGACCAGGTGCTCCTCCTCCGATCCGCTCGCGCGGCGCTCGACCAGGCTGACACGGCCACCGCCGACGGTCAGGTCGCCTCCGCAGTGACTCCGCCCCAGCGTCCTGCTCCAGAGCGGCTTCCCGGCGGCCGACCCGAAGGCGGAGAGTCGCAGCCGATCGGGCGCGTTCCCCCGGTCGATCTTCTCCGCCACCATGACGCGGCCCGCGGGGTCCGGTGATTCCGTCAGGCAGCCGTCCTCGCTCAGCGGGGCCTGCCAGCGCCGCCTCCCCGAGCGCGCGTCGAGGGCGCTCAGCCGTCGGGCACTCCGGACGAAGAGCACGCCGCCGTGCACTCCCCCCGCCGCCTCCTCCGCACCGGTCTTGGACTCCCAGCGCTGACGGCCGGTCCGCGCGTCATAGGCGGCCGAGCCGTCCGCCTTGCCCACGTACACCAGCCCATCGGACACGACGGCACGTCCGCGCACGTCATCGACGGACCACGGCCTGAAGCCCGCGCCCTGTCCCGCGTCCCCCGAGGCCAGGGCGATCGCGACCGCGACCACTGACCCGACGACCGGCAGCAACGCCCAGCGCCGCCTGCGGGAACGCGGACGGGGGCCCGCGGGCGAGGCGGGCGGCCGAGGATCGGGCTTGCGCGCTGATTCCGGCTGTACCGTCTCATCCGGTTCCAGTCGGACCGTCCGCCTCGGCTCCGGATCGGGATCCGGCTCCGAGCCGGGCTCGGGATCCACAGCAGGAGCAGGCTCGACACTCGTGTAGGCCGCGGTCTCGGTGGCGTACGCGTCGATCACCGTGCCGTACAGCCCGGCCCAGTCCACGTGGTCCGCCGCCGCGATCGAGGCCGCCAGCGCGTCCAGGAGCTGGTCCGGGCTGGGGCGCTCGGACGGCCGCTTGGCCATGCAGCGGGCCACCAGATCCCGCTGCGCCGGCGGGACCAGGGCCAGATCGGGCTCCTCGTGGACGACGCGATGCAGGATCACGGGAAGGTCGCCGGTTCCGAACGGCGGACGGCCCGTGGAGGCGAAGTACAGCACGCCGCCCAGCGCGAACACGTCGTTCGCCGGTTCGATCTCTCCGCCCCCGGCCTGTTCCGGCGACATGTAGCCTGGCGTCCCGACCAGCCCGCCGAGCGTCGCGGGACCGTCGAGCGCGTGCACGATCCCGAAGTCGATCACCCGTGGCCCGTCCTGGGCGAGCAGGATGTTGGACGGTTTGAGATCCCGGTGGACCACCCCGGAGGCGTGGACGGCCTTGAGCGCTTCGGCGAGCGCGGCCGCGAGAGCGGTGACCGACGTCCCCGGCAGCGGTCCGCGGGACGTGACGAGGGCGCCGAGGTCGGGGCCGGTGACGTACGCGGTCGCCAGCCAGGCCGGGCGGCTGTCGGTGTCGGCGTCGATGACCGGAGCGGTGAAGAAGCCGCTGACCGCCCTGGCGGCGCGGACCTCGCTCCGGAAGCGCTGCAGGAAGCTCGGGTCGTCGGTCAGGTGCGTGTGGATGACCTTGACCGCGACGAGCCGTCCCCCGGGCGAGCGGGCCAGGTAGACCAGCCCCATCCCACCGGCACCGAGCCGCGCCAGCAACTCGTACGAGGCGATCCGGGCGGGATCGGAGGGGGTGAGGGGCTCCACCCGGGAGACCCTTCTAGATCACCCCGCACCGTGCAACCTCATTCGTGCACCCGGGCCCGGCCGTGACTCCGCAACGAACTCTATAGCGATCACTACACTGAATAGAGTGAGCACTCCATGGACGTGAAGGAACACCGCTCGTGATGGGATGGTCGGCACGAGCCCCGCTGGAGCCGGGTCGCTGAAGGCCAGAGGATAATGTGCGGATGCGGAAGACTGCGCGACGCCATCAGCAGGGCGAGGAGTCCAGGCTTCGGATCCTTGAGGCGACCCTCGCCATCGCCGCCGAGCGCGGCTACGACGGCACCTCGATCGCCGCGGTGACGGAGGCCACCGGGCTGCCGGCCAGCTCCGTCTACTGGCACTTCCGCAACAAGGACGAACTGCTCGCCGAGACCCTGGAGTTCAGCTACCGGCGCTGGCGCGAGACCGCGCCGACCTGGCAGGAGCGGGTCGGGATGTCCGACCCCGCCGAGGAGATCCGCGACCGGCTCCAGCGGGCCTCGCGCGCGATCACCGTCCGGCCGGAGTTCTGGCGGCTGGGGCTGATGCTCGGCCTGGCGAACCGCCCGAAGGAGCCGGCCGCGCGGCGCCGCTACATCGAGGTGCGCGCCGAGACCCGCGCCGCCATCCGGGACTGGTGGGAGCAGGTGCTCCCGGCCGACTCGCCGGAGCGGGCGCGGGAGGTCGCCGACCGGCTGTCGCGGTTCCACCTCGCGGTCATGGACGGGCTCTACATCGGCGTCCACTCGGGCCGGAACTGGAACCTGGAGCGGCTCGTCGACCTGATCGCGGCCGGGGTGCACGCGCAGGCGATGAGCTGGCTCGGTGAGGCGGCGTGAGCACGATGGCGTCCGCGTCCCGCTCCGCCGACGACCGGGAGGTCTCCCGGGTCCGCATCCTGACGGCGGCGGCCGAGATCGCCTCGGAGTGCGGCTACGAGGGCACGACGATCTCCCGGGTCACCAAGCGCTCCGGCCTGCCGGCCAGCTCCGTCTACTGGTTCTTCCGGGACAAGGACCACCTCATCGCCGAGGTCGTCCGGCACAGCTTCGAGCGGTGGATCGCCGCGCAGCCGCGCTGGGAGCGCGATCCGCGCGACGAGCGCCCGCTGGCGGAGGGGCTGCACGCGATCCTCGCGCGGTCGGTGCGGACCCTGCCGGACGCGCCCGACTTCCTCCGCATCGGCCACATGCTGCTGCTGGAGTCGCGGGAGGTGGAGGCGGAGGCACGCCAGTACTTCCTCGCCACCCGCGACGCGGTGGCGGGCAGCATCGCGGCCTGGTTCACCTCGTACTTCGGCCCCGAGTTGCAGGCCCGGCACCCCGAGCTGGCGATGGACCTGGCCCGCGTCGTCCTCGCCTCGACCGACGGGCTCTTCCTGACCCACCAGATCCACGACGACTGGGACCCGGACGACTTCATCGCGATCGTCGTGGCCATCGTCGACCAGGCGGTCGCGGACGCCGGCTGAGCGCCCGGCGCGAAAGAGACGGTTGTCACCTCGGGGTTTCGCATGGCATTCACTGTAGTGATCGCTACAGGGAGGAGTTCCTGTCATGTCCCTGACAGCCAACGGGGCCTGCCCGCCGGCCATCGACCCGGCGCGCTTCCGGCAGGTGCTGGGCCACTACCCGACCGGCATCGTCGTGGTGACCGCGCTCGACCCGGCCGGCACGGCCATCGGCATGACGGTCGGCTCGTTCATGTCGGTCTCGCTCGACCCGCCGCTCGTGGCCTTCCTGCCCGACAAGAACTCCAGCTCATGGCGTGCGCTGCGCGAGTCGGGCGAACGCTTCTGCGTGAACGTCCTGTCCGCCGGGCAGGAGGACGTCTGCCGCGCCGTGGCGATGCGCAGGACCGACAAGTTCCACGACATCGGCTGGTCCCCCTCCCCCGCCGGCAACCCGATCATCGATGGTGCCGTCGCCTGGATCGACTGCGTCACCGAGCAGCTCCACGACGCCGGAGACCGCCACATCGTCGTGGGCCGGGTCACCCACCTGCAGCCGGGCGACGGCGACACCCCGCTCTTGTTCCATCAGGGCGCCTACGGCACGTTCACCCCCCGCTGACCGCCCGCCCGCACCGCGCGCGGGCGGCTGGGGCTTTTGCAGGTTTCCCACAACTGGGGGCGCTCAGCGTGCTCTGTCACCGACATGGCGCTACGGGCCGGTAGAGGGAAAGGTGAACACGGTCGGCCGCCGTCTCGCGGCCTGCGCAATGTCTGTCACGGGACAGTGTCGGTTACAGGAGGGTTCGGCCGGGTGTTCAGTCGTGTCGCCATCGTCAACCGTGGTGAGGCCGCCATGCGCCTCATCCACGCCGTACGGGACATCGCCGCGGAGACCGGGACGCGGATCGAGACCGTCGCCCTGCACACCGACGTCGACCGCACCGCCACGTTCGTGCGCGAGGCGGACGCCGCCTACGACCTCGGTCCCGCGGCCGCGCGGCCGTACCTGGACCTGGAGGTGCTGGAACGCGCGCTGGTGGAGACCGGGGCCGACGCGGCGTGGGTCGGCTGGGGCTTCGTCGCCGAGGACCCGGCGTTCGCGGAGCTGTGCGCGAGGGTCGGCGTCACCTTCGTCGGGCCGAGCGCGGAGGCGATGCGCAGGCTCGGTGACAAGATCGGCGCGAAGCTCCTCGCCGAGGAGGTCGGCGTGCCCGTGGCGCCGTGGAGCCGCGGCGCGGTCGAGACGCTGGACGCCGCGCTGGCGGCGGGCGCCGAGGTCGGCTACCCGCTGATGCTGAAGGCGACCGCGGGCGGCGGCGGACGCGGCATCCGCGTGATCACGAACGAGGCCGAGCTGGCCGACGCCTACGAGCGCACCAGCCAGGAGGCCGCGCGGGCGTTCGGCAGCGGCGTCGTGTTCCTGGAGCGCCTGGTGACCGGTGCCCGGCACGTCGAGGTCCAGGTGATCGCGGACGGCGAGACCGCATGGGCGCTCGGCGTCCGCGACTGCTCGGTGCAGCGGCGCAACCAGAAGGTCATCGAGGAGTCGGCGTCGCCGGTGCTCGGCCCCGGGCAGGCGGCCGAGCTCAAGGCGTCCGCCGAGCGGCTGGCCGTCGCGGTCGGCTACCGGGGCGCGGCGACCGTCGAGTTCCTCTACCACCCCGGCGACCAGCTGTTCGCCTTTCTGGAGGTCAACACCCGGCTCCAGGTCGAGCACCCGATCACCGAGTCCACCACCGGGTTCGACCTGGTCAAGGCGCAGCTGCACGTCGCGTCCGGCGGAAAGCTCGGGGAGCGGGAACACGAAGGCGCGCCGCCGGCCGAGCGCGGGCACGCGATCGAGGCCCGGCTGAACGCCGAGGACCCGGACCGCGACTTCGCGCCCGCCCCGGGCCGCATCGCCCGGCTGGACCTGCCCGCCGGGCCCGGCATCCGCGTGGACACCGGCGTCCGGGAGGGCGACGTGATCCCCGCCGACTTCGACTCGATGATCGCGAAGATCATCGCCTACGGGCGGGACCGGGACGAGGCGCTCGGACGGCTGCGCCGGGCGATGGCGCAGACCTCGGTGATCATCGAGGGCGGGGCGACGAACAAGAGCTTCGTGCTCGACCTGCTCGACCAGCCAGAGGTGATCGACGCGAGCGCGGACACCGGCTGGATCGACCGCGTCCGCGGCGAGGGCCGGCTCGTCTCGCACCGGCACTCGGCCGTCGCGCTGGCGGCGGCCGCCATCGAGGCGTACGAGGAGGAGGAGCGCGCCGAGCGGCAGCGGCTGCTGTCCACGGCGTTCGGCGGGCGCCCGCAGGTGCAGCACGAGAGCGGCCGGCCGCTGGAGCTCAAGCTGCGCGGCGCCGCCTACCGCGTGCGCGTCGCGCGGACCGGCGCGCACCTGTTCCGCGTCGGCGTCGAGGCGGGGGACGGCACGGGGGACGGGGTCCGGACCGCCGACGTCGAGCTCGAACGCTTCGACCGGCACACCGGGCAGATCGTCGTCAACGGCGCCCGGTACCACCTGCTCACCGGCACGCACGGGCCCGTCCACCTGGTCGAGGTGGACGGCGTGACCCACCGGATCAGCCGCGACGAGGGCGGCGTCGTCCGCTCCCCCGCGCCCGCGCTGGTCGTCGACACGCCGCTGAAGGTCGGCGCCGAGGTCGAGGCGGGCGCGCCCGTCCTGGTGCTGGAGAGCATGAAGATGGAGACGGTGCTGCGGGCGCCGTTCAAGGCGCGGCTGAAGGAATGCGTCGTCGCGGTGGGCAGCCAGGTGGAGACCGGCGCACCGCTGCTGCGGCTGGAGCCGCTCGCCGACGACTCCGGGGACGACGGGGTCGGCGACGGGACCGGCGCCCCGGCGGCCGGGGCCGTCGAGCTGGACCTGCCCGCCGCGCCCGCGGAGGTCCCGGCGCGGGAGCGCGCCGCGCGCGGGCAGGCGGGCCTGCGCAGCCTGCTGCTGGGCTTCGACGCCGACCCGCACGACGGGCACCGGGTCCTCGACGACTACCTCGCCGCGCGGCGGGCGGCGGCCGAGCAGGGCCACCGGACGCTGGCGCAGGAGGTCGAGCTTCTCGACGTGTTCGCCGACCTCGCCGAGCTGAGCCGCAACCGGCCGGCGGGCGAGGACGGCGCGGGGGACGGCGGCGGTGAGAGCCACGTCCACAGCGCCCGTGAGCACTTCCACAGCTATCTGCAGAGCCTCGACATCGAGCGGGCGGCGCTGCCGGAGGCGTTCCAGGCCAAGCTCGCCAAGGCGCTCGGGCACTACGGCGTCACCGAGCTGGAGCGCTCCCCCGAACTCGAAGCCGCGGTGTTCCGGATCTTCCTCGCCCAGCAGCGCGCGTCCGCCGACGCCTCGGTCGTCACGGCGCTGCTGCGCGCGTGGCTGCGGGAGCCGCCGCCGGACGAGGAGCTGCGCGAGCCCGCCGGTCTCGCGCTGGAGCGGCTGATCGCCGCGACGCAGGTCCGCTTCCCCGTGGTCTACGACCTCGCGGCGGGCGTGGTGTTCGCCTGGTACGCCCAGCCGCTGCTGCGCCGCAACCGGGCCCGCGTCTACGCCAACGTCCGCAGGCACCTCCGCCACCTGGACGCCCACCCGGACGCGCCGGACCGCGCGGAGCGCATCGCCGAGATGGTGCGCAGCACCGAGCCGCTGGTGCGGCTGCTCGGCCAGCGACTCATCCGCGACGACCGGGACAACGCGGTCATGCTGGAGGTGCTGACCCGGCGGTACTACGGCAACAAGGGCCTCACCGGCGTCCGCACGAGCGAGGTCGCGGGCTGCGGGTTCGTGGTCGCCGAGCGCGCCGGGTCGCACCTGGTGTCCGCCGCGGTCGGCTACGACGCGCTGGACGGCGCGCTGCGGGGCCTCGCGGAGCTGGCGGACGGCGTGAACGCCGTCGACGCCGACATCTACCTCGCCTGGGAGAACCAGCCGGAGGACTTCGACGCGATGGCCGCCGCCCTGCACGAGGCCGTCAACGCGCGCCCGCTGCCGGAGCAGATCCGCAGGCTCACCGCCACCGTGGCGGCCCGGGACGGCGCGGTGATGCACCACCACTTCACGTTCCGCCCGTCGGCCACCGGGATGGCGGAGGAGCGGCTGATCCGCGGCCTGCACCCGTACATCGCGCAGCGGATGCAGATGGAGCGGCTGAGCGGGTTCGACCTCACCCGGCTGCCGTCCTCGGACGAGGAGGTCTACCTCTACCGGTGCGTGGCGCGGGAGAACCCGTCCGACGACCGCCTCGTCGCGTTCGCGCAGGTGCGCGACCTGACCGAGCTGCGCGACCACGACGGCAGGCTGCTCACCCTGCCGACCGCCGAGTACACGATCGCCACCTGCGTCGACTCGATCCGCCGGGCGCGGACGCTGCGGCCGCCGAAGAACCGGTTCCCCACCAACCGGATCGTGGTCTACGTCTGGCCGCCGAGCGAGCTGACCCGCGCGGAGCTGGAGACGCTGGCCAGGCGCGTCGTGCCGACCACCGCGGGCGCCGGGCTGGAGGAGCTGCTGATCATCGGGCGGCAGCGCGACACGGCGACCGGCGAGCTGCGCAAGATCGCCGTGCGCATCGCGTTCGACGCCGCCGGCGGGACGAGGCTGACGGTCGGCGAGCCGTCCGACGCACCGGTCGAGCCGCTCGACGGCTACCGGCAGAAGGTGCTGCGGGCGAGCAGCCGCAACACCGTCTACCCGTACGAGCTGACCCGCATGCTCGGCGACTTCGCCGAACACGACCTCGAAGAGGACGGGGCGGGCGGCCACGCGCTGGTGCCGGTCGAGCGGCCGCCGGGACGCAACACCGCGGCGATCGTCGCGGGCGTGGTGACCACGACGACCCGGCGGCATCCGCTGGGCATCACCCGGGTCGTGCTGCTCGGCGACCCGACCAAGGCGCTCGGCGCGCTGTCGGAGCCGGAGTGCCGCCGCGTGATCGCGGCGCTCGACCTGGCCGAGCGGATGCGGGTGCCGGTGGAGTGGTACGCGCTGTCGGCCGGCGCGCGGATCTCCATGGACTCCGGCACGGAGAACATGGACTGGGTGGCCGCGGCGCTCAAGCGGATCGTCGAGTTCACCCAGGACGGCGGCGAGATCAACATCGTGGTCGCGGGCATCAACGTCGGCGCGCAGCCGTACTGGAACGCCGAGGCGACGATGCTCATGCACACCAAGGGCATCCTGGTGATGACGCCGGAGTCGGCGATGGTGCTGACCGGCAAGCAGTCGCTCGACTTCTCCGGCGGCGTGTCGGCCGAGGACAACTTCGGCATCGGCGGCTACGACCGGGTGATGGGCCCGAACGGGCAGGCGCAGTACTGGGCCCCGAACCTGGCCGCCGCGCGGGACGTGCTGATGTCGCACTACGACCACACGTACGTTGCCCCCGGCGAGGAGGCACCGCGCCGCGCCTGGACGAGCGACCCCGCCGACCGCGACATCTCGGCCTTCCCGCATGCCGTGGAGGGCAGCGACTTCACCACGGTCGGCGAGATCTTCTCCGCCGAGGCGAACCCGGACCGCAAGAAGCCGTTCGACATCCGGACCGTGATGCGGGCGCTGTCCGACCAGGACCACCCGGTGCTGGAACGCTGGGCGGGCATGGCCGACGCGGAGACCGCGGCGGTGCAGGACGTCCACCTCGGCGGCATGCCGGTGTGCCTGCTCGGCATCGAGTCGCGGGCGCTGCCGCGGCGCGGCTTCCCGCCCACCGACGGCCCCGACGCCTACACCGCGGGCACGCTGTTCCCGCAGTCGTCGAAGAAGGCCGCGCGGGCGATCAACGCGGCCAGCGGCAACCGGCCGCTGGTGGTGCTGGCGAACCTGTCGGGCTTCGACGGCTCGCCCGAGTCGATGCGCAAGCTCCAACTGGAGTACGGCGCCGAGATCGGGCGCGCGATCGTGAACTTCCGCGGGCCGATCGTGTTCTGCGTGATCTCGCGGTACCACGGCGGCGCGTTCGTGGTGTTCTCCAAGGCGCTGAACCCGTACATGACCGTCCTCGCGCTGGAGGGCTCGTTCGCGTCGGTGCTCGGCGGCGCCCCCGCCGCCGCGGTGGTGTTCGCCCGCGACGTCGACGCCCGCACCGCGGCGGACCCGCGCGTGCGCGACCTGGAGGCCCGCGTCGCGCCGGCCACCGGCGCCGACCGCGCCGCGCTGACCGCGGAGCTGGACGAGCTCCGGGCGTCGGTCCGCGCGGAGAAGCTCGGCGAGGTGGCCGCGGAGTTCGACCGCGTGCACGACATCCGGCGCGCGGTCGAGGTCGGTTCCGTGGACGCCGTCATCAGCGCCGCGGAGATGCGCCCGCGGATCATCGAGGCCATCGAGTCCCGCCTGGGCTGACCGCGGACACCTGAGCAAGAGGGGACCGGCCACGGGCCGGTCCCCTCCCGCTTTCCGCCTTTGCGCGGGCAGCTATTGGCGCAGCGCCAATAAGGCTGTAGTGTCTCGACCAGGGCCACCACGCAAGGGTCGGCCCGCCCTCGTCGACCGACGAGGAGCCGGCAACGGGCGACCGCCCGGGACGAGTCTCCGGCACTGGCCGCGTCGCGCGCCGAAACGCGCGGCCAGTGCCGGTAATCCCGCGCCGCCAGGACGCGGCGGTCAGCCTTCCAGCAGTGCCCGCATGCGGCCGATCTCGGCCGACTGGCCGGACTCGACGTCCCGGGCCATCTGCTGGACGGTGACGTCGGAGCCCTTGTCCACGACGTCCTTCACCATGGTGAGCGCGCCCTGGTGGTGAGTGATCATCAGCGTCAGGTAGAGCTTGTCGAACGCGGCGCCGCGCGCCTCCCGGAGCTGCTTGAGCTGCTCCGGCGTGGCCATTCCCGCCATGCCGCCCTGGTGCCCCCCGTGGTTCTCGCCGTGCGCCTTCAGGACGGCCTTGGGGTTCTTCTCCAGCCACGACTTCATCGCCGCGATCTCGACCTTCTGCGCCGTGTCGATGCGGTCCGCCAGCGCGCGTACCTGCTCGTCGGACGCGCGCTCCGGGGCCAGCCGGGACATCTCCAGCGCCTGCGCGTGGTGCGGGATCATCATCTGCATGAACCGCACCTCGGCCGCGGTGGGCTCCGAGGGCTTGCGCGGGCCCTTGAGCTCGGTCTTGTTGGGCTCGCCCGGACGCCCCGGAACCAGCACGGACCGCGACGGGGCCGCCTCGGGTTCGTCACCGCCGCCGCACCCTGCAAGGACGCCGGCGGCCACCACGGCCGCCGCCCCCGTCACCGCGATCCGGTGCAGCATCGAGCCTCCCAGTCCATCCGGTCACCCACCTCGGACCGTATCCGCGGAGCGGGATGCCACAAAAGGGTCTTTTGATATCGAGACGCTCACATATGTGTTCAGATCTAGGCATCCACCCTGGAAGCCTTCATACTCCTGAAGATCGGAACATGTTCGCCGGGGGGCATGCAGACAAAGGAGTCAAGGGTGGCGCCCGTTTCCAAGCGAAGAACCAGACGCAGGACCCTGGTAAGCATCGTCTCAGGCATCGTGCTCGTGATGTCGGCCCTGTACGTTCCGTCGGCCTCGGCCGACGGCGGACCGGACGACGGCATCTCCAAGACCCCCAACATGCACCACCTGGCGAACATCCCCAAGCAGGGGCCGCTCGCCGGACCCGACGCCCTCAACTCGGACTGGGCCTTCAAGGGCAAGTACGCCTTCGGCGGCAACTACGAGGGCTTCACGGTCTACGACATCAGCCGGCCGTCGCGCCCGAAGGTCGTCACCGTGGTGCACTGCCCGGGCTCCCAGAACGACGTGTCGATCGAGGGGAACCTGCTGTTCCTGTCGACGGACAGTTCGCGGAGCGACGACTCGTGCCAGTCGGTGTCCAAGCCCGCGACCGACAAGTCGGCGTGGGAGGGCATCAAGATCTTCGACATCAGCGACGTGCGCAACCCGCGCTACGTCAAGGCCGTCGAGACCAAGTGCGGCTCGCACACCAACACCCTCGTGCCGGGCAAGCGCGGCACGGCCTACATCTACGTGTCCTCGTACAGGCCGGACGGCACCTTCCCTGACTGCCAGCCCCCGCACGACCTCATCTCGATCGTGAAGGTCCCGCTGAACAACCCGGCCGCGGCGCACGTGGCGGCCGAGCCGGTGCTGTTCCCGGACGGCGGCAACCCCGGTGACCCGCCGGACACCGAATGGCCCAACGGCACCAGCGCCACCTCGGGCTGCCACGACCTGACGGCGTACCCCGAGAAGGACCTGATGGCCGGCGCCTGCATGGGCGACGGCGTGCTGTTCGACATCTCCGACCCGCTCAAGCCGCGCACCATCACCAGCGTGCGCGACGACGAGAACTTCGCGTTCTGGCACTCGGCGACGTTCAACAACCGCGCCAGCAAGGTCGTCTTCACCGACGAGCTGGGCGGTGGCGGCGCAGCCACCTGCAACGCGGAGGTCGGGCCGGAGAAGGGCGCCAACGCCATCTACGACATCGTCGGCAAGGGCAAGCGCGCCAAGCTGAAGTTCCGCAGCTACTACAAGATCCCGCGCCACAACGCCGAGACCGAGAACTGCGTGGCCCACAACGGCTCGCTGATCCCGGTGAAGGGCAAGGACATCATGGTCCAGGCCTGGTACCAGGGCGGCATCTCGGTCATGGACTTCACCAACTCCCGCAAGCCCAAGGAGATCGCCTGGTTCGACCGCGGCCCGTGGTCGGACGTGCTGGGCATCGCCGGGAGCTGGTCCGCCTACTACTACAACGGCTTCATCTACTCCAGCGACATCCAGATGGGCCTGGACGTCATCGACATCCGGGACCGTCGCACCGACAGGGCCAAGCGCGTCAAGCTCGACATGCTCAACGCCCAGACCCAGCCGAACTACTTCGACTGACCTGACCGGACGCCTCCGGGCGAACCGCTAGGTCGCGCAAGGGGCCGGGCACCGGCGACGGTGCCCGGCCCTTTCGCGCGCCCGGCCCTTTCGCGCGCCCGGCCCTTTCGCGCGCCCGGCGGTTCTCGCGCGCCCGGCGGTCCTCGTTGGTCACCTGACCCACTGGTAGCGGGCACAATGTCCGGCACGGCCGTCTCGTTCTACCGGCCGGTGAAAGAGATATCTCGGGGGGGATTGCGTGGACGCGCCGGATCGGCATCCGACATCGGTCTTCGTCGTCGGCACCTTGTTCTCGGGGTCGACCCTCATCGGGCGCGACATGACCACCCGCATCAGGAACGCCCACTATGCCGGCGAGCTGAACAACTTCACGCAGATCCCCGGCATGAGCCATCCGACGTCCGGCCGGCGCTGCGGGCCCTGCTCCCTGCTCGGCAGGCACTGCCCCCACTTCACCGACGACCTCCGGGAGCACGCGACCCACGAGGACATCCTCGGCCTGCACGGCCGGCTCGCGCGGTCACTGGGCGCGTCGGCGATCATCGACGGGAGCAAGTACGTCGCCTGGCTCCGGCATGCCGTCCAGCAGATGAGCCCCGATCGGGCGGACCGCTCCCCCCTGTACGTGATCGTCACCGCCCGCAACCCCGTCGCCTTCGCGACCAGCCACCGGAACCGGACGGGGGAACCGCTGTGGCAGGGAGCGAACATCTGGCGCGACACCTACGTCGACGCCCTCCGCACGGCCAACACGTTCGGGCTCCCGCACATGGTGATCCGCTACGAGGACCACATGGCGCGCCCAGAGCGTTCCCTGAAGCGCCTGGCCGCCTTCCTGCGCCTGCCGCTCGACGCCGAGCCGGACGGCACCAGGCTCCACGACACGGGCGGCAACTGGAGCTCGTTCGTGCCCTACGTGGGCGAAGAGCAGCTGGCCCAGCACATCGAGCGGCTCGACGGAGACGGGCGCGCCGAGGCGGAGGCGTTCGTGGAGCACGCGCGGGCGTACTGGAACGACGACAAGCCCAGGGCGGACACCCGCTGGCATCGCAGCCTCAGCCCGGTCGAGGCCAACATGCTCCTGAGCACGCCCGGGGTGGCCGACACGGCGAGCCTCCTCGGCTACAACGTCGCCGAATTCGTCCACCTGGCCGTCAAAGCCCCCCGGTGAGCGCACCGGGGGGCCGGCGGCGGGTTCCGGCCGCCGCCGTGGGACGGCTCAGCCGACCGGCTCAAGGCACAGGTCGTCGGACGTCTGCCGCTCGTCGGCCTTCGGGGCGGGGACCGGCTCGGGCACCTCGGCGGGGGGCGTCGCCCGCTTCGGCAGCAGGAGGGCGATCCCGACCATCACCACCGACAGCGCGGCGCTGATCACGAACGCCAGCCGCATCCCGTCGAGCTGGGCGACGGCCTGGGTGACGCCGTCGGCGATCCGGGTCTCGGCGCGGCCGGCCATCACGGTGACGACGAGCGCGGTCCCGAAGGCGGCGGCGACCTGCTGGAGGGTGCCCAGCATCGAGCTGCCGTGGGAGTACAGGTGCGACGGGAGCGCACCGAGCCCGAGCGTGAACACGGGCGTGAACGCCGCGGCCAGCGAGGCCGTGAGCAGCGTGTGCAGGCCGAGCACCTGCCAGTACGGCATCGTCATCGAGATCTGGGTGAACCCGGCCAGCGCGAGCACGACGCCCGCCGCCCCGGGGACGACCAGCACGCGGGCGCCGAAGCGGTCGAAGACCCGGCCCACGACCGGTCCGAGCAGCCCCATGGCGAGACCGCCGGGCATCACCAGCAGCCCGGTCTCCAGCGGGCTGAGGCCGCGCAGGTTCTGCAGGTAGATCGGCAGCAGGATCATCGCGCCCAGCATCGCCATGAACCCCAGCGCCATCAGCAGCAGGGAGAGGGCGTAGGTACGGTGCCGCAGGACGCGCAGGTCCATGAGCGGGACGTCGCGGCGCTGGAGCGCGAGCTGGCGGATCACGAAGACGGCGATCAGGACGGCCCCGGCGGCGACGATCACCGCGGGCACCGCCGTCCCGCCCTCGCCGAACCGGCTCAGCCCGTACACCAGGGACCCGAACCCGCCCGCCGCGGCGGCGACGCTGAACCAGTCGACGGTCGAGGCCTGCGGCTCCCCGACGTTCTCCAGCCGGGCCAGGCCGCGCCAGGTGATCAGGCCCGCGATCGGCAGCACCGCCACGAACAGCAGCCGCCACGAGCCGAGCTGCAGGATCAGCCCCGACACCGCCGGGCCCATCGCCGGCGCGACCGAGATCGCCATCGTCACGGTGCCCATCACCCTCCCGCGGTCCCGCTCGGGCACGACGGTCATCAGCGTCGTCATGAGCAGCGGCATCATCACCGCCGTGCCGGACGCCTGGACGATCCGCGCGAGCAGCAGAACCTCGAAGACCGGCGCGACCGCGGCCAGCGCCGTCCCGCCGAGGAAGACGCCCATCGCGATCGCGTAGGCCCGGCGGGTGGTGACCCGCTGCAGGAACCAGCCGGTCACCGGGATCACCGCGGCCATCGTCAGCATGAACGCCGTCGAGAGCCACTGCGCCGCCTGCTCGGTGATGTGCAGGTCGGTCATCAGCCGCGGGATCGCGTTGATCATGATCGTCTCATTGAGGATGACCACGAACGTCGCGAGGACGAGCAACCGGATCACGGCGGGCGTCCCGCGGCCGGGGGCGGTGCCGGGGGCCGCCGTCCCGGGGCCCTTCTTCAGGTCTGCGGAATCAGGTGCAAGGTTCATGCCGGGTCAGACCGGGACCGCCGCGGAAACTCATCGATCAGCCCGGAAGTCGGCCGTGGCCTCGGCGTTCCCGCACCGCGGGGACCGCTCCGGAATGGCCGGCGTGCCGTGTTGACCTTGACGGACGGGTATATACCACATCGGACTAGACTGGGAGCAACGGTTGACGTAAATCGCTCGCGCTTTATGAAGGTAGGTCCGGCGCATGACCGCATCCCAGACCCCGACCACGGCCGAGGAGCTGCGCGGTGCCGGCCTGCGGGTGACGGCCGCCCGCGTCGCGCTGCTGGAGACCGTCCGGGACGGCGACCACCTCGGTGTCGAGGCGATCGCCTCCGGGGTCCGCGACCGCGTCGGCCACATCTCTCTCCAAGCCGTCTACGAGGCGCTCCACGCGCTGACGGCGGTGGGGCTCGTGCGCCGCATCGAGCCCGGCGACAGCCCCGCCCGGTTCGAGGGACGCGTCGGCGACAACCACCACCACCTGGTGTGCCGGAGCTGCGGGGCGGTCAAGGACGTCGACTGCGCCGTGGGGCACCCGCCCTGCCTGGAGCCGGTGGACGAGGCCGGCTACCTGGTCGACGAGGCCGACGTCACCTTCTGGGGCCTGTGCCCGCAGTGCCGCCCGGTGGCGACGACCGGCTGAACGTCCGGCTGAGAACGCCCGGCTGGAAAGCGTCAGGGCCGGCCCGTGCGGGCCGGCCCTGACGTCGGGTCACCGGATCAGGCGATCTCGAAACGGTCGAGGTTCATCACCTTGTCCCACGCGGCGACGAAGTCGCGGGCGAACTTCTCCCACGCGTCGTCGGACGCGTAGACCTCCGTGATGGCGCGCAGCTCGGAGTTCGACCCGAACAGCAGGTCGACGCGGCTGCCGGTCCACCTCACCGCGCCCGAGGCGTCGACGCCCTCGTAGGTCTCCGCCTCCTCGGACGTGGGCCGCCAGGTGATGCCCATGTCGGTCAGGTTCACGAAGAAGTCGGTGGTCAGCGCCCCGGGGGTCTCGGTCAGGACGCCGAGGTCCGACTGCTGGTGGTTCGCGCCCAGGACCCGGAGGCCGCCGACGAGGACCGTCATCTCGGGCGCGCTCAGCGTGAGCAGGTTCGCCCGGTCGACCAGCGAGTACTCGGCCGAGAGCGGGTTGCCCTTGCCGAGGTAGTTGCGGAACCCGTCCGAGGTCGGCTCCATCTCGGCGAAGGACTCGACGTCGGTCTCCTCCTGGGAGGCGTCCGTCCGTCCCGGGGTGAAGGGGACCTCGGTGTCGTGGCCGGCCGTCTTGGCCGCCAGCTCGACCGCGGCGCACCCGCCGAGCACGATCAGGTCGGCCATCGAGACCCGCTTGCCGCCGGACTGGGCGCTGTTGAACGACTCCTGGATGCCCTCCAGGGTGCTCAGCACCCGCGCCAGCTCGTCGGGCTCGTTGACCTTCCAGCCGTTCTGCGGAGCGAGGCGGATGCGGGCGCCGTTGGCGCCGCCGCGCTTGTCGGAGCCGCGGAAGGACGCGGCCGACGCCCACGCGGTGGACACGAGCTGGGCCGTCGACAGCCCCGAGGCGAGGATCTGCGCCTTGAGGGTGGCGATGTCGCCGGCGTCGACGAGCTCGTAGGTCCGCTCCGGGATGGGGTCCTGCCACACGAGGACCTCGTCCGGGACCTCCGGGCCGAGGTAGCGCACCCTCGGGCCCATGTCGCGGTGGGTGAGCTTGAACCACGCGCGGGCGAAAGCGTCCGCGAACTCCTCCGGGTTGTCCTTGAAGCGGCGCGAGATCGGCTCGTAGACCGGGTCGAACCGGAGGGACAGGTCCGTCGTCAGCATGGTCGGGTGGGTCCGCTTGGACGGGTCGTGCGCGTCGGGGACGGTGTCGGCCCCGGCGCCGTCCTTCGGCCGGTACTGCCACGCGCCGGCGGGGCTCTTGAACAGCTCCCACTCGTACCCGAACAGGATCTCGAAGAAGCTGTTGTCCCACGCGGTCGGGGTGTCGGTCCAGATGCCCTCAAGGCCGCTGACGATCGCGTCGCCGCCCTTGCCGGTGCCGAACGTGCTCTTCCAGCCGAGGCCCATCTGCTCCAGCGGCGCGCCCTCGGGCTCGGGGCCCACGTGCGCCGGGTCGCCCGCGCCGTGCGTCTTGCCGAACGTGTGGCCGCCGGCGATGAGGGCGACGGTCTCCTCGTCGTTCATCGCCATGCGGCGGAACGTCTCGCGGATGTCGCGGGCCGCGGCGACCGGGTCCGGGTTGCCGTTCGGCCCCTCCGGGTTGACGTAGATGAGCCCCATCTGGACCGCGCCCAGGGGGTTCTCGAGGTCACGCTCGCCGCTGTAGCGCCGGTCGTCGAGCCACTCGGTCTCGGGGCCCCACCACACGTCCTCCTCCGGCTCGAAGACGTCCTCGCGGCCTCCGGCGAACCCGAAGGTCTTGAAGCCCATCGTCTCCAGCGCGACGTTGCCGGTGAGGATGAACAGGTCGGCCCACGAGATCTGCTGGCCGTACTTCTTCTTGACCGGCCACAGCAGGCGGCGGGCCTTGTCGAGGCCGCCGTTGTCGGGCCAGCTGTTGAGCGGCGCGAAGCGCTGCTGGCCGGACCCGGCGCCGCCGCGGCCGTCGCTGACGCGGTAGGTGCCCGCGCTGTGCCACGCCATCCGGATCATGAACGGGCCGTAGTTGCCGAAGTCGGCGGGCCACCAGTCCTTGGAGTCGGTGAGGATCTCCGCGATGTCCCGCTTCACGGCGGGGAGGTCGAGGCTCTTGAACGCCTCGGCGTAGTCGAAGTCCTTGTCGTGCGGGTCCGAGACGTCGGGGTTCTTGGCGAGCAGCTTCAGGTTGAGCCGGTCCGGCCACCAGCCCCGGTTGCCGCCGCCCTGGGTGGGGTGCGGCGCACGCCCGTGGACGACGGGACACGCCCCTTCGCTCGCGGTGTTCGTGACGGCTTGCTCATTGTTTTCCGACATGGAAATCCTTCCCGGGCTATGGGTGAATCAGGAGCTGTCGTCGGCGGAACAGCGGGGGCACAGGCCCCAGTAGACGACCTCGGCCTCGTCGATCGAGAAGCCGTGGCCGTCGGAGGCGGTCAGGCACGGGACGTCGCCGACGGCGCAGTCGACGTCCGCGATCGCGCCGCAGGACCGGCACACGACGTGGTGATGGTTGTCCCCGACCCGCGCCTCGTAGCGCGCGACGGAGCCGGACGGCTGGATGCGCCGCACCAGCCCCGCCGCCGTCAGCGTGTGCAGCGAGTCGTAAACGGCCTGGTGGGACACCTTCGGGATCTCCCGGCGCACGGCGCCGATGATCGAGTCGGTGTCGGCGTGCGGATGCGCG
This sequence comes from Actinomadura sp. KC345, assembly GCF_004348515.1. GTDB lineage: Bacteria > Actinomycetota > Actinomycetes > Streptosporangiales > Streptosporangiaceae > Spirillospora. Next base: position 17,362 of record NZ_SMKH01000002.1, on the reverse strand, counting down.
TGGACCGCGGCCAGCACCGCCACCCGGGGACGGGTCACGCGCAAGGCGGTCCGGCGCAACATCCGCCGGAAGTCCACGGGTGTTGCCACGTCGAACAGACTGGCTCATCTTCTTGAACGAGTCAAGATTCGACCGGCGCCCTTCGCGGCCATGCCCCACAAGACCTTTGACGTACGTCACGATCATGTCTATGTTCATCACCATCGGGGAGCCCGCCACCACCGCGCTTGGAGGTCCGCAGTGGCGTTCTCGTTCCTCGACCAGCGGCACACCGTGGCACCGCCCGGGTACAACCGCTGGCTGATCCCGCCGGCCGCGCTGGCGGTCCATCTGTGCATCGGCCAGGCGTACGCCACCAGCGTGTACAAGTCCGCCCTGGTCGAGCACTTCGACGTCAGCCTCACCTCGATCGGCGTCATCTTCTCCATCGCGATCGTCATGCTCGGCGTGGCGTCGGCGGTCATGGGGACCTGGGTGGACCGGGTCGGCCCGCGGCGCGCGATGTTCACCGCGGCCTGCTTCTGGGCCTCGGGATTCCTGGTCGGAGCCCTCGGCATCGCCACCGGGCAGCTGTGGCTGGTCTACCTGGGCTACGGGTTCATCGGCGGGATCGGTCTCGGCATCGGCTACATCTCGCCGGTGTCCACCCTGATCAAGTGGTTCCCGGACCGGCCGGGGATGGCGACCGGCATGGCCATCATGGGCTTCGGCGGCGGCGCGCTGATCGCCTCGCCGCTGTCCCGCGCCTTGCTGGACTTCTACGACTCCGGCGAGGGCGTCCCGTCCGGCGCGGCCGTCGCCAAACTGTTCGCGACGCTCGGCGTCGCCTACTTCCTGGTGATGATGTTCGGCGTGTTCAACGTCCGCGTCCCGGCCCCGGGATGGCGGCCCGCGGGCTTCGACCCCGCGGCGGAACGGTCCAGGAGCATGGTCACGGCGAACAGCGTCTCGGCCGGCTCCGCGATCAGGACGCCGCAGTTCTGGCTGCTCTGGACGGTGCTGTTCTGCAACGTCACCGCCGGGATCGGCATCCTCGAACAGGCCGGGCCCATGATCAGCGACTTCTTCCGGAACGGCGGTTCGACCACGGTGTCGGCGACCGCGGCGGCCGGGTTCGTCGGGCTGCTGTCGCTGTTCAACATGGCCGGGCGCTTCACCTGGTCCTCGACCTCCGACTACATCGGCCGCAAGCCCACCTACGTGGGCTACCTCGGCATCGGGATGGTCGCCTACGTCCTGCTCGCCGTCCTCGGCGACTCCTCCACCGCGTTCTTCGTCTTCCTCGCCGCCCTGATCATCTCCTTCTACGGCGGCGGGTTCGCGACCGTCCCGGCCTACCTGCGCGACCTGTTCGGCACCTACCAGGTCGGCGCCATCCACGGCCGGCTGCTGACGGCGTGGTCGGCGGCGGGCGTGGCCGGGCCGCTCATCGTCAACCGCTTCCTGGACGCGCGGGGCGAGCCCGGCCGACTCGTGGCCGCCGACTACCGCCCCGCGCTGTTCACGATGGTCGGCGTCCTGGCGGTCGGCTTCGTCGCCAACCTGCTCATCCGCCCGGTCGCCGAACGCCACCACATGCCCGCGGCGGAGCCCCGCACCCCCGACGCCAGCCCCGCGACCTGACCGGAGGGTCACCAATGACGCACCCCGAACCGGCCCCCGAGCCGGAGTCAGCGCCCACCACGTCCCCGGCACGCCTCACCATCGCCTGGCTCATCGTCGGCATCCCCCTGGCCTACGGCCTGATCGAAACCGTCAGAGCCAGCCTCCCCCTTTTCGGCGGCTGACCCTGCCCGCACCAGGCTCGTCCCGCCGGATGCGGCGCGGTATCCGGCGGGACGGGATCGCGAGGCGGGAAACCGCCGGGCGTCACGGCTCCTTGCGGTCGGCGGGTGTGGTCGGGGCGGTGCGGGAGCGTTCGAGTTCGGCGGCGAGGGTCGCGGCGTCGAAGGGGCCGGTGTGGCGGCGGCCGTCGACGAAGAAGGTCGGGGTGCCGCGTGCGCCGCTGGCCTCGGCGCTGAGGACGTCGGCCCGGATCCGGGCGGACGTCTTCTCGTCGTCGAGATCGCGGAGGAACTTCTCGACGTCCATGCCGAGGTCGGCGGCGTAGCCGGCGAGGTCCTCGTACTGGAGTTCGTCCTGGTGCGCGAACAGGAGGTCGTGCATCTCCCAGAACCGCCCCTGCGCGTCGGCCGCGACCGCCGCGTGGGCCGCCAGTTCGGCGTACGGGTGTACGTCCGGGAACGGCAGGTGGCGGAAGACGTACCGCAGGTCGTCGCCGAACCGCTTGCGCAGTTCGAGCGCGGTCCCCGTGGCGCGGGCGCAGAACGGGCACTCGAAGTCGGCGTACTCGACCAGGGTGAGCGGCGCGTCGGCGGGGCCCTTGATGTGGTCCACCTCCGGGTCCACCGGCCGGTCGAGGAAGCGCGGGAGGTCGGCCTCCGACTGGCCGCGCAGGACCGCCGCCGCGTGGAACACCACCCACCCGAGGAGGGTCGCCAGCACGGCCGCCAGCAGCACGCCGACGATGGCCTCGTCGCGGAGGATCTCGTCCTCGAAGGCCAGCCGGGCGATCAGCAGCGAGACCGTGAACCCGATGCCGGAGAGGGCGGCGCCGCCGAACACGTGCTCCGCGCTGACTCCCCGGGGCAGATGCCCGATGCCGAACCGGGTGGCGAGGACGGCGCTCAGGCCGACGCCCACGGGCTTGCCGAGGACGAGACCGACGACCACGGCCCACGTGACGGGCGAGGTGAGCGCCTGGCCGAGGACGCCGCCGCGAAGGTCGACGCCGGCGTTCGCCAGGGCGAAGACCGGGACGATGAAGTAGCTGCTCCAGGGGTGCAGGATCGTCTGCAGCCGCTCGTTGACCGACACGGCACGCGTCAGCCCGACACGGGCGGTCATCCCCACGTCGGCCATGGGCGACTGCCGGAACGCGCGGACGTTCCGGGCCGCCTTCTCGACCGCCTCGCGCACGGGTGCGTACGCGGGGACGAGGAGACCGCCGAGCATGCCCGCGATGGACGCGTGCAGACCCGCGTGGAGGGTGACGAGCCACAGCACCAGGACCACGGCCACGTACGGCGCCGCGCGCCAGACGCCCCGCCGGCTCAGCACCACCGCCGCCGTGCAGAGGACGAACATGCCGATGAGCGGCAGAACGCGGATGGAACCCGAGTAGACGAAGCCGATCACGCTCACGGCCACGATGTCGTCGATGACCGTCAGCGCCAGCAGGAAGATCCGCAGCTGCGTCTGGAACGTGGGCCCGACGACGGCGAGCGCGCCCAGCATGAACGCCGTGTCGGTGCCGATGACCACGCCCCAGCCGTTCGCGGCCTCTCCCCCGGGCGCGATCAGCAGGTACAGGAGCGCCGGGACCGCCATCCCGCCGATGGCGCCCACGATGGGGATGGCGACGCGGCGGCGTTCCCTCAGTTCGCCGACGGAGAGTTCGTACCGGACCTCCAGGCCGATGACGAAGAAGAACAGGGCCATCAGGCCGTCGCTCACCCAGTGCCCGAGGTCCATCGACAGCACGGCGTCCCCGATCGACACGGACGCCTCCGTCGCCCACAGGGACTCGTACTGGTCCGACCACGGGGAGTTGGCCCAGACCAGGGCCACCACGACCGCCGCCAGCAGCAGCCCCGCGCCGCCGACCTCCGTCGCCAGGAAGCGCCGCACCGGCCCGGACAGCTGAGCGAGGAGTTCCCGCCTTCTGGCCCGCGTCTGTGAGTTCTCGCGCTTCCTCGTCCACATCACCCGGCGAGTCTATTTACGCAACGTGACGGGCGAGTCCGGTGGGGTGCGCCGGTCAGGGCGCGGCCGGGACGGAGCGCGACCAGGGGCGCCGCCGGACCTCGTCCTCCAACCGCTGGAGCAGCGGGGCCGTGCGCTCGTAGGCCGGGAACTCCGACATGCCCGCCACCGCCATCGACGCCGCGCGGGACCGCCTGACAGGCTGATGGCCCCCGCACATTCCCCGGCGCACCGGGGTATGGAGGGACTGACGGCGGCGCGGCCGGAGGAACGGGAGATCTCGTGGAGCTCAACGCACCGGACCACACGCTCCGGATCGGTGGCCACCGGCTACCGGTCGTCGGACCGGCACGCATGTACGTCTGCGGGATCACTCCGTACGACGCGACGCATCTGGGCCACGCGCGGACGTTCGTGTGGGCCGACATCGCGGCCCGCCTCCTGCGGCACGCGGGCGGCGATCTGCGCGTGTGCCGCAACGTCACCGATGTCGACGACGTGCTGCACCAGGCCGCGGACCGGGCGGGCAGCCCGTACGACAGTTTCGCCGCCGTCCAGCAGTTCTACTTCGAGCGCGACCTGGAGACGCTCGGCGTCCACGCCGTCGACCACCAGCCACGCGCGCACAACCACGTCAGGGAGGTCGTCGCGCTCGCCCAGGGTCTCCTCGCGTCCGGCCACGCCTACCTCCGGGACGGGGCGGTCTACTTCCACGGCGCCGACGTGCCGGGGCGTGCGGGGGTCGGCGACCAGGAGGCGTACGACCTCATGGCCGAGTACGGCGACGAGCCCGAGAGCCACGCCAAGGAGCACCCGTTCGACATCGCGGTCTGGCGGCCCTCGAACTCCGGAGAGCCCGCCTGGCCGAGCCCGTGGGGTCCGGGCCGCCCCGGCTGGCACGCCGAGTGCGCCGCGATGGCCATGACGACCTTCGGCCCGGCGCTGGACCTGCACGCCGGAGGCGCCGACCTGCGCTTCCCCCACCACGCCTACGAGGCGGCCCTCGCCGAGGCGCTGACCGGCGTGCGGCCGTTCTCCCGGGCATGGCTGCACGTGGGCATGGTCCAGCGGGACGGCGTCAAGATGGCCAAGTCCACCGGCAACCTGGTCCTGGTCTCGGACCTGGTCCGCGACCACCCCGCGGCTGCCGTCCGGCTCATGCTCATGACCGCCCCCTGGCGGGACGACTGGGACTACACGCCGGACGTCCTCGACACCGCCGCGGCGCGCCTGGACGCGCTCCATCTCGGCGCCGGGCGTCCCGACTCGTCGTCCGGAGCGGAGGCGGCGGCGACACGCGCGCTCCTCGACGACCTCGACGTCCCCGCCGCACTCGCCATCGCGGAAGAGGAGGGCGGCCGCACCGCCCGCCTGGTCATGCAGATCCTGGCCCTCGGCTGAGCCCCGCCCTACGGCCGGGGGCGCCCACCGCGGCGGACGCGGGGATGATGTACTACCGCTTGTAGTATTCGCGCCGGAGATGTGGGGCCCTGGATGACGGACGCGGCGGGCGACGCGACGTGCGCCGACGCCGGGCTGCGGACGCTGCGCTCGGCGGCGTTCTCGGCCGTCTGCGTCGCGGTGTCCGCGTCCGGTCACGCGCTGGTGTCCGGTGCCGGGCTGCCCTGGGGTTCGCTCGCGGCCGGCTGGTTCGTGACGCTGCTCCTGGTGATGCCGCTGGCGGGGCGCGAGCGCTCCCGTGCGGGTATCACCGCGACCCTGCTGTGCGGGCAGATGGTCCTGCACGCGCTGTTCTCGCTGGGACAGGTTCCACGCCGCTCCGGCGGCCCCGGGCTTCCACGCCCACGGCACGGGCGCGCATCTCATGCCCGATCCGGTCATGTTCACCGTGCACCTGGCCGCCGCGTTCCTGTTCGGCTGGGTGCTACACCGGGGAGAGCGCGCCATCTGGCGGACGGTGCGAACCGCCTTGCGCGGTGCGGGGGCGCTCACCGGGCTCCTGGCGGTGATGCTCGCGCGGCCCGCGCTTCCCTCGGCGCGACCGCGAATCCGCATGCCCCGCCACTTCAGGGACCACGTCCCGCAACGGGGAATCGTCCTGCTGGGTCATGCCGTGGTCCGTCGCGGGCCACCCACGCCGAAAGCCACCTGAGCTGACATGACGGACGGGAGCGCCCCGTCCGTCCTCCCTCTGCGCCCGCGGGGCGTTCCCGCGCGGCGTCCTCTTCTCGGAGGCTTCATGCGCGTGCTTTCGCGTGCCTACACACGACCCGCCCGCCGGACGTCCGTCCCCGCCCGGCTGGCCGCCGCCGTCGCGGCGATCTCCCTGGCCTCGGCCGCCTGCGGCGAGGCCCCGGCCGACGACCGTCCCGCCGCGGCCGAGTCGTCGTCCCCATCGGGCAACTTCGTCCGGCTGGACCGTCCGCTGGCGAAACCCGGACTGACGCTCACCGACGACCGGGGCCGCCCGTTCGACCTGACGAATCGGACGGCGGGCAAGCCGATGCTCATGTACTTCGGCTACACCCACTGCCCCGACGTGTGCCCGACGACGATGGCCGACATCGCCAACGCGGTGAAGAAGCTGCCGGAACCGGATCGGGAGCGGCTGCGCGTCGTCTTCGTGACCACGGACCCGGAACGTGACACCCCGAAGCGGCTGAACACCTGGCTCGCCGCCTTCGATCCGCGCTTCATCGGGCTCACCGGCGACTTCGACAAGATCCAGAAGGCGGCGCGCAGCGTCGGCATCTCCGTGGACGCGCCGGTGAAGGAGGACGACGGGAGCGTCACCGTCAACCACGGCGCGCAGGTTCTGGCGTTCTCCCCGGCCGACGACAGCGTCCACACCGTCTACACGTCGGGTGCGACGGCCAAGGAGTTCGACGCCACGCTGCCCGAGCTCGTCAAGGGGGCGAAGTGAAGCGCTCCGCCGCCGCCCTCGCGGCCTTCCTCCTCCCTCTCGCCGCCTGCTCCGCACAGGACGCGGACGATGACGGGCCCCGCCTCACGGTGACCGGCGCCTACGTCCGGCAGCCGCCGATGCCGGACATGGCGGCCGGCTACCTCACGGTCCGCAACAGCGGAACGGACGCCGACACGCTGGTCGCGGCGTCCAGCGACATCTCCGGTGAGGTACAGCTGCACACCACAACCCCTGAGGGGAAGATGAAGCAGGTCGAGTCGTGGGCCGTCCCCGCGCGGGGCCGCCTAGAGCTGAGCATGGGCGGCGACCACCTCATGCTGATGAGGCTGAAGCGCATGCCGAAGGTCGGGGACACCGTCACGTTCACGCTGCGCTTCACCACGTCGCCGCCCATGACCGTCCGGGCACCGGTCAAGCCGACGGGCCACCGGCCCGGCTCTCCCGGGACGGAGCACGAGCATGGGTGAGGGGCGTCCCGGCCTTTCGCGGCGGCGCCTGTTCGGCATGGCGGGCGCCGCCGGGGCCGCCGGGCTGACCGCCGGGGGCCTGACCGGCAGCGCGTGGGGCCGAGCGGGAGACGGGGAGGAACCGCTCAGCGCCGTCGGCGCCACGGCCGTCCCGTTCCACGGCCGCCACCAGGCAGGGATCACCACCCCGGTCCAGGCGTGCGGGCGGCTCGCCGCGTTCGATCTGCGGCCCGAGGCGGACCGCCGTGCCGCGGCGGGACTGCTGCGGCGCTGGTCGGCGGCGGCCGAGGCGATGGCGTCGGGACGTCCGCCCACCGGCGACGGCCAGGTCGCGCTGGACGCCGGACCGTCCTCGCTGACCGTGACGTTCGGGTTCGGCCGGACCTTCTTCGCGAAGACCGGCCTCGGCGACCGCATGCCGCCCGCGCTGGTGGAGATGCCGCCGTTCCCCGCCGACGATCTGGACCCGTCCCGGAGCGACGGCGACCTGTGGGTACAGATCGGCGCCGACGACCCCCTGGTCACCGCGCACGCGCTGCGCGTCCTGGTGAAGGCCGCGTCCGGCACGGCGGCGGTGCGCTGGCAGATGGGCGGCTTCAACCGCGCCCGCGGAGCCGCCGACCGGCCGAGGACGGTCCGCAACCTGATGGGCCAGATCGACGGCAGCGGCAACCCGCGCCCGTCCGAGGACGGCTTCGACGCCAAGGTCTTCGTCAAGGCCGGGACGGGCCCGCACGCCTGGATGAACGGCGGCTCGTACGCGGTCGTCCGGCGGATCCGGATGCTGCTCGACGACTGGGACCGGCTGCCCCGCCACCAGCAGGAACGGGTGATCGGCCGCCGCAAGGACACCGGCGCCCCGCTGTCGGGCGGCACCGAGGCCACGCGTCCGGACCTCTCGGCGGTCGGCCCGGACGGGGCGGCGCTCGCCATCGCGGGCGACGCCCACGTCCGGGTGTCGGCGCCGGAGTCCAACGGCGGGGCGACGATGCTGCGCCGGAGCTTCTCCTACGACGACGGGCTCCGCCCGGACGGCGCGCCCGACGCGGGCCTGCTGTTCGTCGCCTGGCAGGCCGACCCGACGACCGGCTTCATCCAGGTGCAGCGCAAGCTCGACGGCGCCGACGGCCTGACCCGCTTCATCCGGCACGAGTCCAGCGCCGTCTTCGCGGTCCCGGGTGGCGGCGCTCCCGGCGGCTCCATCGCCCGGGACCTCCTGGTGGATTGACCAGCGCCGCCGCCCAGAGCCGCGCCCGGCCTATTCCTCGGACGGGCGCGGCTCCGGCCCGGCGGTCCGCGTCACCCCCTCGGCGGGCAGGGAGATCCGCCCGGCGACGACTCCGGCCACGGCGAGCCCGGCGATGGCCAGGCAACTGCCGGCGAGGAACGGGTCGACGCCGTCCAGGGCGGGCGCGAACCCGATGCCGACGTAGACGGTGACCCCGGTGGAACCTCCGAGCTGGTCGGCGGCTCGCTGGACGCCGGAGGCGATGCCCGCGTCGTCCTCGGATACGCCGGTCACCGCGACGTACTGGAGCCCGACGAGCCCGAAGCCCATCCCGGCGGCGATCAGCACCATGGCCGGAATCAACGCCGGACCGGCCGCCCCGACGGAGGCCACCAGCGCGATGGCGGCCATCGCCGCCGCGGTGAAGCCGATCCCGGTCAGGACGCAGACCTGCGGGCCCCATCGTCCGAGCAGCCGGGGGACCAGCACCGAGACCACGATCAGCGAGACCGCCAGAGGCAGCATCGTCATCCCGGCCTGGAGCGGGCCGGCACCCAGCCGGTCCTGCAGGTAGTAGGTGAACAGGAGGAACGAGGTGGACAGCGCCGCGCTCAGCAGGGCGGTGGCGAGGTTGGCGAGGACGCGCGGTCGGTTACGGAGGACCCGCAACGGCACGAGCGGGTTCCGCGAACGGCGCTCGACCCTGATGAACAGGGCTCCGGCCGCCACCGCCCCGGCGAGCGCCACCGGCGGCGTCCACGGCGTCCCGCCGTCCGCCTCTCCCGCCTCGACGACGCCGAGGGTGAACAGCAGCGGAGCCGCCACCAGCAGGAACGCACCGGGAAGGTCCAGCGGGGCGGGCTCGGCGGGTCGTTCACCCGGCACGAGGAAGACCGCCGCGACGAGCACGACCAGGATGAACGGCACCGACACCAGGAAGACCCACCGCCAGCCGAGCAGCTCGGTGATGATCCCGGAGAGCACGAACCCGAGGACGAGCCCGCAGCTCGCGACGGCCGCCCACACGCTCAGCGCCCGCGACCTGCGCGGGCCCTCGGGGAACATGAGCACGATCACCGCCATCGCCGCCGGAAGCGCGATCGCCTCACCGGCCCCCTGCAGCAGCCGCGCCGCCACCAGCACGCCGAACGACGGCGCGAGCCCCGCCAGCAGGGACGCGGCGCCGAAGACGGCCGTGCCGAGCAGGAGGACGGGGCGCCTGCCGAACACGTCGCCCAGCCGTCCGCCCAGCATGAGCAGCCCGCCCCCGGTGACCGTGTACCCGACCACGGCCCAGGTCAGTTCGTGCGCGTCGGCACCGAAGCCGGCGCCGATCGAGGGGAGGGCGACGTTGACCACGGTCACGTCGACCGCGATGAAGAACTGCAGCATGGCCATGCAGCACAGCACCGGCCACGCACGCGCCGGGGACCCCCGGCGCGAAGAGAGAATGCCCGAGGACATCAAGCGCTCCGTTGCTCAGAGAAGGTTCCGAGCAGCACGAACGTGCCGCTCCGGTTCGAACTCGGAGCGGCGGAACGTTCAACGGAAGTGAGACGAACGCCCCGCCGCTAGCGGAGCGCCCTCGTCACCGCGGCGGGAGCGGCCGCGCACGAAGCACCGGACATACCACCGACCCTACCGGCCCGGCGGTCAGGGGCGGGATTCGCGGGCTTCGACGACCAGGGCTTGGGCGGACTGGCCCAGGCGCCCGGCGGAGTCGTAGATCGTGGCGACGCTGAGCCCGGCGCCGACGGGCTGGACCACGCCGGCGGCGACGAGGCCGACCCAGGAGGCGGCCGGCTCGCGCGACAGGTGCAGGGTGAGCTCGGTGTTCATGAAACTCCATCGCCGCCGGTCAAGCCGCATGTTCGTGGCGGTGGAGGCGTAGTCGGCCGCCGCCGCGACCCGCGCGATGGCGGGCGTCGGCTCACCGGCGATGACGGGGACCAGCAGGTTGACCCACAGCCCGGCCGCCCCCTGCCCGACGTCGGGCGAGGCCAGCCCGTGGACGCGGATCGCGCTGGAGTCGAAGCAGTCCCAGCCGACGGCTTCGCGGGCTCCCGGCGTGGGGGTGCTCAGGTCGGGGACGGGGGCGCCGGCGAACGGGTCCGGGTGGTCGGTGGCGCCTTCGGGCAGGTCGAGGTCGCTCCGGCGGACGGCGACGCAGTGGGCGCGGGCCACCGGTGCGCCGTCCGCCAGCAGCGTGATCTCCTGGCGCACCACGCGCTTGCCGCCCTCCGGCGCCGTCACCGCCAGGGTCAGCGGGGCGTCGGGGACGGGGCCGAGCAGGTCGATCGTGAGGCGCGCGGGCGTCCGGCCCGGTACGTCGACCGCGTGCGCCAGCAGGGCCGCGACGGCGCCGCCGTGCAGGGCGTCCCGGCGCCAGGGGCCGCGTGCGCGGTCCGTCGGGACGACGCGGGAGCCGTCCCGCTCGAACAGGGCGGCCTCGTGCTTTCCGGGTTCGCGCGCCGCGGTGCCGTCCGCGGTGGCCGAGCGGCCGCCGGTGGTCATGAGGCCGCCTGCGAGGGCGCCGGGCCGGACGCGGCGGCGACGGCGGGGGCGAGCCAGCGGCGGAGGAAGGCGCGCAGCTCGTGCGGGGTCCGTGCCGGGTCGCCCGGGTCGAGGAGGAAGGACTGCACGGTGCGCAGCGTCCACTCGATCAGGTCGCCGCGCGGGGCGGGGCCGATGCCGGACGCGTCCCAGTCCACCGCGCTCTGGTCCAGCAGGGACCGGCCGATGGCCCGCGCGGTGTCGGACGTGACGCTGCGCAGCAGGGAGTTGCCGCCCTCGACGTCCAGCAGGAGCCGCAGGTACGGCTCGTGGGGCACCTCGTGGATGGTGTACGCCACGGCCTCGACCAGCGCTTCGCCCGGGTCGGTGACGCTGCGCAGGCGTCGCGACAGGCGGGCCAGGAAGTCGTGGGTGCCGTCGAGTGCGGCGGCGATCAGCATCGCGTCGGTGCCGGGGAAGTAGCGGTACACGGTCTGGCGGCTGATCCCCAGGTCGGCGGCGACGTGCGCGATGGTGGTGGCGCCGCCCAGCTCCCGGACGCAGCGGTGCGTGGCCGCCTTGATCCGGGCGACCGCCTCGTCGTCACCGGCGGGAGGCGAGCCGCCCCATCCATGTGTGCGCACCGGGCCAACGTATCGACCACCCTTGACAAGACACAAGAGTAAATGTGTATTGTCGCAGGGTTGTTCACAAGCGCACAACGGCGGTGACCCTTGCCCGAGGTACAGCAGCCACAGACCGCTCCGCAAGGGGCCGCCCGGGTCGCGGACCTGTGCGGCGCCGACCTGTCCGACCCCCGCACCTACGAGACGGGCCCGCCGCACGCCGCCTTCGACGTCCTGCGTGCCGCGGCCCCCGTCGCCTGGCAGGACGAGCGCCCGGTCGCGCTCCGGGCGAGCGAGGCGTCGAGCGGCCTCCCCGCCCCGCCGTCCCCCGGTTTCTGGGCGGTGACGAGCCACGCGCTGGTGCACGAGATCTCGCGGAACCCGGGGCTGTTCTCCAGCCACCTCGGCGGCGCCCAGATGTTCACCGCCGACGCGCTGACCCTCGCGGGCCTGCGGCTGATGATGCTCAACATGGACCCGCCGGACCACTCCCGGCTCCGCAAGATCGTCTCGCCCGCGTTCACGCCGCGCGCCGTGGAGGCGCTCCGCGACTCCGTCGGCCGCCATGCCCGCGAGATCGCGGACGACCTCACCGGCGCCGGGACGGTGGACCTCGTCACAACGGTCTCGAAGGAGCTCCCGACCCGCGTCCTGGCGGACCTGCTCGGGATGCCCGAGGAGGACCGGCACCTGATCGTCACCTGGTCGGACGGGATGATCGGCTTCGAGGACGCCGAGCTGACCGGCGACCCGTCCGCCGCGGTGGCGATGTTCGCCGAGACCGTCGAGTACGGCAAGCAGGTCGCCGCGGACCGCCGTGCCCGCCCCGCGGACGACATCATGTCCGCCATCGCCAACGCCGAGGTCGACGGCGAGCGGCTCACCGACGACGAGTTCTCCATGTTCTGGATCCTGCTCGTCATCGCGGGCAACGAGACCACCCGGAACTCGCTGTCGGGTGCGGTCATCGCGCTCCAGGAACACGGCCTCTGGGACGACCTGGCCCGCACCCCCGAACGCCTGGCCACGGGCACCGACGAGCTGGTGCGGCACGTCTCCCCCGTCATGCAGTTCCGGCGCACCGCCACCCGGCACACCGAACTCGCCGGCCAGCACATCCGCGCCGGAGACAAGGTCGTCCTCTGGTACACGGCCGCCAACCGCGACCCCGCCGTGTTCTCCGACCCCCACGTCCCGGACCTGTCACGGGACCCGAACCCCCATCTGGCGTTCGGCACCGGCCCGCACTTCTGCCTGGGCTCGCGCCTGGCGAAACTGGAGATCTCCACCATGCTCACCGAGCTGCTCACCAGGCACCCCCGCCTGCGCATCGACGGCGACGTCAAGCGCATAACGTCCAGCTTCATCGCCGGTGTCGACCACCTCCCGGTCACGCTGAAGTGAGCGTTCGGCCGCCGTGAGATGCTGCGAGGGTGACGACGACCGGGTCCGACGAGCCGCCGCGGAGGCGGCGGGGACGGCCCGGGTATGACCAGGAGGCGATCCTGCGGACGGCGGTGGAGCTGTTCAACCGCAAGGGGTACGACGCCACCAGCATGGGAGACCTGGCCAAGGAGCTAGGGCTGACGAAAGCGGCCATCTACCACCACGTCACGAGCAAGGAACAGCTGCTCAGCCGGGCCTTGGACGACGCCCTCGACGAACTCACCGCCACCGTGACCGAGGCGCTTCGCGAGCGGGAAGGGGCGACCGCCTACCGGCGGTTGCGCGAGGTGGTGCGGCACAGCGTCGAGGTTCTCGTGGCGCACCAGCCGTCCGTCACGCTGCTCCTGCGGGTACGGGGCAACAGCGGGGTCGAGCTGGCCGCGCTGGAGCGGCGCCGCTGGCTCGACGACCGGCTCGCCGCGCTCGTCGCGGACGCCGTCAAGGAGGGCGCCCTGCGCGACGACGTGCCGCCCGCGCTGGTCAGCCGGCTGCTGTTCGGCATGGTGAACTCGCTGGTCGAGTGGTACCGCGCGGACGGCGTGTACGACCCGGCGACCGTCGCCGACACGATCACCACCCTGGCCTTCGACGGCCTCGCCCGCCACGAAGCCTAGACGTTGAGGCTCAGGCGTCGTAGTCGATGGTGACGCTCTCGCCGACCGGGAAGGACTGGCAGGTGAGGACGAAACCGGCGTCCAGCTCGGACGGTTCCAGGGCGTAGTTGCGGCGCATGTCCACCTCGCCCTCGCGGACGACGGCGCGGCACGTCCCGCAGACACCGCCCTTGCAGGCGAACGGCAGGTCGGCGCGCGTGGCCTGGGCGCCTTCGAGGATCGTCGCGTCCCGGGGGACGGTCGAGGTGGTGCGCAGGCCGTCGAGCACCATGGTCAGCTCGGTCGTCGCGCCCGGAGGGGCGGCGGCGTCGCGTCGTGGCTGCGGCGGGGGCTCATCGACGTAGAACAGCTCGACGTGCACGGTCGCGGGGACGGCGAGTTCGGCGAGGACGTTTCGCGCGTCCTCGATCATCCGCAGCGGGCCGCAGAGCCACACGTGGTCGAACGTCTCGGCGGGGACGAGGTCGGTGAGCAGGCGGCGCAGCCGGTCGCGGTCGAGGCGGCCGGAGAACAGCTCGACGTCGCGGGGCTCGCGGGAGAGCACGTGGACCATCTGGAACCGGGCGCCGTACCGGTTCTTCAGGTCGCCGAGCTCCTCGGTGAACATCACGGTGCGGCTCGTCCGGTTGCCGTACACGAGCGACACCCGCGCGCCGGGGTGGGTCAGGACGGTCGAGGCGACCGACAGCATGGGCGTGATCCCCGACCCGGCGGCGATGCACAGGTGCCTCTCGCCGAGCGTCGGGTCGGCGTGCCAGGAACCGGTCGGCGCCTGCACCTCGATCCGCGTCCCCGGCACCACCTCGCGGACGAGCCAGGAGGAGAACAGCCCGTCCGGGATCTCGCGGACACCGATGCGGGGCGCGGAACCGGCCGGGGCGCAGATGGAGTAGGACCGGCGCTGCTCCTCGCCGTCGACGAACCGGCGCAGGGTGAGCGACTGCCCGGCGCGGAAGGCGTACGCCTCGCGCAGCTCCTCGGGTACGTCGAACGTGACCGCGGCGGCGTCCTCGCACAGGTGGTCGACCGCCGCCACGGTCAGCGTGTGGAAGGTGGCGGGCGGCCGGGTCCGCGCTGGAGCCGGGGTGGTCATCCTAGATCTCCTTGACGTGCTCGAACGGTTCGAGGCAGTCGGTGCAGCGGTAGAGGGCCTTGCAGGCGGTGGCGCTGAACTCGGAGGTCAGCCGGGTGGCCGTCGAGCCGCAGCGCGGGCAGGCCGGGGCGCGCCGCGTCGGCCCGAGGTTGAGGCCCACGGGGCCGCCCACGGGCGCCGGTCCGGGCGCCGACAGGCCCGCGTCATGCAGAGCGGCCCGGCCGCGCTCGGAGATCCAGTCGCTCGACCAGGGCGGATCGAGGACGACCCGCACCTCGACCCGGGGGAAGCCCGCGTCGTTCAGGCGGTGGACGAGGTCGTCCCGCATGGTCGCCATGGCCGGGCAGCCTGTGTAGGTGGGCGTGATCGAGGCGACGACCACCCCGTCTTCCACGTTGACGTCGCGCAGTACGCCGAGGTCGGCGAGGGTGAGCATCGGCATCTCGGGGTCGCGGACCTGCCCGGCGGCCTCGGCGGCGCGTTCCCTCACGTTCACCAGCGACCTCCCGGGTGCGCGCGGGCCACCACCTGCATCTCGGCGAGGAGCAGGCTGAGGGCCTCGGTGTGCATGCCGTGCCGCCCGGTCCGTCCGCCGACACCGGCAAGGGCCGGACGCTCAGGACGCTCGACACCGCTCACGGCGAACACCTGGTCAAGGACGGCGTCCACGTCGGTTTGGACGGACGCAGGATCAACACCGACACCGGCCTTCGCAAGGGAAAGCTCCAGGGGGTGTGTGGAGACCAGTTCAGGCTTGAGCGGCCACAGCTCCTCTAGCGCCGAGAGGAGCCTGCGACGCGACTCCTCCGTGCCCTGCGCCAGAGTGAGGAACCAGCGTCCCGCCCAGTCCCGGTGGTAGGTGACCTCCTTGACGCCCTTGGACGCCACAGCAGACAGCACGCTGTCGGTGCTGGCGCGAAGCCGTTCGAGCAACGCGAGCCGGGCCACCGAGAACAGAAGCAGCCGGACGACGACATGCGCGAAGTCGCCGTTCGCCACCTCCACCAGGCGCACGTTGTGGAATTGCCCGGCGTCACGGAAGAACGCGAGCGCGTCCTCCGCAGGAACCGGCGAACCTTCCGGAAGACCGGGCACAACGCCCGGATCGGCAGCGGCCGCCCGCGCCAGCAGCAGCCGCGCCTGCCCGAGCAGGTCGAGAGCCATGTTGGCCAACGCGATGTCCTCTTCGAGGTCCGGCGCGCGGCTGCACCACTCCGACAGGCGCTGCGACATGATCAGGGCGTCGTCGCCGAGCATGAGGCAGTACATGGCGAGTTCGGCGTGGTCGACGCCGCCGGGCACGGTCGTGTCGACGCCGGCGAGCGGGTCCTCGAAGTCGGTGCCGAACGCCCACTGCGAGGCGTCCCCGGTCCCGATCAGCCCCTCGAAGATGCTCTCGTCGCTCATGCTGATCCCCTTCACATATGCGGGACGTCGGGGATCTCGTAGAACGTCGGGTGCCGGTAGACCTTGTCACCGCTCGGCGCGAACAGGGGGTCCTTATCGTCCGGGCTGGACGCGGTGATCGCGTCGGCCCGCACGACCCAGATGCTCACACCCTCGTTGCGCCGCGTGTAGACGTCCCGCGCGTGCCGCAGGGCCATCGCGTCGTCCGGGGCGTGCAGCGACCCGACGTGCACGTGGTTGAGCCCGCGCTTGCCGCGGACGAACACCTCGTAGAGCGGCCATTCCCGCCTGTCGGCGCTCACTCGGCACCTCCCTCAGCGGACCGGTCGGCGAACGCCGAAGCGGCCTCCCGCACCCAGGCGCCGTCGTCGTGGACGGCCTGGCGGTGGGCGAGCCGTTGCGCGTTGCACGGCCCGTTCCCCCGGACGACCGCCGCGAACTCCTCCCAGTCCGGCTCGCCGAAGTCGTAGTGGCCGCGCTCCTCGTTCCAGGCCAGCCCGGGATCGGGCAGCGTCACCCCGAGCATTTCGGCCTGCGGAACGGTCATGTCGACGAACTTCTGCCGGAGCTCGTCGTTGGAGTTGCGCTTGACGCCCCACGCCATCGACCGCGCGCTGTTGGGCGACTCGGCGTCCGGCGGGCCGAACATCATCAGCGACGGCCACCAGAACCGATCGACCGACTCCTGCACCATCTCCCTTTGGGCGTCGGTGCCGCGCATCATCGTCATCAGCAACTCGAAGCCCTGCCGCTGGTGGAAGGACTCCTCCTTGCAGATACGGATCATGGCGCGCCCGTACGGCCCGTAGGACGTCCGGCAGAGCGGCACCTGATTGACGATCGCGGCCCCGTCGACGAGCCAGCCGATCGTGCCGACGTCGGCATAGGACAGCGCCGGATAGTTGAAGATCGACGAGTACTTCTGCCTGCCGGACAGCAGCAGCTCGGTCAGCTCCCCACGGGAGACCCCGAGCGTCTCGCACGCCGAGTACAGGTAGAGCCCGTGCCCGGCCTCGTCCTGCACCTTGGCCAACAGGATCGCCTTGCGCCGCAGGGACGGAGCGCGCCCGATCCAGGCGCCTTCGGGCTGCATGCCGATGATCTCCGAATGCGCGTGCTGCGCGATCTGCCGCACGAGCGTCTTCCGGTAGGCGTCCGGCATCCAGTCCCGCGGCTCGATGCGATCGTGCCGCGCGATGGTCGCGTCGAACCCCGCCTGAAGCCGCTCCTCCAGCTCCGGCTCCAGCGCGTCGGTCGTCATCGTCCCCTCCGAGACCCAATTACTTATCGCTCGGTCAGTAATAGCCTGCCACGCCCGCCCCCACCACGCAATAGC